>DASTCK010000177.1:0-9631 GCA_035711225.1 Casimicrobiaceae bacterium
CAACTCGTCAAGTTCGCAACGGAACCTGCCGGCGAGCGGAACTCGACCTCCTTTCGCCCATCGCCCATCGCCGCCGTCAGCCCTGCTACCATCGCGCGCATGGACACGCGCGCCCGTCCCACGCTCGCGCTGACGCGCGAGCTCGTCGCGCGGCCTTCGGTCACGCCCGACGACGGCGGTTGCCAGAAGCTGATCGCGGAGCGTCTCGCGCCGCTGGGATTCGCGTCCGAGACGATCGCCTCCGGCGGCGTCACCAACCTGTGGGCACGGCGCGGCGCGGCCGCCCCGCTCGTCTGCTTCGCCGGCCACACCGACGTCGTGCCGACCGGCCCGCGCGAAGCGTGGTCGGGCGACCCGTTCGAGCCGATCGAGCGCGACGGGTATCTCTACGGCCGCGGCACCGCCGACATGAAGGGCTCGCTCGCGGCGTTCGTCACCGCGATCGAGGCGTTCGTCGCGGCGCATCCGCGCGCGACGGGATCGATCGCGCTGCTGCTCACGTCGGACGAGGAAGGTCCGCTCAACCTTGACGGCACCGTCAAGGTGGTCGAGGCGCTCGCGGCCCGCGGCGAGACCATCGACTACTGCATCGTCGGCGAGCCCTCGTCGGTCGAGCGCCTCGGCGACATGATCAAGAACGGCCGGCGCGGCACGCTGTCGGGCGTGCTCACGGTGCGCGGCGTGCAGGGTCACGTCGCCTACCCGCACCTGGCCCGGAACCCGATCCACCTGGTCGCCCCCGCGATCGCGGAGCTGGCGTCGATCCGCTGGGACGGCGGCAACGACTATTTCCCGCCGACCACGTTCCAGTGCAGCAACGTGCACGCGGGCACCGGCGCGGTCAACGTCGTGCCCGGCTCGCTCGAGCTCACGTTCAACTGGCGCTACTCCACCGAGAGCACCCGCGAGTCGCTGGTCGCGCGGCTCGAGGCAGTCCTGCAGCGCCACGGGCTCGAGTACGCGCTGCGCTTCCTGCCCGAGGGCAAGCCGTTCCTGACGCCGCGCGGGCGCCTCGTCGACGTCGTGAGCGCTGCGGTCCATGCCGTGAACGGCGTGGTCCCCGAGCTCTCGTGCACCGGGGGCACGTCGGATGGGCGCTTCATCGCGTCGGTCTGCCGCGAGCTGGTCGAGGTGGGCCCGGTGAACGCGACGATCCACAAGGTCGACGAGCGCGTGGCGATCGCCGACCTCGAGGCGCTGTCGCAGGTCTACCGAGGCGTGCTCGAGCGGCTCCTCGTGGCGTAGCCGCACCGCCCATGTCCGCGCCCGTCCACGAGCTGGAAACGGTCCGCGACTGGCTGCGGTGGGCGGTGACGCGCTTTTCCGAAGCGGGGATCGCCTTCGGCCACGGCACGACCAACGCGTGGGACGAGGCCGCCTACCTGTTGCTGCACGCGTTGTCGCTCCCGCAGGACCGGCTCGAGCCCTTCCTCGACGCACGGCTCACGCAGGCCGAGCGCGTGCGCGTAGGAGAGGTTCTCGCGCGGCGCATCGACGCGCGCGTGCCGGCCGCCTACCTGACGCGCGAAGCGTGGCTCGGCGAGTTCCGCTTCTACGTCGACGAGCGCGTCATCATCCCGCGCTCTTTCATCGCCGAGCTGCTTCCGGACGGCCTCGAGCCGTGGATCCCGGATCCCGCCGCGATCCGGAGCGCGCTCGACATGTGCACCGGCTCCGGGTGCCTCGCGATCCTGCTGGCGCACGCGTACCCGGAGGCGGACATCGACGCGGTCGACCTTTCGTCGGACGCCCTCGCCGTCGCGCAACGCAACGTCGCCGACTACGGTCTCGCCGGGCGCATCAACCTGATCCGCTCGGACCTCTACGCAAACCTCGTCGAGAAGAGCTACGACCTCGTGATCAGCAATCCTCCCTACGTCACCGACCGCTCGATGGAGGCGCTGCCGCCCGAGCACCGGCACGAGCCTGCGATGGCGCTCGCCGGCGGCGAGGATGGGCTCGATGCGGTCCGCGGCATCGTCAGGGACGCGCCGCGCTTCCTGAACCCCGGGGGGCTGCTCGTCGTCGAGGTCGGCCACGGGCGGGCCGCCGTCGAGGCAGCGTTCCCGCGCATGCCGCTCGTGTGGCTCACGACCGCCGGCAGCGACGACGCGGTCTTCGCGATCTCGCGGGAGGATGTCGTCGCCGGGCGATGAGGCGCGGCAGGCGAAGCCCGGGAGCGCGAAAGGTCACGCGGGAGGCAGGGTGTCGCGGTTCTCGAGCCGGCGGCTCCTGCGGCACGCGCGGCCCCCTGTCCCTGCTCCGGCTCCGTGCGTTTCAGGCCTTCAACCCGAAGAAATCCCGGATCTTGCGCACGAACTCGCTCGCCGCGCCCGAAGCATGGCGCGCGCGCTGCTCGGCATCGAGGGCCTGGAGCATCGCGACGTTGGCCGCCTGGCGCTGCGCTAGCACCTCGGACATCGCCATCGCGATCTCCGGCCGGGCCTGCAGGATCGTGTCGAAGCCCTTGCGGTCGAGCTGGAAGGTCATGACGTCGCCCGACGCCACCACGGTCGCGCCGCGCGGCGCGCCGAGCAGCAGGCCCATCTCGCCGAAGTAGGCGGGCGCATCGAGCGTCGCGAACGTGTTGCGCGTCGTGCCGTCGGGCGAGTCGCGCACGACGTGCACCTGGCCGCGCGCCAGGATGTACAGCGAATCCGCCTTCTCCCCCTCGCGGAAGACGATGTCGTCGCTCACGAACGGCGCGGTGCGGAGCTCGACGGCGAGCGCGTCCTTCTCCTGCGGCGTCAGCGAGGCGAACAGCTCGGCGTGGTCGAGGGCGGCGCGCTTCCGCGCGAAATCCTCGCGCCGGTGGCGCCCGGTCTCGTCGCGGATCAGCTCGACGACCTGGCGCGGGTACGGGATCGGCATCCCCGTGCGGACCAGCGCGGCGTACACGTGCACCAGGATGTCGGACCGGGTCATCCATTCCCGCTTCGGGTCGATCACGAAGTAGACGATCGCGTATTCGGCGCCGCTGTCCTTGTACGAGTCGCACAGGCACGTCGGGATGGGATCGCGCGCCACGTTCGCGATCTCGGCTCGGGCGAGCGCTTCGGTCACCTCCGCGCACACGCGCGCGGGCGTGTAGTCGTAGTCGACCTGGAAGTTGACGCTCCGCCGCCACACCGCGCGCTCGTCGCCGCGGCGGCCGAGCACGATCACGTTCCCGTTCATCAGCACCGAGTTCGGGATCACGATCGTCTCGTTGTTGTTCGTCGCGATCGCCATCGAGCGCCAGCGGATGCTCACGACCTGTCCCACCTCGTTGCCGACCTTGACCCAGTCGCCGAGGCGCACGGTGTTCTCGAGCTGCAGCGAGATGCCCGCCCACAGGTTGCCGAGCGTCGCCTGCGCGGAGAACGCGAGCGCGCCGGTCAGCACCGCGGAGGTCGTGACGATGCCGGCGAGGTTCACGCCCACCGCGCTCAGGCGGACCAGCGCGTAGACGACGATCAGGATGACGAGCAGGAACTCGGAGAGGATCCGCGGCACCGCGAAACGCGCGAGCAGCCCCGAGAGCACGAAGATCATGAACACGCGGATCACGGCGAACGCGATCACGAACAGCAGCAGCTCGCGCACGATCACGGTGATGGTCGGCGACCCCAGCATCCCCTGGTAGCGCATGTGCGTCCACAGGAGCGCGACGCCGATCGTCGCCACGATGGCCATCGCGAGCATCCCCTTGCGGCGCTCGGGCGGGAACAGGAACGAGACCAGCACGACGCCGAGCGCGACCGTCGCGAACAGGATCGCGTCGTGGAGGGTCTCGGGCTGGACGATCATCGGGCGGCGGCCGGGGGGAGCCCGACGGCTCGCGGATTATAGGCAAGATTGCCTCCTCGATCGCGTAGAATCCGCGCTCCCCCATCGAGCGGCTTCCGATGCAACCACGCTCCGGCGGCGAGATCCTCGTCGCGAGCCTCGTCGCCCAGGGCGTCACGCACCTGTACGGCGTCCCCGGCGAGAGCTACCTGCCGGTGCTCGATGCACTCGTCGACGTGCGCGACCGGCTCGCCTTCGTCGTCTGCCGGCAGGAAGGCGGCGCGGCGTACATGGCCGAGGCCACGGGCAAGCTGACCGGCCGCCCGGGCGTCGCGATCGTCACGCGGGGACCAGGGGCGACCAACGCCTCGATCGGCGTGCACGTCGCGCGCCAGGACTCGACGCCGATGGTGCTGCTGGTGGGCCAGGTCGGCGGCGACATGGTCGACCGCGAGGCCTTCCAGGAGGTCGACTACCGACGCATGTTCGGCGCCGTCGCGAAATGGGCGGCGCAGATCGACCGCGCCGAGCGCATTCCCGAGTACGTCGCCCAGGCGTGGAGCGTGGCGATGTCCGGGCGTCCCGGCCCGGTCGTCCTCGCGTTGCCCGAGGACATGCTGGCCGCGCAGGCCAGCGTGGGCGATGCGCCGCGCGTGGAAGCGCCGCCCGCGGCGGCGGACGCAGCTCAGGTCGCGCGCGCGCACGCGCTGCTCGAGCGCGCACGTTCCCCGCTGCTCCTGGCCGGGGGCAGCCGCTGGGACGACGATGCGTGCCGCGCGCTCGCGACGCTCGCGCAGCGGTGGTCGCTTCCGGTCGCGTGCGCGTTTCGGCGGCAGGACCTGTTCGACGCGCGCGACCCGCATTACGCGGGAGACCTCGGCATCGGCGCCAATCCCGCGCTCGCGCGGCGCGTGCGCGACGCGGACCTGCTGATCGCGGTGGGCGAGCGCCTGGGCGAGATGACGACGTCCGGCTACACCCTCCTCGATGCGCCCGTGCCGAAGCAGGCGCTGGTGCACGTGCACCCCGGTCCCGAGGAGATCGGGCGCGTCTACCACGCGACGGTCGGCCTATGCGCGACGCCCGGCGCGTTCCTGCACGCGATGCTCTCGCTCAAGGGCCCGCGCGCCGCCGTCGCGTGGTCGTCGTCGCCGGTCGACGCGCACGCGGCCTACGAGAGCTGGCGCGCGCCGCGTCCGGTGCCCGGAGCGGTCGACCTGTGGTCGATCGTGCGCTGGCTGGACGAGCGGATGCCCGACGATGCGATCCTCACCAACGGCGCGGGCAACTACACGACCTGGCTGCACCGCATCTACCGGCACCGCCGCCCCGGGACGCAGCTCGCGCCCTACGCGGGATCGATGGGGTACGGCGTCCCCGCGGCCGTGGCCGCGAAGCTCGTGCGGCCTCGCGCGACCGTCGTCTCGTGGAACGGCGACGGGTGCTTCCTGATGAACGGCCAGGAGCTCGCCACCGCGGTGGCGTACGGGCTCGGCATCGTGTTCGTCGTGATCGACAACGGCATGTACGGCACGATCCGCATGCACCAGGAACGGAACTACCCGGGCCGCGTGTCGGGCACCGATCTCGTCAACCCGGATTTCGCGGCGCTCGCGCGAGCGTACGGCGCACAAGGCGAGACGATCGCGACGACCGGGGCGTTCGCGCCCGCGTTCGAGCGCGCGCTCGACAGGCGCGGCCCGACGCTGCTGCACGTGAGGGCGGATCCGCAGGCCCTCACGATGAACGCGTCGCTCGACGCGATCCGCGACGACGCGGCGCGGGCCCGCTGACGCGCCCGGCGCCGACGCGCCCCGATGCCGCGCCTCACGCCGGCGGAGCTCGAGGTCTCGGCGGACGGCACGCCTTTCGCACCGCGCTACGGCGACGTCTACCACAGCGCTGCGTCGGGTCCCGGCCAGGCGCGCCACGTCTTCCTCGCGGGCAACGGCCTCCCGCAGCGCTGGGCCGGCCGGCGCGCGTTCACGATCCTCGAGCTGGGCCTCGGGCTCGGTGTCAACTTCCTCGCGACGTGGCGGGCCTGGCGCGACGATCCGCACCGCCCCTCCCAGCTCCATTACGTCGCGATCGACCGCCATCCGGTCCTCGCCGCCGACCTCGAGCGGATGCTGTCCCGGCTCGGCGACCTCGCTCCGCTCGCGCGCGACCTTCGTGCGCGCTGGCCTGCTGCACTGCCCGGCACGCACGGGCGCGCGTTCGACGGCGGCAGCGTCCGGTTGACGATCGTCTACGACGAGGTCGAGAACGCGCTGCGACGGCTCGACGCTCGCGCGGACGCGGTCTATCTCGACGGCTTCGCGCCGGACCGCAATCCGGAGATGTGGAGCGAGCGCGTGATGCGCGGCGTCGCGCGCCGTGCGCACGCGGGCACGACCTGCGCGACCTGGTCCGCGTCGCGGACGGTGCGCGACGCGCTGGGCGCCGCGGGCTTCGACGTCGAGCGGCGTCCCGGCTTCGGCCCCAAGCGCGACATGCTGGTGGGACGCTTCGCGCCTCACCGCGCCGCGCCCGGCGCCATCCCCGACCTCGAGCCGCGCGAGCGCCACGCCATCGTCGTGGGCGCCGGGCTCGCCGGCGCGTCGGCGTCCGCGGCGCTCGCCCGGCGCGGCTGGCGAATCACGATCGTCGACGCCGCCGCGGCGCCCGCCTCCGGCGCGTCATCGCTCTTCGCCGGGACCTTCCATCCGCTGGTCACGCGCGACGACAGCCTGCTCGCGCGACTGTCGCGCGCGGCCTTCCTGCACGCGCTCGATGGCTGGGAGCAGCTCGCGCGGAGCGGGCGCAGCGTCGACTGGTCGCGTTGCGGCGTGCTGCAGCTCATGCGCCACGTCGAGCCGAAGGCGGCACCGTTCGACGCGGAGGCGTGGCCCGGCTGGTACGCCGCCCCGGTGGACGTCCGCGAAGGCGCCGAGCGAGCCGGCCTCGCCGTCGGGCGGCAAGGCGTGTGGTACCCGGACGGGGGCTGGGCCTGTGCTCCGTCGCTCGTTCGCGCCTGGTGCGATGAGGCGCTGGCGACGCCTGGTGCGATGTTCGCGGGCGGGCGGCGCGTCGCCGCACTCCGTCGCGCTGCGTCGGGCTGGAGCGCCCACGCGGACGACGGCGGCGCGATCGCGTCCGCGCCGGTCGTCGTCCTCGCCAACGCCGCCGACCTCGCGCGCCTGGCCCCGTTCGGTGCGACGCTCGCGAGCGTGCGCGGTCAGGTGAGCTACCTGCCGGCGGCGGCGATCGACGCACCGCGCGCCGTGGTGATCGGCCAGGGCTACGTCCTGCCGCCGATCGACGGCAGCGTAGTGGTCGGCAGCTCGTACGACACCGGGTCGACCGACCCCGCGCCCGACCTGGCTTCGCATCAGGGCAACCTGACGCGGCTCGCCGCGCTCGCGCCCGGCCTTCGCGTCGACGTCGAGGCCGCCGCGCTGCGGGGAGGCGTCGGGTTCCGCGCCGTCGTGCCGGACCGCATGCCGCTGATCGGCCCCCTCCCCGACCTCGCCGCCACGCCCGCCGGCCCGGAAGAAGTCGCGCCGCTGGCCGGCCTCTTCGCGATCGGCGCGTTCGGCTCGCGTGGCCTGACGTGGGCGGCGCTCGCCGGCGACCTGCTGGCAGCGCAGGTGGATGGCGGGCCGTTGCCGGTCGAGACCGACCTCGCGGCCGCCGTCGATCCCCGCCGCTTCGTGCGCCGCGCGAGGCGGCGGGGGCGCGCCTAGGCGCTGGTCGCCCGGCGCTTGCGCAGCCTGAGCGCCAGGCTTACCAGCATCACGCCCGACACGATGCTCCACGCCGCGAGCAACCACACGATCGCGAGCGCCCCGCTGGCCGGGTAGAGCAGCATGAACACGCCGACCAGCACCGACAGGATGCCCGACAGGATCAGCATCCACTCGTGGTCGATCGACTTGCGCACGCGCACTGCATGGGCGACCTGGAAGACCCCCGTCACGATCGCCCAGGCGCCGATCAGCGCGAGAAGCGCGGTGGCCGCCACCCCGGGCGCGACCAGCGTGACGAGACCCGCGGCGACGCCGAGCAGCCCGATCAGGACCAGCGGCCAAACGGGCAGCGATTGCCCGCGCGCCTGCCACGCGGTGACCAGCGCGGCGATGCCGTCCACGAACGCCCACGCGCCCCACATGATCACGAGCACGACGACGGTCATGGCGGGCCACAGGAACGCGAGCACGCCGAACGCGATGCCGGCGAGGCCGCGCAGCATCACCCAGCCCCACGCCTCGGCGAGCCGCCGGATCAGGGGATCGCCGCCTGCCATCGTCTCCATCGGTGTCTCCATCCTGTCCTCCTCGAAGGGGCCCGGTCCCGGTCGTCGCGCCGACCCTCGCGCGCCGTGAACCATCGCGCCGGGCGCGCCGCGGTCGACAGCGCCGGGACGAACCGGCACACTTGCAGCGCGGGCATCGCAAAGGGGGGATACATGGTCGAGCGAGTGCTGGTGGGGGCGCTGGCCGTGACGGCACGCACGGCATGGGCGGGCGAGAACGGCTCGATCTTCTTCCAATCGGTCCCCACGCTGGACGAGATCGGGCTGGGGGCATTGATCGCCTGCGTCGCGGCTGCCGCCGGCTGGGCCGTGCGCCGGCGCAGCCGGCGCTGAATGGCTGCTTCCCGGAGCACCAGCGCGCAGGTTCGCCGCAGCGACCGGCGGGGATGGAGGTCGACGATGAGCACGCTACCCGCAGCCGCGCTTGTCGCGGCCTTCGCTGCGCCGGCGCGGGCCGGCACCAACAACCTGTCGTTCTTCACCTCGGTCCCCACGCTCGACGAGATCGGGCTGGGCGTCCTGATCGCGCTCGTCGCCGCCGCGGCGGGATGGGCGGTACGTCGTCGCGGCCGCCGCTGAACCCTTGAGCCCCCACCGATCCGTCGAAGGATTCCCATGAGCCGCTTCGCTCCCCTCGTCGCCTGGACGGCGCTGTCGTCCGCCCCGGCCCTGGCGCAATTCAACGCGGCCAACTTCCTCCAGTCGATCCCCACGCTCGACGAGTTCGGGCTGGGCGCGCTGATCGCATTGGTCGCCGGGGTCGCCGGCTGGGCGATCCGCCGCTCGAAGCGCAAGTAGCCTTCGCCCGTCGATGGCCGCGCTGCGATGACGCCGGCAGGCATCTCGCTCCTCACGTCGATCTACCTCGGCCTGTTCGTCGGCGGCCTCGCCTTCTTCTGGCTGTGGGAGGACGGCGCGCCGCTGAAGGCGTTCGCCGACGAGCGCGCGCGGCGTCGCCACGCGCTGGTGAACTTCGGGGTGCTCGCCGCGGTGATCCTGTTCGCCGACCTCGCCGTCGGCACGTTCACGCTGCGCATCGGCGAGCACCTGCTCGATCCGCCGAACGGGCTCCTGACGCCGCTCGGGCTGCCGATCGCCGTCCAGATCGTCGTGGCGTTCCTGGCCGTCGACCTCTACGAGTACGCCATTCATCGCCTGGCGCACCGCTGGCGCCCGCTGTGGCTCCTCCACGCCGTGCACCACAGCGACCCGCACGTCGACATGACCACGGCGGCGCGCCACCACCCGCTCGAGACGGCGCTCACGCTCGTGTTCCGCGTCGGCCTGTACCTGGCCCTCGGCCTGCCGCTGTGGATCGAGGTCGTCCGCATCGTCGTCGTCAACGCGCTGTTCCTGTTGCAGCACGCGAACGTGCGCTGTCCGCGGGCGATCGAGCGCCTTCGCCCCGTCTTCGTGACGCCGGCGTTCCATCGCCAGCACCACAGCCCGGACGCTCCGCTCATCGATCGCAATTTCGGGCAGATCTTCTCGTTCTGGGACCACCTGTTCGGAACCTGGGCCGAGCCCGCGACCGACGCGCCGGCCGAGTACGGCCTGCGCAAGCTTCGC
>DASTCK010000178.1:0-5463 GCA_035711225.1 Casimicrobiaceae bacterium
CGGCGCCGTGGACGCGGGCGACGGCCGGCTTGTCCATCCGGGCGAGCGTCTCGACCACGATATGCACGCGCTCGACGAGGTGCTGGAACCCGCGAATTCGCTCGTCGGGCGGACGGTGCGATTCGCGCGCGAAGGTCCGGATGTCGCCGCCCGCCATGAAATGGCCGCCCGCCCCGCGGACGACGAGCACGCGGATCGCATCGTCCGCCGCGACCTCGGCGCAGGCGGGGATCAGTGCGTCGACCATCGCGAGGTCGAGCACGTTGAGTGCTTCCGGCCGGTTGAGCGTCAGCGTGGCGACCGGGCCGTCGCGCGCGAGCAGGATGGGAGCGGGGTCCATGGGGACGCTGACGACGGTCGACGCCGCTGCCATGCTAGCACCCGGCCGGGAGCACGCGCTCGAGCGCCAGCGCGACCGTCGTCGCGTGGATGTCGACGACGTCGTCGACGTCCTCCGCATAGCCGCCGGCCATCGCGATCGCCACCGGGATGCCCTGTCGCGCGAGCGCGGCCAGGACGGCGCGATCGCGGTCGGCGAGCCCCGCCTTGGTGAGCGCGAGCCGCCCGAGGCGGTCGCCGGCGAACGGGTCCGCGCCCGCCAGGTAGATGGCCAGGTCGGGCCGCGCCCGGTCGATCGCGCGGGGCAGCACCGTCGCGAGCGTGCCGAGGTAGGCGTCGTCGCCGGTCCCGTCGTCGAGCTCGACGTCGATCGTGCTGGCCGATTTGCGGAACGGGAAGTTCTGCCGCCCGTGGATCGACACCGTCGTCACGTCGCGGTCGCCTGCGAAGATCGCCGCGGTGCCGTCGCCCTGGTGGACGTCGAGGTCGACGACGAGCACGCGGCGCGCGCGCCGCTCGGCCTGCATCGCGCGCGCCGCGACGGCCGCGTCGTTGAACACGCAGAACCCCTCGCCGAAGGCGCGGTGCGCGTGGTGCGTGCCCCCGGCGAGGTTGATGCCCACGCCGTGCTCGAGCGCGCTGCGGCACGCGGCGAGCGTCGCTCCGGCCGAGCGGCGCGATCGCTCGACCATGGCCTGCGACCACGGGAAGCCGATGCGGCGCTGCGCGCGCTCGTCGAGCGTCCCGCACGCGACCGCCTCGATGTAGCGCGGGTCGTGCACGCGCGCGAGCTCGTCGTCCCGCGCGGCCGCCGGCACGCGCATCAGCGGCGCCGCGAAGCCGGCGACGCGCTCCCGCAGCCGCGCGTACTTCGGCATCGGGAACCGGTGGCCGGGCGGGAGCGGCAGGACGAAGGTGTCGGAGGCGAAGATCATGAAGGGCGGCGATAGGCGATAGGCGATGGGCGATAGGGGATTGGCGATGGCCGATGGGACTGGGGTCTTCCTATCGCCTATCGCCCATCGCCCATCGCCGCCTTCGTCTTGCGGAACGGCCTCGCCTCCATCAGCTCATCCACCGACTCCGCCACGTCGACGCTCTCGCGCGCGCAGAAGTCGGCGATGGCGGCGGCGAAGCTCCGATCGCCGATCGCATGCGCCGAATGGGTCGCCACGGGGTCGAGACCGCGCGCGAGCTTGTGCGAGCCCTGGGCGCCGCCCTCGAAGCGCGCGATGCCGTGCTCGAGGCAATGCTCGATCGCCTGGTAGTAGCACGCCTCGAAATGCAGGCCGGGCACGGGATCGACGGCGCCCCAGTAGCGTCCCCACATCGTGGTGCCGTCGGTGACGTCCAGCGCGGCGCAGAGCGGTGCGCCGCCGCGCGAGCCGATCACCATGACGATGCGATCGCCGAGCGCCGCGCCGATGCGCTCGAACGCCTCGCGGGTCAGGTACGGCGTCGAATGGTGCGCGCGGTAGGTCGCCTCGTAGCAGCGGAAGAAGAATGCCCAGTCGGCCGCCGTGAGCGCGCCGCCGGGCTTGCGCTCGAACGCGACGCCTCGCTCGGCGAGCTTGCGGCGATCCTGGCGGATCTTCTTTCGCTTGTCGTGCGAGAACGCCGCGAGGAAGTCGTCGAAGTCGCGCCATCCGGGGTTCGACCAGTGGAACTGGATGCCGCGCCGCATGATCCAGCCGGCGGCCTCGAGCTCGCGCGCCTCGGCCATCGGCGCGAACAGCACGTGCAGCGACGAGTGCGTGCCGTCGGACACGCGGGCGAGCGCGGCATCGAGGAGCGCGCGACGGGTGGCCATGTCCGCGCCGAGCACCCGCGGACCGGTCACCGGCGTGAACGGAACCGCGACGACCAGCTTCGGGTAATAGCGCTGGCCGTGTCGCCGGTACGCATCCGCCCAGCCCCAGTCGAACACGTATTCGCCCCACGAATGCGCCTTCGCGTAGAGCGGCAGCGCGCCGACGAGCGCGCCGCGCGACCATGCGGTCAGGTAGCGCGGCGCCCAGCCGGTGCGCGCGCTCGCGCAGCCGCTCTCGTGGAGCGCGGCGAGGAACGCGTGCGCGAGGAACGGATGCCCGCCGGCGAGCGCGTCCCACGCGCCGACGTCGATCTCGGACAGCGGGACGTCGTCGCGGACGACCGGGGAGACCGGAACGGGGGGCGGCGGGGCGACGCGGGGAACGGGGGCGTGCATGAGGCGACGGCATTGTCTCCCGCGATGGGCGCCGGACTCAACACGACAGGAGCGGGGCGTCGGGCGAGGCGACCAGGGAGGGTCTGCTACCATCTTCGCATGCACATCGCGCTGGCCCAGCTCGACCAGGTCATCGGCGATCTTCCCGGCAACGCGCGTCGCATCCTCGACGCGGTCGCGGCGGCGCGGCGCGGCGGCGCGGCGCTCGTCGTCACGCCCGAGCTCTCGCTGTGCGGCTACCCGCCCGAGGACCTCGTGCTGCGGCCCGCATTCCTCGACGCGTGCGCGAGCGAGCTCGCGGCGCTCGCTGCGGCGGTCGAGGGCCCCGCGGTGACGATCGGCTTCCCCGAGCGCCGCGACGGGCGCCGGCACAACGCGACCGCGTTCGTCCGCAACGGGCGCGTCGAATGCGTCTACCGCAAGCACATCCTGCCGAACTACACGGTGTTCGACGAGCAGCGCTATTTCACGCCGGGCGACACGCCGTGCGTCGTCGACGTCGAGGGCACGCGCGTCGGCCTGGTGATCTGCGAGGACGTCTGGTTCCCCGGCCCCGCCGCGGAGACGAAGGCCGCCGGCGCCCAGGTGCTCGTCGTCCCGAACGGTTCGCCCTACCACACGCGCCAGCAGGCGGCGCGGCTCGCGGTGGTGACGGCGCGGGCGCGCGAGAACGCGATGCCCGTCGTTTACGTGAATCGCGTGGGCGGGCAGGACGAGCTCGTGTTCGACGGCGCGTCGATGGTCGTCGCCGCGGACGGCACCGTGGCGCAGCAGGTCCCCGCGTGGCACGAGACCGTCGCGCTCGCTGCGTTCGACGGCGCCGTGCCGCGCGCGGTGCGCGGCAGCCTCGATGCGAGGCTCGAGTCGCACGTGTGGCACGCGCTGGTGATGGGCGTTCGCGACTACGTGGGCAAGAACGGCTTCCCGGGCGTGCTGCTGGGACTGTCCGGCGGCATCGACTCGGCGATCACGCTCGCGATCGCCGTCGACGCGCTCGGTCGCGACAAGGTGCGCGCCGTGATGCTGCCGTCGCGCTACACGTCGCCGATCAGCCTCGAGGATTCGCGCGAGATGGCGGGCTCGCTCGGCGTTCGCTACGACGAGATCCCGATCGAGGGCCCCTTCACCGCGTTCCTCGACGTCCTGGAGCCGCAGTTCCGCGGCCTCGCGCCCGACGCGACCGAGGAGAACATCCAGGCGCGCATCCGCGGGACGCTCCTGATGGCGCTGTCGAACAAGACGGGCGCGATCGTGCTGACCACCGGCAACAAGAGCGAGATGGCGGTCGGCTATGCGACGCTCTACGGCGACATGGCTGGCGGCTTCGCAGTGCTCAAGGACATCGCCAAGACCCTCGTCTACCGGCTCGCGCGCTACCGCAACGAGCTCGGTCGCGTGATCCCGGAGCGGATCATCACGCGGCCGCCTTCGGCGGAGCTCCGGGCCGACCAGGTCGACCAGGACTCGCTGCCGCCCTACGACGTGCTGGACGCGATCCTCGAGGCCTACGTCGAGGAGGACCTGAGCCCGGCGGACATCGTGGCGCGCGGGTTGCCCGAGGAGGCGGTCGCGCGCGTCGTCAAGCTCATCAAGGTGAGCGAGTACAAGCGCCGCCAGTCGGCCGTCGGCATCCGGATCACGCCGCGCGGCTTCGGCAAGGACTGGCGCTACCCGATCACCTCCGCGTGGCGGGAGTGGGAGCACCTGGCGCCGCGCGCCGGGTAGCGCGCCGCGGCGGCCGTCGTGTAAGCTTGGCCGGCACGCCACCCGCGCGAGGCAGGGGACGCCATGAAGAAGATCGAAGCGGTCGTGAAGCCGTTCAAGCTCGACGAGGTGCGCGAGGCGCTCTCGGAGATCGGCGTCACCGGCCTCACCGTCACCGAGGTCAAGGGCTTCGGCCGGCAGAAGGGGCACACCGAGCTCTACCGGGGCGCCGAGTACGTTGTCGACTTCCTGCCCAAGGTCAAGGTCGAGGTGATCCTTCAGGACGACCTGGTCGAGCGGGCGATCGAGGCGATCGTCAAGGCGGCGCGCACCGGCAAGATCGGCGACGGCAAGATCTTCGTGACCGCAGTCGAGCAGGTGGTGCGCATCCGCACCGGCGAGTCGGGCGAGGCAGCGATCTAGCCGGCAGGAGGGAGCGCAGCGACGAGCGACGTCCGCGCCCGCAACGAGACACCCACGCGCCGGCGACGGCGCGACCCCCACGGTGAAGGAGCGATCATGTCGTTCGCGAGCGAGTTCAGGGAATTCGCGGTCAAGGGCAGCGTCGTCGACCTCGCGGTTGGCGTGATCATCGGCGCGGCGTTCGGCAAGATCGTCGATTCGCTGGTCAAGGACCTCATCATGCCGGTCGTGAGCCGCATCTTCGGCGGCCTCGACTTCTCGAACTGGTTCATCCTGCTGGCGAGCCCGCCGCCGGGCTACAGCGGCCCGATGACCTACGAGGCGCTCACCAAGGCGGGCGTGCCGCTGTTCGCGTACGGCAACTTCATCACCGTCGCCATCAACTTCGTGATCCTCGCGCTGATCATCTTCATCATGGTGAAGCAGATCAACCGCCTGAAGCGCGACGCGCCGCCGCCGGCGCCCAAGGCGCCGCCCGAAGACGTCGTCCTGCTGCGCGAGATCCGCGACGCGCTGAAGCGCTGACCCCGACGCCACCGGCGCGCATCCGCGGGGGGCGGAGGCGTGCCCTCCCGGCCATGCGACGACATCGTCCCCCCATCCTTGCCGGGCTGTTCGCGGTGCTGATGCTGGCCGCGACGCTCGCGCACGCCGCGCAGGTGCCGCTATCGCCCGTCGCGAGCGGCCTCGATCACCCTGTGGACATCGTGCCGGCGTACGACGGCAGCGGTCGGCTGTTCGTCGTCGAGAAGCCCGGGCGCATTCGCGTGATCGCCGACGGGGTGCTGGTG
>DASTCK010000179.1:0-22916 GCA_035711225.1 Casimicrobiaceae bacterium
GCACCTCGGGCAACGCGATGACCACGTTGTCGAGCACCGTGTCGGCGTCGAACAGGCTGATCGCCTGGAACGAGCGCGCCACGCCACGCGCGACGATCTCGTGGGCCGCAAGGCCGCCGATCTCCTCGCCGTCGAAGACGATGCGGCCGCGGTCGGCGCGGTGGAAGCCCGTCAGGCAGTGAAAGCAGGTGGTCTTGCCGGCACCGTTCGGCCCCATGATGCCGGTGAGCGTTCCCTGCTCGAACGCGAGGTCGATCGACTCCAGCACGACCCGGTCGCCGAAGCGCTTGTGCAGCCCCCGCGCCTCGAACAGCGCCATCGCGTCACGCGGCCTTCGCGCGGCGCGCGCGCCACCACGTCGAGGCGTCGCGGCCGATGCCGGCGAGCCCTTCCGGCTTGAACAGCACGACCGCCATGAACACGAGGCCGTACCAGAAGAGCCAGGTCTCGGTGTAGGCGCCGAGCAGGTCGCGCGCGAGGATGAAGAACGCGGCGCCCACGATCGGCCCCCAGAAGCTCACCAGGCCGCCGCCGACCAGCACCATCATCACGACGAGCCCCGACTGGTGCAGGCTCATCACGTTTGGATACGCAGACTGCTGCGCCATCGCGAAGAGCGCCCCCGCGAGCCCGGCGATGCCCGCGGAGACGACGAAGACCGAGAACTTGCAGCGCCACACCGGATAGCCGAGAAAGCGCGCCCGCACCTCGTTCTGGCGGATGCAGGCGAGCGCGCGCCCGTAGCGCGAATGCGTGATGCGCCAGCACAGCAGGACGACCAGCGCCAGCGCGACCAGCACGAACGCGAGCAGCGCCTCGTTCGACCTCAGGTCGAACGACGCGACGCCGATATCGGCGGGCAGCCGCATGAGGTTGAGCAGGCCGTCCTCGCCGCCGAGCACCGAGTGCCACTTGACCGCGACGAACCAGGCCACCTGCCCGAACGCGATCGTGAGCAGCGCGTAGTAGATGCCGCGCCGGTGCGAGATGAACGAGGCGACGATCGCACCGGCGACGACCGCCGCGATCACCGCGCCGCCGATGTCGAGCCACAGGTTCGCGACGACGTGCTTCTGCGCGAGCCCGTAGCCGTAGGCGCCGATGCCGAAGAACGCGCCGTGCCCGAACGACGGGAGTCCCGAATGGCCGAGCAGCAGGTTGTAGCCCATCGCGTAGACCATCCAGATCGCGATCTCGACGCCGAGGTACGGGTACAGGCCGACCTTCGGCAGCCACCACCACGCGGTGCCGAGGACCGCGACGAGGACCACGAGCGGGACGGGGACGCGTGCGGCGGGCGCAGGGCGCCAGGAAGGCACGGCGGCGGCGGCGGTGTCGGCGACGGTGGCCATGGCGGAGGGGTTGGCAGCGCGCGGCGCCCGTGTTCCAATGCGACGGACGTTAGAATAAACATTCCATGTTGTCCAGCCCCCGTTCCACGGGACCCGGGAAGGAGCGAGCCGCATGGTCGGCGCCAACCGCTACGACGACCTCGCCCGCGCGATCACCGACGCGTACCCGAAGCTGCCCAACCGCCTGCAGGGCCTCGCGCGCTACGCGCTCGACAATCCGGACGCGATGGCGCTGGCCACGGTCGCGGAGATCGCGCGCGACGCCGACGTGCCGCCGTCGGCGGTCATCCGCTTCGCCAATGCGATGGGCTACGACGGCTACCTGCCGATGCAGCGGGTGTACCGCGAGCGGCTGGTGGCGCGCTCGGCGACCTACCGCGAGCGCATCAAGGCGCTCCGCGCGAGCGCCGAGGACCCGGGCGACCTCGTGCGTCCTCTCATCGATTCCGCGATCGGGGAGCTCGAGCGCCTGCGCGAGCACCTCGACCGGCGCACGCTCAAGGCGGCGGCCGCGCTCGTGGTGGGCGCGCGCAACATCCACGTCATCGCGCAGCGCCGCGCTTTCCCGATCGCGACCTACATGGTCTACGCGCTGGCGCAGCTCGAGCTCCGCGCGCAGCTCCTCGACAACACGGGCGGCATGCTCAAGACCCACGCCGCGCTGATCGGCAAGGAGGACCTGCTGATCGCCGCCTCGTTCCGCAATTACGCGCCCGAAGTGATCGAGGTGGCGGGCGAATGCCACAGGCGGGGCGTCCCGGTCATCGCGTTCACCGACACGCCGGTGAGCCCGCTCGCGGCCGCCGCGAAGGTGCGATTCGACGTCGGCGACAACTTCTCGCTGCCGTTTCGCTCGCTGGTGGGGTCGATGACGGCGGCGCAGGCGCTGGTCATCGCGATCGGGTACGCCCTGGCGGAGCGCAAGCCCCGGGGCAAGGCCCCGGCCCGGCACCCTTGAGGCACCCTTGACTTTGCCGGCCGGAGTGGAACAATCATTCCATCCGGAGCCAACGGCGGAATGGATGAACCGTAGCCGGCCTCGAGGGGCCGGTCGCCGGGAACGAGCGCGGCACGACCCGCGCCGGCCCCGGCCCGCCGGTCCGACGACCCGGTCCGATCGTTCGTCCAAGGAGGAGCCGCGATGAGCACCGACAGCCACGACACCCTTCCGCCGGCGCCGCCGGCGAAGACCAGCACGAAGCGGCGCTCGCTGCTGACCGCGCTCGCGGCCGGCACCGGCGCCACGTTCTTCGGCCCGTGGAAGGCCAACCACGTCTGGGCGCAGGCCGCGGCGCGCAAGCCGCTGGTGATCGGCCTCACGATGGATGCGTCCGGGCAGTACGGCGCGTCCGGCGGCGAGGAGCGTCTCGGCGCGATGATGGCGATCAAGGAGTTCAACGACAAGGGCGGCGTGCTCGGGCGGCGCATCGAGGCGCTGCACATGGACACCGAGACGACGCCGGCCACCGGCTCGCGCGTGGCCGAGCGCCTGATCACGCGCAACGAGGCGGCGTTCCTGATCGGCGGCCTGCACTCGGGCGTCGCCAACGCGATCTCGCAGGTCGCGCAGAAGTACGGCTGCATCTACTTCAACACCAACTCGAGCTCGCCCACCGAGGCCGGCAAGGATTGCCACCGCGTCAAGTTCGTGTGGGACGGCAACGGCACCAACTTCGCGCACGCGATCGTGAAGAACGCGATCCGCGCGAACGGCAAGAACTGGGTGCTGCTGACCAACGACTACGTGTGGGGCCACGAGACGTCGAAGGCGACGCGCCAGCTGGCGGAGGCGAACGGCGCGAAGATCGTCGACGAGCTGATGATTCCGCAGAACACGCGCGACTTCTCGGCCTACCTGCTCAAGCTCCAGCAGATCAAGCCCGACGTCGTCGGCGCCGCGGTCGGCGGCGACGACATCAAGGCGCTGCGCCAGCAGGTCGTGCAGCTGGGCCTGCAGAAGCGGATGGCCTGGATCAACAACCAGCAGGACTGGCCGGACGTCTACGGCCTCGGGCCCGAGCAGATCTTCGGCGCGTTCGGCACGACCTGGTACTACCGCCTCGACCTGCCCGGCGTGAAGGAGTTCGTCGCCGCGTACCAGAAGCAGTACCCGGGTATGGCGATCCGCGTGCCGGGCAACGTGTACCTGAACGGGTACATGGCCACGCGCGAGCTCCTGCGTTGCGTCGAGGAGGCCGGCACCACCGCCAACATCGCGGTCATCAAGAAGCTCGAGGGCCGCAAGATGACCGCGCGCGACCGGCTGCAGCACTACGACGCGTGGGTCGACCCGGTCACGCACCAGTGCCAGCAGACCATCTACATGGCGACCTACAACGACGCGCCGGCGGAGAAGGACGACATCTTCAAGATCCTGGCGCAGGTCGAGCCGAAGGACGTGGTCGATGCGGCGGCGCCGCTGGCGTGCAAGCTCGAGACGTACGACGCGACGCCGACCTACGAGCAGTGACGTTGGCGCGTGCACGACCTCGGGTGTCAGACGCGTGTCTGACGCCCGAGGCCGATCCCACGCCCGGTGTCGGACACGTGTCTGACACCGGGGGTCGATGGCGGCGGCCATGACCGCACTGCTGCCCCACCTCGTTAACGGCCTCGCCCTCGGCCTGCTGTTCGCGCTGATCGCGCTCGGGTTCATGCTGGTCGTGAGCCTGATGGAGACGATCAACCTCGCGCACGGCTCGTTCTTCGCGCTGGGCATGTACGTCGCGCTCCTGATCGTGTCACCGCCCGGCGATCCCGCCTGGCTGCCGCTCGACACGTGGAAGGGCTTCCCGGTCGTCGTTCGCTACGCGATCGCCCTGGCGCTCGCGCCGGTCGTCGTCGGCGCGCTCGGGGCGGTGCTGGAGCTCGCGCTCCGCCGCACCTATGGCCGCGACCCGCTCTACGGGCTCCTGCTGACCTTCGGCGCGGCGCTGGTGATCGAGGAAGGCATCCGCGCGGTGTTCGGCTCGACCGAGAAGCAGCTCGCGCTGCCCGCGGCCATCTCGGGCGCGGTGGCCGTCGGCGACCTCATCTACTCGTCGTACCGGCTGTTCGCCTGCGGCTTCGCGGCGGTGGCGATCGGGCTCCTGTGGCTGTTCCTCGAGAAGACGCCCTACGGCGCGATCATCAAGGCCGGCGCGCACGACAGCGAGATGGTGCGTGCGCTCGGCATCGACCTCGCGCGCCTGCGCCGCTACGTGTTCGCGCTGGGCGTCGCGCTCGCCGCGCTCGCCGGCATCGTGATGGCGCCGATCTGGGGCATCCGGCCGCACGTGGGCGTCGACGCGGTGGTGCCGGCGTTCCTGATCATCGTGCTGGGCGGCGTCGGCAGTTTCTGGGGGGCCGTCGTCGCCGCGCTGCTCGTCGGGCTGGTCGTCGGGGTCACCGGCGCCTACGCGTCGGAGTGGTCGCTGCTGTCGATGTACCTGCTGTTCATCGCGGTCGTCACGCTGCGCGCCCGCGGCCTCGCGGGCAAGAAGAGCGCGCTCGATGCCTGACGCGCGCTTCGCCGGCCGCGTCGCGCTCGTCACAGGCGGCGCGAGTGGCCTGGGCTTCGCGACGGCGCGGCGCCTGCGCGACGAGGGCGCGCGCGTGGCGATCGTCGATCTCGCCGCCGCCCGTCCCGTCGACGCGGCGTCGCAGCTCGGGCCTTCGGTCCTCGGCGTGGACGCCGATGTCACCGATGCGGGCGCGATCGAACGCGCGGTCGGGCGTGTCGAGGCCGCGGTCGGCGCTATCGATGCGCTGGTGACGAGCGCCGGCGTGAGCCGCGTCGGGAACGTGCTCGACACCGAGCCCGAGGATTTCGCGAAGGTGATCGCCGTCAATCTCACGGGCACGTTCCTGGCCGTGCAGGCGGTCGCGCGCCGCATGGCGACGCGCAAGCGCGGCCGCATCGTGCTCCTGGGCTCGATCAGCGGCTCGCGCGCGTGGAACGACCGCGCGGCCTACGTCGCCTCGAAGGGCGGCGTCATCGCGCTCGCCAGGGCCTGCGCGGTCGATCTCGCGCCGTACGGGATCGCCGTCAACAGCGTCTCGCCGGGTCCGGTCGCGACGCCGCAGACCGCCGGCCTGCACGGGCCGACGATCCGCCGAACCGTAGAGGCTGCGGTCCCGATGGGCCGCTACGGCGAACCGGACGAGATCGCCGCGGCGATCGCGTGGCTCCTCTCCGACGACGCGCGGTTCGTCACCGGGCACGACCTCGTCGTCGACGGCGCGCTCACCGCGTCGTCGATCCGCTACGACCGCGCACGCGCCGATCGCGAGCGGAGCGCCGAATGACGCGCGCGATTGGTCCCGATCCCGAGGCGCGCGTGCCCGACGCCAAGCGACCGTTCGACGGCAAGGTGGCGTTCGTCGCCGGCGGCTACGGCGGCATCGGCGAAGGCGTCGCGCGCGCGCTGGCGCAGGGCGGCGCGACCGTCGTCGTCGCGGGACGCGACGAGGCGAGGGCCGACGCGCTGGTCAGCGAGCTTCACCACGGGCGCGCCGCTGCCTCCAGCGTGCACTACGAGGCGCGGGACGTCGACTCGATCGCCTCCGCCGTCGACACGGCGGCGGCCCGGCACCAACGCATCGACCTCCTGGTGAACTGCGCGGCGATCCACCGCGAGGAGACCGTCCTCGAGGTGTCGGAGAGCGCGTGGGACGAGGTGATCGACGTCAACCTGAAGGCCGCGATGTTCCTCGCGCAGGCGGTCGCGCGCATCCAGGTGGCGCACGGTGGCGGCGGCCGGCACGTGCACCTGCTCTCGGTGCGCGCGCAGCTCGCGGTGCGCGACCGCGGGTTCTCGTCGTACGCGAGCAGCAAGGGCGGCCTCGTCATGCTGGTCAGGCAGCATGCCATCGAGCTCGCGCCGCACGGAATCACGGTCAACGGCGTGGCGCCCACGGTCGTGAGGACGGCCATGGCCGGCCGATGGCTCACCGACCCCGCGATCCGCGACGCGCTCCTCGCGCGCATCCCGCTCGGCCGGGTCGCCGAGGTCGACGACGTCGTCGGGCCCGTGCTGTTCTTCTGCGGCCCGGGCGCGGCGTTCGTGACCGGCCAGATCCTCTACGTGGACGGCGGGATCACCGCGTCGCAATAGGCACCCCCCGCTGGCGACGCCTCGGCCCTCCGGTCGGCTCCGGGTCCGTCCGGTCCCGCCCGCGGGCGCCCCGTCGCGCGCGCGAACGTTGCCCCGGAGCGCCGGTCTATACTGCCGCCCCTTTCCGGTGTCCTCTCCCATGCTCCGATCCGCCCTGCGCTTCCTCGCCCTCGCCGCGTTCGCCCCGGCGCTCGCCCTCGCCCAGCTGCCGCCCGGCGTGAAGGCCGGCCCGTCGGTCGAGGGCGTGTCGCAGTACACGCTCGCCAACGGCCTCGAGGTGCTGCTGTTCCCCGACGACACGAAGCCCACGACCACGGTCAACATCACCTACAAGGTCGGCTCGCGCCACGAGAACTACGGCGAGACCGGCATGGCGCACCTGCTCGAGCACCTGATGTTCCTGGGCTCGCCGTCGGTCGACAACCTGACCAAGGAGTTCGGCCGCCGCGGCATGAACGTCAACGCCACGACGTTCTACGACCGCACCAACTACTTCGAGTCTTTCCCCGTCTCCGACGAGAGCCTGGCGTTCGCGCTGAAGATCGAGGCGGAGCGGATGACGCAGGCGTTCATCGCCAAGTCGTCGCTCGACACCGAGATGACGGTCGTGCGCAACGAGTTCGAGAGCGGCGAGAACAGCCCGCTGCGCGTGCTGTGGCAGAAGATGCAGGCGACCGCCTTCGAGTGGCACAACTACGGCAAGTCCACGATCGGCGCGAGGTCGGACATCGAGAACGTCGACATCGGGCGGCTGCAGGCGTTCTACCGCACCTACTACCAGCCCGACAACGCGGTGCTGACCGTGGCGGGCAAGTTCGACCCGGCGAAGGCGCTCGCGCTGATCGCGACCGAGTTCGGGCGCATCCCGAAGCCCGCGCGCACGCTGCCGCGCCTCTACACGATCGAGCCCCCGGGCGACGGCGAGCGCACCGTCACGATCCGGCGCGTCGGCAGCGCCAAGTACGTCGGCGCGATGTTCCGCGTGATGCAGGGCGCGCACCCCGACTACGCGGCGATGGAAGCGCTCGGCGAGATCATGACCGTCGAGCCCGCCGGGCGCCTCTACCAGGCGCTGGTCGAGACGCGCAAGGCGACCTCGGTGCAGAACTGGAGCTTCGCGACCCACGATCCGGGCCCGTCGATCTTCTTCGCGCAGGTCGCGCTGAGCGAGCCCGTCGAGCCGGCGCGCGACGCGCTGCTCGCGACGCTCTACGGCGTGCGCGACCGCCCGATCACCGCCGAGGAGCTGGACCGCGTCCGCACGAAGTACCTGAAGGACTTCGACCAGACGGTCAACGATCCGCAGGCGTTCGGCGTTCAGCTGTCCGAATGGATCGCGCTCGGCGACTGGCGGTTGTTCTTCCTGCATCGCGACCGCTGGCGCAAGCTCACGCCCGCGGACGTGACGCGCGTCGCCACCGAGTGGCTCAAGCCCGCGAACCTGACGCTCGGCACGTTCGTGCCCGACGCCAAGCCCGACCGGGCGCCCGCGTACGCCGCGGTGGATGTCGACGCGCTCGTCGCGGACTACAAGGGCGACGCCGCCGTCGCCGCCGGCGAGGCGTTCGACCCGTCGCCGGCGAACCTCGAGGCGCGCACGCAGCGCGTCAAGCTCGCCAACGGCATGACGCTCGCGATGCTGCCGAAGAAGACGCGCGGCGAGATCGTGCGCTTCTCGCTGCGGCTGCGCTTCGGCACCGAGCAGTCGCTGAAGGGCACGGCGCCGGCGGGCTCGCTGACCGGATCGATGCTGGCGCTGGGAACGCGCGAGCGGTCGCGCCAGGCGTTCGACGACGCGCTCGACGCGCTGCGCGCGAAGGTCGGCTTCGGCGGATCGTCGACGCAGGCTTCCGCCTCGGGCGAGACGGTGCGCGCGAACGTCGGCGGCACGCTGAAGCTGGTCGCCGAGGCGATGAAGACGCCCGCGTTCGATGCCGGCGAGTTCGACAAGCTGGTGCGCGCGAGCCTCGCGCAGGTCGAGAAGTCGCGCACCGACCCGCAGGCGATCGCCGGGCGGGCGCTCACGCGGCACCTGAAGCCCTATCCCGCCGGCGACGTCCGCGAGACACCGACGTTCGAGGAGCAGGCCGCGCGGCTTCGCGCGGCGAAGGTGGACGACCTCAAGGCATTCCACGCGAAGTACTACGGCGCGTCCGACGCGGAACTGGCCGTCGTCGGCGACTTCGATCCCGCGGAAGTGCGCGCGCTCGCCGAGCAGCTGTTCGGCGGGTGGAAGAGCCCTTCGCCGTACGCGCGCGTGCCCGACCCCTACGTCGCGCCGCGCCCGGCCGCCGAGACGATCGAAACGCCCGACAAGCCCAACGCGGTGCTCGTCGGCGGCACGACGCTGCCGATGTCCGACCGTAGCGCCGATTACGCTGCGATGCTGGTGGCCGAGCGCATCCTGGGGGGCGCCTCGGAGTCGCGCATGTTCGAGGTGATCCGCACGAAGCTGGGGCTGTCCTACGGCGTGGGCACGTGGCTCGACGAGGGACGGCTGGACGACAACTCGACGCTCGGCCTCTACGCGATCTACGCGCCGCAGAACCTCGCGAAGGTGCGCGCAGCGGTAGACGAGCAGCTCAGGCTGGCGCTCGACAAGGGGTTCACCGCCGAGGAAGTCGACAACGCGAAGCGCGCGCTGCTCGAGGAGCGGCGCACGACGCGGGCGCAGGACTCGGCGGTCGCGAGCTCGCTCGCGGCGCAGGCCTACCTCGGGCGCACCTGGGCGTTCTCGGCCGACATCGATCGCGCGATCGGCGCGGTGGGCGTCGAACAGGCCAACGCCGCGCTGCGGAAATACCTGAAGCCCGCCGACCTCGCGACCTTCCTGGTCGGCGACTTCGCGAAGAAGTGAACGGCCGGCGGGCAGGGCTGCCGCCCTGGCCCCGGTCAGAGGAACGAGTGCCTTGGGTCAGAGCGGATGCCCCGGCCCCCGCCGGAAAGCAATCGGCGCACGCACCCGAACGCCGGCGGCTGTCGCCGTGCGGCAGACGCGACGCCGCGTCAGCGACGCGGGCGTGGAGCGGCGGAGGCGCCCCGCCCTTCGATGTGGCGGAACGTGATGCGGCCCTTGGTGAGGTCGTAGGGCGAGAGCTCGAGCGACACCTTGTCGCCCGCGATGATGCGGATGTGGTGCTTGCGCATCTTGCCGGCGCTGTAGGCGATCAGGTTGTGACCGTTGTCGAGCGTCACGCGGTAGCGCGAGTCGGGCAGCACTTCGGCCACCATGCCGTTCATTTCGAGGAGTTCTTCCTTGGCCATCGATGTCCTTGGTCGGGAAACGAAAAGCCCGGCGCGAGCCGGGCTTGTCCGGAGATCGGCGGCATGACGCGAGGCGCCATGCCGTCGACCGCTTATTCCGCCTCGCGGATGTTCGCCGCCTGCAGCCCCTTGGGGCCGGAGACCACGTCGAAGCTGACGCGCTGGCCTTCCTTGAGGGTCTTGAACCCCGACCCCTGGATGGCGGAAAAGTGGGCAAAGAGATCCTTGCCGCCGTCTTCCGGAGTCACGAAGCCGAAACCCTTCGCGTCGTTGAACCACTTCACTGTACCTGTTGCCATGTCTTGATCGTCCTGAATGGTGATGTGCAAGGGCTAGCCCCCTTGCGAGGGGCGACAGTCAAGACGGCGGGTGGGAGGGAAGGTAGAGCCGCAGGACTGCGGTTACCGGACCAGCAACGGCACTGCTTGAGAATCGCTGGGGCGCATTGTACACGCTTTCCGCCCCCGGCGCGAATGCCTGGAGGAACCAGGTTCGGAGCCAGGTTCCAGGGGTCCGGCTCAGCGCGGGAGCAGGATGACGGCGCCCGGATCGAAATCGAGGCCGACCGCCTCGTCGCGCTGCCTCAGCGTGTGCGCGTCGTCGTCGAACACGAGCAGGTCGCCCCACGCGCAGGCGACGACGTACTCGTTGCGGCTGCCCAGGTAGGCGGCGCGCTTGCACGTCCCCGGGATCACGCCGCGGCCCGCGTCGACCAGCCGCAGCCGGTGCGGCCGCACCGCCAGCGTCGCCGGACCGGACCGCATCCCGTCCGCCCGCACCGGTGCGGCGACCCCGCCCGCCCGGAACGAGCCGCCCTCGGCCGTCACGACGACCTCGCCGTCGACGAGATTGGCATCGCCGATGAAATCCGCGAGGAAGCGGCTCACCGGGCGCTCGTAGAGATCGTGCGGCGAGCCCTGCTGCGCGATCTTCCCGCCGTCCATCACGATGATGTGGTCGGACACGGCCAGCGCTTCCTCCTGGTCGTGCGTGACGTACAGCACCGTCAGCTTCAATTCCTGCTGGAGCTCCCGGATCTCCTGCCGCACGCGACGGCGCAGCTTCGCGTCGAGGTTGGACAGCGGCTCGTCGAACAAGAGCACCTTGGGCTCGAGCACCAGCGATCGCGCGACCGCGACGCGCTGCTGCTGGCCGCCGGAAAGCTCCGACGGCAGGCGCTGCTCCATGCCCTTGAGCCCCAGCATCCCGAGCTTCGAGCCGGCGATCTCGCGCGCTTTCGCCTTGTCGACGCCCATCGACAGCGGACCGTAGCAGACGTTCTCCAGCACCGTCATGTGCGGGAACAGCGCATACGACTGGAACACCATGCTGACGTCGCGCTCGTTGGCGGCGCGCAGCGTCACGTCGGTGCCGCCGATCAGCACGCGGCCCGACGACACCGGCTCGAGCCCCGCGACCATGCGCAGCGTCGTCGTCTTGCCGCATCCGGAGGGGCCCAGCAGCGTCACGAGGTGGCCCTGGTTCACCCGGAACGACACCTCGTCGACGGCGGTCACGCTGCCGTAGCGCTTCGTCACGTTCTCGAACACGACGCCGTCGTTCGCGGAATTCATCGAGGCCTGCCGATCGAGGGTGACGAGGACGGCGGTCGACGGGCCGCCCCGGGACCGCCGCGCCTCCTGGAGGAAGACGCGCGAAGCGCGTTTCGCGGGGAAGCCATCTAGCCGCCCGTGACGAGGACCGGGGTCGCGCGGCGGCCCAGCCGCGCTTCGCCGACGAGCTTCTGGACCGCGAGCAGCACGGCGAGCATGAACAGGATCAGCACCGACGAGTAGGCGATCGCGAGCGGATACTCGCCCGCCTCGACGCGGTTGATGATGTAGACGGTCGCCAGGTTGTACTTGGCGGTCGCGAGGAAGATGACCGCGGACACCGCGGTCATCGCGTGCGTGAAGCTGAACACCAGCGTCGCGAGGATCGCCGGGCGCAGCAGCGGGAGCACGACCTTCGTGAGCGTTCGCACGGTCGACGCGCGCAGTGTCGACGACGCCTCGTCGAGCGTGCGGTCGATCTGGGCGAGCGCGGCGACGCCCGCTCGCACGCCGACCGGCATGTTGCGGAACACGAAGCACAGGACGAGGATCGCCATCCCGCCGGTCAGCTCGAGCGGCGCGACGTTGAACGCGACGATGTAGGACACGCCGATCACCGTGCCGGGAATCGCGAAGCTGACCATCGTCAGGAACTCGAACGCGCGCCGGCCGACGAAGCGGTGGCGCGTGATCACGTAGGCGGACAGGAGCCCCACGATCGCCGTCAGCGGGGCCGCCACCGCAGCGACCTCGATGGTGGTGAAGAGGCTGTCCCACGCCGATCCGATGAAGATCGTCGCGTTGCCGGCCAGGTCGATGCCGAAGCCCTGCGACAGGTGGTGCAGCGTCAGCGTCATGTCGCCGCGGCCGATGTCGCGGACCAGCCCGCCGGTCAGGATGATCGCGTAGCAGACGATCGTGAAGCCGATCCACGCCGCTGCCGCGCCGAAGCAGGCGAGCCACAGCGGTCGCGGCAACGCGGCGGGCAGGCCGCCGTCGCCCTTGCCGGTGACCGTCACGTACGACAGCTTGCCGATCCAGCGCTGCTGCAGCCAGAACGCGACCATCGTGAGCCCGAGCAGCACGACCGCGAGCGCGGCGGCGCGCCCCGGATCGTGCTGCGCGCCCGCGACCGCGAAGAAGATCTTGGTCGACAGCACGTCGTAGTTGCCGGCGAGCACGATCGGGTTGCCGAAGTCCGCGAGGCTCTCGACGAACCCGAGCAGGAACGCGTTGGCGAGCGCGGGCCGCAGCAAGGGCCACGTCACCGTGCGAAACACGCGCCAGCGCGACGCACGGAGCGTCTGCGCCGCTTCCTCGAGCGCGGGGCTGATCGCGCCGAGCGCGCCGTGCAGCAGCATGAACGCGATCGGCGAGAACGTGAGCAATTGCGCCAGCGTCACGCCCGGGAGCCCGTAGAGCCAGCGCGAGCGCGGGATGTCGAACCACGCGTCGAGCCACCCGGTGACGAGCCCCGTGCGGCCGAACAGCACCACCAGCGCCAGCGCGATCACGAACGGCGGCGTGACGATCGGCAGGATCGACATGACCTTGGTCACGCCCGCGTAGCGCTTCCCGCCGCGCTGGACGACCAGGGCCAGCACGAGCCCGATCAGCGTCGACAGCGTGCCGACGATCGTGGCCAGCAGACCCGAATTGATCGCGACGCCGCAGCGCGTGCCGCCGCCCAGGCACCCGAGGCCCCAGACGTCCGCCGCGAAGAGGCGCTCGATCGCAAGCCCGGGCGCGAACTGGCCGCGGCCATCGAACAGCGCCGCGGTCAGCACCTTGCCGACCGGGAAGAAGATGAAGATCGCGAGCAGCGCCGCGATCAGCACGACGATCGTCGCGACGGCGGGATCGCCCTTGAACGCGCCACGGCGCGCGATGGCTCGTGCGAAGCACGCCGTGAGCGCGAGCAGCGCCAGGAGCGCGCCGACGCCGAACGACAGCCCGCTCGAGCCCTCGGCGAATCCCGCGGCGAACGCCCACGCGACCGCGGCACCGGACAGGAGCGCCGTGGCGCGATCGTCGCCGCGCCATGCGGTGAACAGCGTCGCGGCGGCCGCCGCCAGCAGCGGCCAGAACTCGAGCCGGCCGGCGAGCGCGTAGCCGAGTGCCGACGCAGCGCCGGTCAGCGCCCACGGGACGGCGGCGAGCGTGGCGAGCGCGAACGCCGCCACCCACGCCGTCGCGCGATCGCGCGCCGCCGGCACGAAGACCGGCGGCGCCGTCGCGACCGTCGTCACGACGGGGTCCGCGCTACTTCGGCAACGCGCCGATCTCGGCGTCCCACTTCTTCAGCAGCCGGTTGCGCTCCGCCGACGACCCGTACTTGGCGAAGTCGTAGTTGATGAGCTTGATCTCGGAGAGCTTCGGCGATCCCGGCGGCGGCGACGCGTTCTTGTTCGACGGCACCTGGTAGGACACCTTCGCCGCGGGCCCGATGTTCTGCGCTTCCGGCGTCAACGCCCAGTCGTACCACTTCTTGGCGTTCTCCATGTTCTTGGCGCCCTTGACGATGCTCATGCTGCCGATCTCGTAGCCGGTGCCTTCGCACGGCGACACGATGGTGACCGGCGCGCCGCCCACCTTCTGCACCACGGCGTCGTGCTGGAACGTGATGCCGACGAGGCTCTCGCCGGTGGCCGCGGCCCGCGCCGGCGCGGCGCCCGATTTCGTGTACTGGTTCACGTTCTTGTGCATCGCCTTCATGAACTCGAACGCCTTGTCCTCGCCCATCAGCTGCACGAACGTCGCGAGCATCGTGTAGGAGGTTCCCGACGAGTTCGGGTTGGCGACCTGGATCTCGTCCTTGAACTGCGGCTTGGTCAGGTCGGCCCAGCACTTGGGCTCGGGGATGTTCTTCTTCTTGAGCTGCTCGGTGTTGTAGCTGTAGCCGAGCGCGCCCGCGTAGACGCCGACGGTGCGGCCCTTCGACGCGTCCCACTGCCGGATCGCCCAGTCCTGCAGGTCGGCCATCTTCGGCGACTTGTAGGGCTCGGTCAGTCCTTCCTCGGCCGCCTGGAGATGCGGGTCGCCGGTGCCGCCCCACCAGATGTCGCCGCGCGGGTTCGCCGCCTCGGCCTTGAGCTGCGCGTAGAACTCGCCCGAGCTCTTGCGCGTCATCAGCACCTTGATGCCGGTGGTCTTCTCGAACGCCGCGACCATCGGGCGGCACCACTCCTCCTGCACCGTGCAATACAGCACGAGCTCGCCCTGCGCCGCCGCCGTCAGCGGCAACGAGACCGTGATCGCGGCGAGCGCGCCCCCCAGCCATTTTCCGAGTCGCATGTTCTCCTCCGTCGTGAGTCCGTTCGTCCAGGTCCGCCGTCTGCGGCGGCCAGCTTAACGCATCGGGGGCCGGTCCGGTCGACCGCGGCGGGCCGGACGTCCGGCGCCCCTCCCCGCCCTCTACAGCTCCACCGCCCGACGCTCGACCAGCGACGTCCGGAGCGCGATGCCGATGCGCGTCGCCTCGGTGGCGTCGTGCAGCGACAGCGCGGGCGCCTTGTCGTGGCGAATGCAGTCGACGAAATGGAGCGTCTCGCGCAGGAACGCGTCCTCGAAGCGCTCCCAGAACGTCGGCGTCGTCTCGGTGCGGATGCCGTACCGGTCGGCCGTCTCGACCCGGTTGAGCCGCCCGTCCCGGCCGACGACGATCCGGCCCTCGGTCCCGATGACCTCGGTCGTCGTCTCGTGGCCGTGGGCCATCGTTCGCGACGCGTAGATCGTCGCCATGGCGCCGCCCTCGAACTCGCAGAGCGCGATGCCGTTGTCGACGTCGCCGCAGTCCGCGAGCCCGGCGTGGACCGCGATCGTGCCCACCGAGAACACGCGCTTCGGCTTCGGCGCGCCGAGCAGCCAGCGGATCGCGTCGATGTCGTGCACGCTCATGTCGATGAAGATGCCGCCGGACTTGGGCGCGAAGCGCACGAAGAAGCCGGACGGGTCGTTCATGTCGGTGGTCTGCGAGCGCACGATGAACGGCCGCCCGATCGCGCCCGACGCGATCTTCCGTTGCGCGTCCTGGTAGCTCGCGTCGAAGCGGCGCACGTAGCCGATCATCACCTTGAGCGCGGGGTGGCGCTTCGCCTCGGCCTCCACCGCCAGGCATTCGTCGAGGACCATCGACAGCGGCTTCTCGCAGAACACGTGCTTGCCGGCCTCGAGGCCGGCGATGATCTGCTCGGGGTGAACCGTGTTCGGCGTCACCAGGAACACCGTGTCGAGCCCCGGATGCGCGAGCAATTCGCGGTAGTCGCCGAACGTGTGCTTCACGCCCAGCTTCTGCGACGCCCAGGCCCGCTCGTCGGCGTCCGGGCTGCACGCCGCGACCAGCTCGGCGCCCGGCACGCGGAGCGCCAGGTTCTCGGCATGGCGCTTGCCCAGCCGCCCGAGGCCGACGATTCCCACCTTTGCATGTGGCGCACTCATGTCGATCGCAGCTCCGCGTTTTCGTTGCTCTCGTCGCTGAACATCGCCCGGCCTTGCCGGCGATGGTCGGGAAGCCCGCCCGGCCGAAAGCGGGGTTCCATGTTCGGCCGTTACAGTTCCACGATCCGTTTCTCGCGCCAGGAGGTCGTCGCCGCTTCGGCGAGCTCGAGCGCCTTCACCCCGTCGTCGATCGATGTCCTGACCGGCTTGCCCGACGCGATCGCGTCGAAGAAGTGCGCCATCTCGGCCGCGTACGCCTTCTGGTAGCGCTCGAGGAAGAAGTACTCGGGCTTGTCCGCGCTCACCGACCTGTCGGTGGACGCGACGACTTCGGTGGGCCGGTGGTTGCCCGCCTGCAGCATGCCCTTCGCGCCGATCACCTCGAAGCGCTGGTCGTAGCCGTAGGCCGCCCGGCGGATCGTGTTGATCTGCGCGAGCCGGCCCTTCTTCGTGCGGATCGTCACCGCCGTCGCATCCGCGTCGCCGACCCCTGCCACGGCCTGGTCGACCAGGCAGCTGCCCGCCGCATACACGGTCGCCGCGTCGTCCGCGAGGATCCATCGGAAGATGTCGAAGTCGTGGATCAGCATGTCCTTGAAGATGCCGCCCGAGCGCTTCAGGTAGTCGACGGGAGGCAGCCCGGGATCGCGGCTGGTGACGACCAGCATCTCGGGCTCGCCGATCTCGCCGGCGACGATCCGCGCATGCAGCGCCGAGAACGTCGGGTCGTAGCGGCGCTGGAAGCCGATGAGGCAGGGGACGCCGGCATCGCGCACGGTGCGGGCGCAGCGCTGCGCGCGGTCGTAGGCCAGGTCGACCGGCTTCTCGCAGAAGATGGCCTTCTTCGCGTGCGCGGCACGCTCGATCAGGTCGGCGTGCGTGTCGGTCGACGAAGCGATCACGACGGCGCGGATCGCGGCGTCGGCGAACACGCCTTCGATCGTCCCGACGCTCGCGTCGTGCTGCGCGGCCAGGGCCTTCGCGGCAGCGGCGTCGGGGTCGACGACGTATTTCAGCTTCACGCCGGGCTGGCGCACGAGGTTGCCGGCGTGGATCTTCCCGATCCGCCCTGCGCCGAAAATGGCCACGTCAGTCATCGTAGTCTCCGCGGTGGGTCGTTTCCTCGATCTCGAGCTCGAGGCGGTAGGCGAGGGCGACGAACAGGGCCTGCGCGAGGCATAGCGCGCCGGTGAGCGAACGGAACGCGAAGGCGCTGCCCTCGCGCACGATCAGCAGGGCGTCGGCGCCGCGCGCGAGCGGCGCGAGCCGGCTGTCGGTCATCACGACCGACTTCGCACCGCGCTCCTTGGCGTGGCGCACGCAGGCCAGCGTTTCCTTGCCGTAGGGCGTGAAGCTGATCGCGACGATCACGTCGTCGCGCGACACCGAGCGCACCTGCTCGTGCACCATGCCGCCGACGCCGTCGACCAGCTGCACCCGCTTGTCGATGTGCTGCAGCGCATAGGTCATGTAGGCGGCGACCGCGTACGAGCGCCGCACGCCGACCACGTAGATGTGATTCGCGCGCGCGAGCAACGCGACCGCGGACGCGAACGCCGCGTCGTCGAGGCCGCGCGAGACCTCGTTCAGCCCCTCGATGCTCGCCGCGACGAACTCCCGCGCGACCGCGCCGGGCGTCAGCGCCCGCCGCTTGCTCGTCACCAGCCGCCGGATGCGCTGCCGGTAGCTGCCCGAGGTGCCCGCCTGCTGCGTGTAATCGTCGCGGAACACCGCCTGCATCGCCGAGAAGCCGGCGAACCCGAAGCGCTGCGCGAAGCGGACGACCGCCGAGGGCTGCACCGCGCACTCGCGCGCGACGTCGCCGATGCGGTCGACGACGATCCGCGCGCCGTGCTGCTCGACGTAGCGCGCGACGCTCTTGAGCTGGCGCGGCAACGCGTCGTAGTCCGCCGCGATGCGCGCGAGCAGCAGGCCGACCTCGGTGGCCGGGGCGCCGCGTCGCGCGCCCGCGCGGCGCACGCCGCGTGGCCGCGTCAGCGCTTCAGCATCCATTCGTGCGCCGGGTCGTTGTGGAAATGCCACTTGCGCGTGGGCCCCGCCATCACGTTCAGGTAGTACGACTCGTAGCCGTGCGGCACGACGACCGGGTGGTAGCCGCGCGGCACCATGACGACGTCCCGGTCCTCGACGGCGAGCGACTCGTCGAGCGAGCGGTCGTCGGTGTAGACGCGCTGGAAGGCGAATCCCTGCGGCGGGTCGAGCCGGTGGTAGTAGGTCTCCTCGAGCTGGGTCTCGAGCGGCGCCGCGTCGGTGTCGTGCTTGTGCGGCGGGTACGACGACGAGTGCCCCGACGGCGTGCGCACCTCGACCACGAGCAGGTGCTCGGCGGGCGCGGACTCCGGCAGGATATCGGTCACGTAGCGCGTGTTCGAGCCGCTGCCGCGCACGCTCCGCTTCATCGTCGCCGGATCGATCACCCGCGCCGGCAGCTTGCCGCCGCCCGGGGCGTGCGCGACGCCGACTTCCGCCGCGGAGCGCGCGACGACGTCGACCTTCGCCCCGTCCGGCAAATAGAGCGCCCAGGGCGGGCGGTCGTCGAACACGCTGTCGCGGTCGCCGAGGTCCTGCCACGCGCCTCCGCCGCCGCGCACGTCGACGCGCCCGGACAGCACGACCATGCAAAGCTCGCGGCCGGGCAGGTCGATCGTCGCGCGCTCGCCCGCGGCGAGGCGGTGCGCGCGAAAGCCCACGAAGCGCCAGCCCGCGGAGGCGGGCGAGACGTCGACGATCGTCGGACCCTCCTTCGCCGCCTTGACGAGCAGGCTCATCGCGCGACGCTCCGGCCCGGGCCACGCGGCGCGGAAGCGTCGGGCCGATGCGCCGACACCTTGGCGACCTCGCGGACCGTGATCCCGCTGTCGCGGCGAGGCCTCATGCCGCGTTCCTCCGCGCCAGCGCGTCGACGATCCCGCGCAGCGCGCGGTAGCCCTTCTCGGCGTAGGCGTAGCTCGGCGCGACCGCCGGATCCTGCTCGGCCTCGACGACCAGCCAGCCGCGATACCCGTGGTCGTGCAGCACGCCGAGCACTGACGGGAAATCGATCGACCCGTCGCCCGGCACCGTGAATGCGCCGTTGATCACCGCCTCGAGGAAGCTCCAGTTGCGATTGCGCGCGAGGCGCACCACGTACGGGCGCACGTCCTTGCAGTGCACGTGGCAGACGCGCCCGACGTGCCTCTCGAGCATCGCCACGGCATCGCCGCCGGCGAAGGTCATGTGGCCGGTGTCGAACAAAAGCCCCACGTCGTCGCCGGTGACGCTCATCAGGCGGTCGACGTCCTCCGGCGTCTCGACGTACGCGCCCATGTGATGGTGGTAGGCGAGCCGCACGCCGCGCTTCGCGAGTTGCGCGCCGAACCGGTCCAGCCGCTCGCCGTACTCCCGCCACTGCTGCTCGCGCACGAAGCGCGGGCGCTGGTAGAGCGGCACCGCCGCGCCCTGGATGCTGTCGGCGACCTCGCCGTACACCATCACCGTCGCGCCGTTCTGCGCGAGCAGCTCGAGGTGCGGCCCGACCGCCTCGACCTCCTCCTCGACGGTGCGGCCGCGGGCGAGTCGTCCCGAGTACCAGCCCGAGACGCAGGCGAGCCCATGCTTGCCGAGCACCGCGGCGAGCGCCTTGGGCTCGCGCGGGAACTTGTTGCCCAGTTCGAAGCCCTCGTAGCCGATCGCCTTGCCCTCCGACAGCGCGGTCTCGAGCGGCGTCTCGCCGCCGAGCGACGGCAGGTCGTCGTTGCTCCACGAGATCGGGTTGATGCCGATGCGGACGTCGAGCCCGCGATGCGTGCTGGTCATGCGTGATTCCTCGCGTGCGCCTGCCTCAGGCCCGCGCCCCGGTCCGTTCGCGCCGCGCACGGCGCGATGGCGCGGGCACGGACGCCTGGTCGCTCCTGAGCTCGTCGCGAACCCACGCGACGAAGGCATCCACGTCGTCGCGCCCGCGTGCGGACGGCGCGACGACGACGTCGAACCCACCGATGTGGCTCGTGTGCTCGCGCCCGAACGGCCTGACCAGCACGCCCTCGCGCAGGTGGCGCGCGAGATGCGGCGTCTTGCCGATCGCGACGCCCGCCCCTTCGATCGCCGCCTGGATGACCTGGTCGTAGTGCGAGAAGCGCATCGTGCTCGCCGGCGCGATCGGCGGCAGCCCGGTCGCCGCGAACCAGTGGTCCCAGTCGTACCAGGGCCGCCCGTAGACCACCGCTTCGAAGTCGAGCCGGACGTGGTGCGCGAGGTCGGCCGGCGTCCGCAACGGATGCGCCGCGTTCCGCGCGAACGCAGGCGAGCAGACCGGAAAGGTCTCGTACTCGCAGAGGCGCTCGCCGCGCTGGACGTCGGCGCCCGGCGGAACGAAGCGGAGCGCGACGTCGAGCCGCTCCCGCTCGAGGTCGACCAGATCGTTGCTGGCCGCGACCCGCACGTCGCAGCCCGGGTGCGCCCGCGCGTAGCTCGGCAGTCGCGGCACGAGCCACATCGACGCGAGCGCGGTCGTGGTCGTGATGCCGAGCGAGCGGCCGGTGCCCGCGACGCGGTCGACGGCGGCATCGAGCGCGTCCAGCGCCAGTTCCGCCGCACGAAACAGTTCGGAGCCGGCGCTGGTCAGTTGCAGCGTCCGGTTGGCGCGGTGGAACAGCGGGCGCCCCAGCTGCTCCTCGAGCGTCTTGATCTCGCGGCTGATCGCCGACTGCGTGACGTGCAGCTCGCGTGCCGCCTGCGTGAAGCTCAAGTGCCGCGCGGCGGCCCGGAAGCCGCGCAGGTGGTCGAGCGAGAGGCGCGGTCGCCGGGTCATGCGAAACGCTCATGCCTGCGGTGAGAAATGATCGTTTGCGGCGCCGGGGCGCTCCGACCAGAATCCGCCGCATGACGCCGACCTGCCCGACCCGCGCCACGCTCGCGCTGGCGCTCGCCGCCGCGACGCTCGGGGCCGGCACGGCCTCCGCAGGACCGGACACCGTGCATGTCCGCGTGCTCTCGGCCCACTACGTCGTCGGCGAGCAGCGCTTCGCCGACGCGCGCACGCTCGAGGCGCACGTGCGATCGCTTCGCGCACGCACGATCGCGTTCGACGACTGCGCTCCCGGCAGTTCCCCGGCCCGGCTCTCCGCCGCCGTCGAGCGGCTGCTGCGGGCGAGCGACGAGATCGAGATCCGCTCGCTGACCGCGTCCGATCCCGTGTGCGTGTATGCCCAAGGGACGGCGCGGCGCGCCCCCGCGCTCCCCGCCGCACGCGTGCACGATGCCGGCCACCTCGCGGTCGACCGCCGCGGGCGCAGCATCCTGCCCTGATCCCGTTCCGCGGGGCACGCGCTTCGCCGCCATCGTCACGGCTCCTGCTTCTCGCGCGCCGACTCGTACGCGGCGCGCGCGCTGCGCACGGCCTCGCGCTGCGACACCTCGGGAACGGCGACGTCCCACCACCACCCGCCGGCGTCGATCGTGCGGTGCGGATCGGTCTCGATGCACACGACGCTCGTCTGCCTCGCGGAACGCGCATGGTGGAGCGCGGCCTCGAGCTCGGACAGCGATCGGACGCTCACGGCGTGCGCGCCGAGCGAGCGTGCGTGCGCGGCGAAATCGATCGCGGGCGCGCCGTCGGGACCCTGCACGCAGTCGTCGAGCAGGTTGTTGAACGGCGCGCCGCCGCACGCCTGCTGCAGCCGGTTGATGCAGCCGAAGCCGCGGTTGTCGAGCACGACGATCGTGAGCTTGTGCCCGAGCATCAGCGACGTCGCGATCTCGGAGTTCATCATCAGGTAGCTGCCGTCGCCGACCATCACGACCACCTCGCGGTCGGGCCGGGCCATCTTGACGCCCAGGCCGCCCGCGATCTCGTAGCCCATGCACGAATAGCCGTACTCGACGTGGTAGCCGCCCGGCGCCGACGTGCGCCAGAGCTTGTGCAGCTCGCCGGGCAGCGTGCCGGCCGCGCACACGACGATGTCGTCGCGGTCCGAATGCGCCGCCGAGCGCTGCACCGCGCCGATCACCTCGCCGTCGCACGGCAGGGTGCCTTCGCGCCCGGTCGTGAGCCGCAGGAGGTCGCCGCGCCAGCGCTTCGCCTCGTCGGTCGCGCGGTCGCGCCAGGCGTCGTCCGCGCGCCAGCCCACGAGCGCGTCCGACAGCGCGTCGAGGCCGCGCCGCGCATCGGCGCGCAGCGGCACGCCGCGCCACTTGAGCGCGTCGAAGCCGTTGACGTTGAGCGACACGAGCCTCGCGTGCGGGAACAGCGAGTGCGACGCCGTCGTGAAGTCCTGCAGCCGCGTGCCGACCGCGAGCACCAGGTCCGCGTCGCGCGCGAGCGCGTTGGCCGCCGGCGAGCCGGTCACGCCGATCGCGCCCGCCTGCAGCGGATGGTCCCAGGCGAGCGAGCCCTTGCCGCCCTGCGTCTCGGCGACCGGGACGCCGTGGCGCTCGGCGAACCGCGAGAGCGCATCCGTGGCGAGGCCATAGAGCGTTCCGCCGCCGGCGACCGCCAGCGGCCTCTTCGCCGCGCGAAGCAGCGCGACCGCCTCGGCGAGCTCCTCGGCCGCCGGCGCGGGCGCCGCGAAGCGCACCGGCGGCGGTGCGAAGAACGACGCGGGCCAGTCGAACGCCATCGTCTGGACGTCCTGGGGCATCGCGAGCGTGACCGGTCCGCACAGCGCGGCATCGGTCAGCACGTGCAGCGCACGCGGCAGCGCCGTGAGCAGCTGCCCGGGATGCACGATGCGGTCGAAATAGCGCGACACCGGCCGGAAGCAGTCGTTCGCCGAGACGCCGCCGTCGTGGAAGTCCTCGATCTGCTGCAGGACCGGGTCGGGGGCGCGCGATACGAAGACGTCGCCGGGCAGCAGCAGCACCGGCAGGCGGTTGACATGCGCGAGCGCGGCCGCCGTGACCATGTTGGTCGCGCCCGGCCCGATCGAGGTCGTGCACGCCATCATGCGACGGCGCATGTGCGCCTTCGCGTAGGCGATCGCGGCGTGCGCCATCGCCTGCTCGTTGTGAGCGCGAAACGTCGGCAGCTCGTCGCGGTGCGCGTGCAGCGCCTCGCCGATGCCCGCCACGTTGCCGTGGCCGAAGATCGCCCACACGCCGCCGAAGAGCCTCTCGCCGCCCTCGACGCGCAGCGCGGCGAGCCAGCGCACGAGTGCCTGCGCCGCGGTCAGCCGGATCGTCGCGGTCATGCCGCCCGTCCTACCCCCGGCTCGGAT
>DASTCK010000180.1:0-4471 GCA_035711225.1 Casimicrobiaceae bacterium
CCTCCACCAGCCGCGCGCCCGCGGCCTTGGCGATGAGCGGCAGCGTCGCGGCGGGATGCACCTCCGCCGACGTCCCGGCGACGATCAGGAGGTCGCAGCGCGCCGCTTCGTCCTCGGCCTGCGCGAGCGCGTGGGCCGGCAGCATCTCGTCGAACCACACGACGTCCGGACGCAGGAACGCGCCGCAACGCGGGCATCGCGGCGGCTCGTCGTCGAGCGGCTCGTCCCAGCGCTCGACGACGCGTCCGTCGCGCGAGCAGCGCACGCGCGCGAGGTTGCCGTGCAGCTCGACCAGGGCGCGGCTGCCGGCGCGCGCATGCAGCCCGTCCACGTTCTGCGTCGCGAGCAGGAATGCCGGCACGCGCCGCTCGATCGCGACCAGCGCGCGGTGGGCGTCGTTCGGCTGCGCCGCGCGGATCGCGTCGCGGCGCATCGCGTACCAGTCCCACACGACCTTCGGCTGGCGCGCGAACGCCGCGGGCGTCGCGAGCTCCGCGGGGTCGAAGCGCGCCCACAGGCCGGTCAGGGCATCGCGGAACGTCGGGATGCCGGACTCCGCGGACACGCCGGCGCCGGTCAGCGCGACGACACGGCGGGCGTTCGCCAGCGCGTCGGCGAGCGCCGGCGGGATGGCGGAGCGGGCGTCGCCGCTGTCGTGCGCCGGGGACACGCTGCCATCCTACCCGCGCGAGGACCGCCGTGACGCCCTCGGAGATCCTCGAGCAGGCGCGCGCGCTGCACCGCGCGGGCGCGCCCGAAGCCGAATCCCGGTACCGCGCCGCTCTCGAGCGCGATCCGGGGCTGCACGCGGCCTGGGACGGCCTCGGCACGCTCGCGCATGCGGCGCGCCGCTTCGGCGCCGCCGTCGACGCGCTCGAGCGGGCGGTCGCGCTCGCGCCGCGCAACCCGACCTACCGCGTCCATCTCGGCGCGGCGCTGAGCCGCGCCGGTCGCGCAGGCGAGGCGGTCCGCGCCCTCGAGGTCGCGATCGCGCTCGATCCCCGCTCGACCGCCGCGTGGGTGAACCTCGGCATCGCCTGCCAGCGCTGGGGCGATCCGGACCGTGCGATCGAGGCGCTCGAGCGCGCGCTCGCGCTCGATCCCCGCCGTGCCGCCGCGCACAACAACCTCGGCAACCTGCTCAAGGAGATCGGGCGCGTCGACGCCGCCCTCGCGGCGTATGCGCGGGCGCTCGATGCCGACCCGACGCTCGCGCCGGCCGCGTCGAACCGGCTCGCGGCGCTGAAGCTCGTGACCGGCCGGACGCCGGCGGAGATTTGCGCGGTGCACCGCGAGTGGGCGCGCGGCGTCGAGCGCGACGCGGCGCCGCGCGCCGCCGTGCGCGAGGGCGTCGACACGCCCGACCGGCCGCTTCGGCTGGGCTACCTGTCGCCCGACGCGCACATCGCGCTTCCATCGTTCATCCGCCGCGTGTTCGCCACGCACGATCCCGCGCGGTTCCGCGTGCACGCGTATTTCAACAATCCGCAGCGCGCCGAGGCCGATCACGCGATCGAGTCGCGCGTGGTGCGCCGGGTGCTGGCCGGGCTCGACAACGCGGGCGTCGCGGCGCTCGTCGCCGCCGACGACCTCGACGTCCTGGTCGACCTGGCCGGCCACACCGGCCACAACCGCCTGCCGATCTTCGCGCGACGGCCCTCGCGCGTGGCGGTCACCTGGCTCGACTACGTGTCGACCACGGGCATGGCGACGATCGACTACCGGATCACCGACGCCATCGCCGATCCGCCCGGCCTCGCGGAGGCCGCGCACAGCGAGCGCCTGCTGCGGCTGCCCGTGCCCGCGTGGTGCTGGACGCCGCCGCCCGGCACGCCGGCGCCGGGCCCGCCGCCGCTCGCGCGGACCGGCGTTCCCACGTTCGGATCGTTCAACCATTCCGCCAAGCTGACCGACGCGACGCTCGCGATCTGGCGCTCGCTCTTCGCCGCGCTGCCCTCGGCGTGCCTGATCGCGGTCGGCGTCCCGCCCGGCTCCGCGCGCAAGCGCGTCGCCGACGCGCTCGGCGTCACGGGGGCGCGCCTCGAGTTCGTGCCGCGCCTCGACGACGCGGGCTACCGCGCGATGTACGAGCGCGTCGACGTCGCGCTCGACCCGATGCCGTTCTCCGGCGCGGCCACGACGCTCGACGCGCTGTGGCAGGGCGTGCCCGTGGTGACGCTGCCCGGCGGGTGGACGTGGTCGCGCTCGACCGCGAGCCTGCTCTCCGGGCTGGACGCACGCGCCTGGATCGCGCGCGACGCGGAGCACTACGTGGCGATCGCGCGCGGACTGGTCGGCGACGCGGCGCGGCTCGCCGAGTTGCGGGCCGGACTGCGCCCGCGCGTGCTGGCGTCGCCGATGGTCGACGTCCCGGGCTTCGTACGTCACCTCGAGGACGCCTACCGGCGCGCGTGGTCGTCGTTCACGAGCGGCGAGCTGCACCGCGACGACGCGAAGCGCGGCGCGGGACGCGTGCTAGACTGACTTTCGACCTCGCGCGGCGTCCATGTCCGGGAACACGATCGGCCATCTCTTTCGCGTCACGTCGTTCGGCGAGTCGCACGGGCCGGCGATCGGCTGCGTCGTCGACGGCTGCCCGCCGGGCCTCGCGCTCGGCGAGGCCGACATCCAGCGCGACCTCGATCGCAGGCGCCCCGGGACGTCGCGGCACGTCACGCAACGCCGCGAGCCCGATACCGTCGAGATCCTCTCCGGCGTGTTCGAGGGACGCACGACCGGGACGCCGATCGCGCTCCTGATCCGCAACCAGGACGCGCGCAGCAAGGACTACGCGGCGATCGCCGATACGTTCCGGCCCGGCCACGCCGACTACACGTACTGGCAGAAATACGGGATCCGCGACTACCGCGGCGGCGGCCGGCAATCGGCGCGCGAGACCGCGGTGCGGGTGGCGGCCGGCGCGATCGCGCGCAAGTGGCTGCACGAGCGACACGGCGTCACCATCCGCGGCCACCTGACGCAGATCGGCCCGCACGCGATCCCGTTCGAGGGCTGGGAGCACGTCGACGCCAACCCTTTCTTCGCGGCGAACGCGTCGATGATCGACGCGCTCGAGCGCTTCATGGACGCGCTTCGCAAGTCGGGGGATTCCTGCGGCGCGCGCATCACCGCGATCGCCTCCGGCGTGCCGGTCGGCTGGGGCGAGCCGGTCTACGGCAAGCTCGACGCCGACCTCGCCGCCGCGATGATGGGGATCAACGCGGTCAAGGGCGTCGAGATCGGCGCGGGGTTCGCCGCGGTCGCGCAGAAGGGCACCGAGCACTCGGACGAGATGACGCCGCAGGGCTTCGTGTCCAACCACGCCGGGGGCATCCTCGGCGGCATCTCGACCGGCCAGGACGTCGTCGTGTCGATCGCGGTGAAGCCGACGTCGTCGATCCGCCTCGACCGCCATTCGATCGACAAGGCCGGGGCGAGCGTCGTCGTCAACACGCACGGCCGCCACGACCCCTGCGTCGGCATCCGCGCGACGCCGATCGCCGAGGCGATGCTCGCGATCGTTCTGATCGACCACGCGCTCCGGCATCGCGCGCAATGCGGCGACGTCGAGACGGCGACGCCGCACCTCGCCGCGCAGGCGCCGGCGGAGGTCGTCGCGCGGTTGCGCGCGGCGGCGGCGGTGGAGGATCCGGATCCGGACGAAGCGTAGGAAGGAGGAAGCGCAAAGCGCTCGACGTGGCGGCTGTCGACGCCGTGTCGACGGACCGGACGTCGATTCCCTCCCCCTTCCCCCTTGCTACACCTCGTCGACGTCGTCGACCGTCGCCCGCGCCCCTCCGTGCGCCAGCGCGATGCCGACCCGGTCGCCGCGCGCGAGCGTCGCCGCGTCCTGGACGATCCTCCCGTCCGCTGCGGTGACGATCGCATAGCCGCGCTCGAGCACGGCAGACGGGTTGAGGTGCGCGAGGCTTTGCGCGAGCGCGCCGGCACGGCCGATCGCGACGTCGAGCCGCCCGCGCCCCGCGCGGCGCCAGCGGTCCGCGGCGAGGGCGAGTCGCTGCGCCTGCGGCCGCGGCCGCGCGAGCTCGCGCGCGAGCCGCAGGCCGAGCGACGTCGACCGCTCGTCGACGCGCTCGTGCACGCGGCGCGTCGCGGCGGACAGCCGCAGCGCGAGCTCGCCGAGCCGGTCGTGCTGCGCGGCCAGGCGGGCGCGCGGATGCACGAGGCCGCGCGTGGCGAGGTCGAGCCGTTGCGCGCTCGCCGCGACGGCGTGCGCGGCCGCGCGCGCGAGGCGCCGCGCGAGCGCGTGCGCCTGGCCGCAGACGGCGACCGCATCGGGGACCACGAGCGCCGCGGCGCCGGTGGGCGTCGGCGCGCGCACGTCCGCGACGAAGTCGCAGATCGTGAAATCGGTCTCGTGGCCGACCGCCGACACGACCGGCAGCGCGGATTCGACCACCGCGCGCGCGACGGCCTCCTCGTTGAACGCCCACAGGTCCTCGATCGATCC
>DASTCK010000181.1:0-4312 GCA_035711225.1 Casimicrobiaceae bacterium
GAAAGCCGACAGCAGCTCGGTGACGCCGAAATTGTTGATCGCCGAGCCGAAGAACACGGGTGTCTGCTTGCCGGCGAGGTAGGCGGCGAGGCTGAACGGGTGCGAGGCTCCCTGCACGAGCTCCAGCTCCGCGCGCAGCTCGGCGAGCATGTCCGCACCGATTGCCGCCGCGAGCGCCGGGTCGTCGAGCCCCTTGAAAATCGTCGAGTCCTGCCGCGTGAAGTTGCGACCGGGCTCGTAGAGGTGCACCTCGTCGTCAATGAGGTGGTACACGCCCTTGAGGCGCGAGCCCATGCCGATCGGCCAGGTCACCGGCGCGCACTGGATCTTCAGCACGCGCTCGATCTCATCGAGCAGGTCGATCGGACTGCGGCCCTCGCGGTCGAGCTTGTTGACGAAGCTCATGATCGGCGTGTCGCGCAGCCGGCACACGTCCATCAGCTTGACCGTGCGCTCCTCGACGCCCTTGGCGCAGTCGATCACCATCAGCGCCGAATCGACCGCGGTCAGCACGCGGTAGGTGTCCTCGGAAAAGTCGGCGTGGCCCGGCGTGTCGAGCAGGTTGACGATGCGGCCGTCGTACGGGAACTGCATGACCGAACTGGTCACCGAGATGCCGCGCTCCTTCTCGAGCGCCATCCAGTCGCTGGTCGCGTGGCGCGCGGCCTTGCGCGACTTGACGCTGCCGGCCATCTGGATCGCACCGCCGAACAGCAGCAGCTTCTCGGTCAGCGTGGTCTTGCCGGCGTCCGGGTGCGAGATGATCGCGAACGTGCGCCGCTTCGCGACGTCGCGGGCGAGCGCGGTCGAGGCGGGATCGGCGGCGGACGGCGGGGCGACGGCTTCCATGGCGGAGCGGGCGGCGGAGAGGGCGGACGCGACGGCGGGCGGCCGCCCCGGGGGCTGCGGCACTCGCAACGGCGAGGCGCGGGCGTCAGGCGAGGATGCGATTATACCGGCGTCCGCGGCGGCCCCGCCCGCGGCGCCGCGCGCGACCGCCGATGCATCACCGCCTCGCTCCCGTCCTCCTTGCCGCGTCGCTCGCGGCCGGCTGCGGCACCCAGCCGCCGCCGGCGGCCGCCGACGCGCCACCCGACCGGAGGCACCACCGCGACGGCACGTTCCAGAACCGCTACGTCGAGTTCGCGACGCAGGGCACGCTGGCGTTCTGGCGCTGGCGCCTCGCCGCCTGGCGCGACGGCCTGCCGCCGCCGCCGACGACCCCCATCCCGGCGGTTACGCCCGACCGCGCGTTCATCGCGGCGAACGCGAAGGCCGGCGCCGCGATGCGGCCCGCCGCGACCTGGATCGGGCATGCGACCGTGCTCGTGCAGGTGGGCGGGCTCAACGTGATCACCGACCCGATCTTCTCGGAGCGCGCCTCGCCGCTCTCGTTCGCCGGCCCGCTGCGCCACCAGCCGCCGGCGCTCGCGCTCGGCGAGCTGCCGCGCATCGACGCCGTGCTCCTGAGCCACAACCACTACGACCATGCGGACGTCGACAGCCTTCGCGCGCTCGCCCGCCAGGGCGGCGGCGAGCCGTTGTTCGTGGTTCCGCTCGGCCTTTCGCCGCTGCTCGCGGACGCGGGCGCGACCCGCATCGCGGAGCTCGACTGGTGGCAATCGGTCACGCTGGCCGGCGCCTCCGGGCCCGTCGAGATCGTCCTGACGCCGGTGCAGCACTGGTCGGGGCGCCGGCTCGACGATCGCATGCGCACGCTGTGGGGCGGCTTCGCGCTGTTCGCTCCCGACGCGCACGTGTACTTTTCGGGCGACACCGGCTACTCGCCCGACTTCGCCGACACGCGCGCGCGCTTCGCCTCGCGGCAGGCCGCGGCGCGCGGCGGCCCCTTCGACCTCGCGCTGCTGCCCATCGGCGCGTACGAGCCGCGCTGGTTCATGCAGCCGCAGCACATGAACCCGGACGAGGCGGTGCGCGCGCACCTCGACCTCGGCGCCAGGATGTCGCTCGGCATCCATTGGGGAACCTTCGGGCTGTCCGACGAGCCGCTCGACCGGCCGCCACGCGACCTCGCGGCCGCGCTCGCGTCGCGGGGGATGCGCGACGACGCGTTCGTCACGCTGCCGATCGGCGGCACGCTCAGGATCCGGCCGCGCTGAGCGCCGTCGCTCGTGGCCGCCGAGCGTCTCGTCGCCCACCTCGACATGGACGCGTTCTACGCGTCGGTCGAGCTCCTGCGCTACCCGGACCTCGCCGGGCAGCCCGTCGTCATCGGCGGCGGTCGCCAGTCGGTGCCGCGGGAGAGCGTCGATCCTGCGACCGGCAAGGTGACGCGCCGCTACCAGCGCCTCGCGAGCTACGCGGGGCGCGGCGTGATCACCACGGCGACCTACGCCGCGCGCAAGCTCGGCGTCGGCTCGGCGATGGGCCTGATGAAGGCCGCGAAGCTCGCGCCCGAGGCGATCCTGCTGCCGGCGGACTTCGACGCGTACCGGGCGATGTCGCGGGCGTTCAAGGCGGCCGTGCGCGCGATCGCGCCGGTCGTCGAGGATCACGGCATCGACGAGATCTACATCGACCTGACCGGCGTGCGGCTGCCCGAGCACGAGGGCGAGCCGGAGGACGACGCGGACCGCTGGTGGCGCGCGCGCGACGTCGCCCGGGCGCTGAAGGCGGCGGTGCGCGAGGCGACCGGGCTCACCTGCTCGGTGGCGGTCGCGCCGAACAAGCTGCTGGCGAAGATCGCCTCCGAGCTCGACAAGCCCGACGGCCTCACCGTGGTGCGCGACGTCGACGTCCCTGCGGTGATCTGGCCGCTGCCCGCGAAGCGCATCAACGGGATCGGCCCGAAGGCGGCCGCGCGGCTGGAACGCCTCGGCATCGCGACGATCGGCGAGCTCGCATGGGCCGACGCGCGCAAGCTCGAGGCGGTGTTCGGTCGCGGCTACGCGCGCTGGATGATCGACGCGGCGAACGGCCGCGACGAGCGCCCGGTCGTCACCGAGAGCGACCCGCGCTCGATCTCGCGCGAGACGACGTTCGAGCGCGACCTGTCGGCGACGCGCGATCGCGCCGAGCTCACGCGCATCTTCACCTGGCTGTGCGAGCGCGTCGCCGACGACCTCGCGCGCAAGGGCTACGCGTGCCGCACGATCGGCGTCAAGCTGCGCTTCGAGGACTTCGCGACGGTGACGCGCGACCACACGATCGACGCGCCGACGCAGGACGCGAAGGCGATCCGCCGCGCGGCGGGCGAGTGCCTGAAGCGCGTGACGCTCACGCGCCGCATCCGGCTGCTCGGGGTCCGGGCGGGAAGCCTCGTGCGCGCGCTGCCCGGCGCTTCGGAGCCCCGCGACGACGCGTGAAGCGTCGCACCTCCGCGGCCATGGCGCTATGCTTCGGCTGGCCGCGCCCGGCCGTCCCGGAAGACGCGAAGATCCCGCCGGGCGCACGCGCTGCCGGCGCCCACGATACGAAGGAGCCACGATGCCCTCCCGAGCCCTCGCCCTGGTCGTTCTCGCCGCCACCGCGGGCCCCGCAGTCGCGACGACGGCGATCCCGCTCCCGAGCTTCGCCGTCCCGGGCCTCGGATTCCTCGGGGTCCTCGCGACCGGCGTCGTGGCGGTCGTGATCGGCTGGTGGCGGATGCGCAAGTAGCGCGCCGGCCCAGGACGTGTTGGACGCGCCTCTCGCCGTCGCGTCCGCGTACCTCGCCGTCATCGTCGGCGGATTCGCGGCCGTCGCGCTGTGGGAAACGTCGTGGCCCGCTCGCGCGCCGCGCGCGCCGCTCGTTCGCCGCTGGCCCGCGAACGTCGGGCTCATGGCGATCAACCACGGGGCGCTCCCGCTCCTGCTGCCGGTCTCCAACGCGGGCGCCGCGTGGCTCGCGGCGGAACGAGGCTTGGGACTGTTCCACGCGATCGACGCGCCGCCCGCGCTGGCGTTCGTTGCGACGCTGGTCGCGATGGACGCCTTCCGCTACGCGTGGCACCGCCTGCTGCACCGCGTTCCCGCGCTGTGGCGCCTGCACCGCGTGCACCACAGCGATCTCGACTACGACTGCACGCTCGCGCTGCGCTTCCATCCGCTCGAGGCGCTCGCGTCGGTGCTGCTGCTCTCGGGCGGGGTCGTGGCGCTGGGCGCGCCGATCGAGGCGGTCGTCGCGTCGGACCTCTCGACGATCGCGCTCGGCTACGTCGCGCACGGCAACCTGCGCATCGCGCCGGCCATCGATCGCGTGCTGCGGCTCGCGATCGTCACGCCGGCGATGCACGCGACGCATCACAGCGTCGAGGCGGACGAGGCGATGAGCAATTTCGGCGCGGTGCTCTCCGTGTGGGACCGCTGGCTC
>DASTCK010000182.1:0-30001 GCA_035711225.1 Casimicrobiaceae bacterium
GCGCACGATCGCGCCGAGGCCGGAGGCCGCGCCGATCGCCGCGAGGCCCGCGACGCCGGCGCCGATCACGAACACCTTCGCCGGCGGGACCTTGCCCGCCGCGGTGATCGACCCGGTGAAGAACCGCCCGAACGCATGCGCGGCCTCGATCACCGCGCGGTAGCCGCCGATATTGGCCATCGACGACAGCGCGTCGAGCTTCTGCGCGCGCGAGATGCGCGGCACGCTGTCCATCGCCAGCACCGTGGCCCCGCGCGCGGCGAGCTTCTTCATCAGCTCCGGGTTCTGCGCCGGCCAGAGGAAGCTCACGAGCATCCCGCCTTCGCGCAACAGCGCGACCTCGGCGTCGTCGGGCGCGCGCACCTTGAACACGATGTCGGAGGACGACCACAGCCTCGCGCGATCGGCGACGATCTCCGCGCCGGCGGATCGATACGCCTCGTCGTCGATCTGCGAGCCCTCGCCGGCGCCCGCCTCGACGGCCACGCGAAAGCCCTGCTTGACGAGCTTCTCGACGACCTCGGGACCGGTGGCGACGCGCTTCTCGCCCGGGAAGACCTCCCGCGGCACTCCGATCTGCAAGGACATCCCCTTCCTCCGCTGTCCGCTTCGGGTTTCCCGACCTGTCGTGGCCGCCGGCCGGCCCCGGCAGTCGTCCGTCGATCGGCCCGCCATCCTGCCACAACCGGCCGGTCCGCGTCCTCGCGCTCGCCTAGAATGACCGATCTGCGCATCACTCGGTCCACGCCATGAACGACGACTCCGGTGAGCGCGTCGCGGGCGACGAGCGGCTCGCCCGAATCGACGCGGCGCTGCGCACGGGCCGCGGCGCCTCGGTCGTCGACGAGGCGTGCGCGCTCGTCGACGCGCACCCGGGATGGCGCGACGCGCAGCGCGCCTACCTCAGGGTGCTGCTCGAGTGGTCGGCGACGCAGCCCGAACTCGTAACGCGCGCCTTTCCGCCCCCGCCTGCGCATCGGCCGGTGCGGGTCTCGGCTCTCGTGTGCTCGAACGATCGGGGCCGGTTCGACAACGTCGTCGCGAACCTGCGCGGGCGCTTCGCCGCACCCGCGCTCGAGATCGTCGGCATCCACGACGCCCGCTCGCTGGCCGAGGGCTACAACCGCGCGGCCGCGAAGGCGACCGGCGACCTGCTCGTGTTCGCGCACGACGACATCGCGCTCGTCACCGACGATTTCGCGCCGCGCCTGTGCGCCCACCTCGAGCGCTACGACGGCGTGGGCGTGGCGGGCGCCTCGCGCATCGCCGGGCCGCGCTGGGATCACGCCGACCCGGACGCGCTGCACGGTCACGTGCTGCATCCGCCACCGGAGGGCGCGCGCGGCATGCTCCTGTTCGTCGCCGGGCTCCAGCGCCCGATCGCCGAGAACGTCCGCGTGCTCGACGGCGCGTTCCTCGCCGTTCGCCGGCACGTGTGGGAGGCGCACCGCTTCGACGAAGGACGCTACGACGGCTTCCACCTCTACGATCTCGACTTCACGTCCCGCGCCTCCGCGGCAGGCGCCCGCCTGGCGGTCCCGGCCGACCTCCTGCTGCTGCACCGCTCGAGGGGGCGGTTCGGCGCCGCGTGGCGTCGCTATGCCGACCGGTTCGTCGCGCAGCACGGCCTCGACCCCGCGGCGAAGCCGACGCCCGGGGGGCTCCAGGTCCGCCTGGACACCGGCTCGCAGGTCGACGCGTTGCGGGCCGCGCTGCTGCACTTCCGGTACGGCGCGTCGCGCCAGCGCCTAGCGGCGCGAAACGCTCCCGCAGGCTAGATCGCCTCCGCGATCGCGCGCCCCGCCTCCACGGTGCCGGCACGGCCGCCGATATCCCGCGTGCGCGGCGCCTTGGGATCCGCGAGCGTGCGTTCGATGGCGCCGACGATCGACGCTGCGGCGTCGCGGTGGCCGAGGAACTCGAGCATCAGCGCACCCGACCAGATCTGGCCGATGGGATTCGCCACGCCCTGCCCGGCGATGTCCGGGGCCGAGCCGTGCACCGGCTCGAACAGCGACGGGTGCGTGCGCTCGGGGTTGAGGTTCGCCGAAGGCGCGATGCCGATCGTGCCGCACACCGCCGGCCCGAGGTCGGAGAGGATGTCGCCGAACAGGTTGGAGCCGACGACGACGTCGAAGACCTGCGGCCGCTGCACGAAGTGCGCGGACAGGATGTCGATGTGGTACTGGTCGGCGCGCACGTCGGGGTAGGCCGCCGCCATCGCCTTGAAGCGCTCGTCCCAGTAGGGCATCGTGATCGAGATGCCGTTCGACTTGGTCGCCGACGTGACGTGCTTCGCGCTCCTCGTCCGCGCGAGCTCGAACGCGTAGCGCAGCACGCGGTCGACGCCCTTGCGAGAGAACACGGATTCCTGGAAGACGATCTCGCGCTCGGTGCCCTCGAACATCCGTCCACCGACCGACGAGTACTCGCCCTCGGTGTTCTCCCGCACGACGATGAAGTCGATATCGCCCGGCTTGCGGTTCGCGAGCGGCGTGGCGATGCCCGGCATCAGCCGGCACGGGCGCATGTTCACGTACTGGTCGAAGCCGCGCCGGAACGGGATCAGCGACCCCCACAGCGAGACGTGGTCGGGGACCGTGGCGGGCCAGCCTACCGCGCCGTAGAAGATCGCCTCGTAGGCCGACAGCGTCTCGAACCAGTCCTCGGGCATCATCCGGCCGTGCTTCGCGTAGTAGTCGCAGCTCCAGTCGAAGTGCGTGAACGCGAGCGCTACGCCGTGCTTCTTCGCCGCGGCCTCGACCGCGCGCAGGCCCTCCGGCATGACCTCCTTGCCGATGCCGTCGCCCGGCATCACCGCGATGCGATGGGTCGCCATGCGTTCTCCCGGTAACGACGCGATTGTAGCTTCGGGGGAAGCAAGGAAGTGGCGATGGGCGATGGGCGACAAAGCACGCCAGGGATGGCCCGCCGCACCACGCTCGCCTATCGCCTATCGCCTATCGCCTATCGCCTATCGCCTATCGCCTATCGCCTATCACCCATCGCCCACCGCCCCTGTGCTAGAGTGACCCGCGTCACGCCGGCCCGTCGCGCCGGCGTTTTTTGCGCCCCCGCCCCTGCCATGAACACCTCCGCCGCGCGAGCGCGCGCGATCGCCTTCATGGTCGTGGCGGCCGTCTGCTGGTCGTCCGGCGGCTACCTGGTGCGCCAGCTGTCGATCACCGACGCCTGGGAGATCGTGTTGTGGCGCAGCGTGTTCATGGCGCTGTTCGTGCTCGGCGTGCTCACCGCGATGCACCGCGGCCGCACCGTCGCCGCGATCCGCGCGGTCGGCTGGCCCGGGGTCGCCTCAGGCGCGTTCCTCGCCTGCACGTTCTTCTTCTTCATCGCATCGCTCACGCGAACGACCGTCGCCAACACGTTCGTGCTGATGAGCGTCTCGCCGTTCCTCGCGGCGCTCGCCGGCCGCCTGGTGCTGAAGGAGCCGGTGCCCGCCCGGACGTGGGTGGCGATGACCGTCGCGTTCGCGGGCATCGTCGTGATGTTCGCCGACGCCGTCGATGCCGGTCGCGTCGTCGGCAACCTGCTCGCCCTCGGCGTGTCGTGCTTCTTCGCGGCGCAGGTGACCATGCTGCGCAAGTTCCACGCCACCGTCGACATGCTTCCGCAGGTGATGGTCGCGGGCGTGATCTCGATAGCGGTCGCCGCGCCGCTCGCCGTCCCGCTCACCGCGACCTCCGGCGACCTCGTCGTGCTCGCGATCATGGGCTGCATCCAGCTCGGGGCCGGCTGCCTGCTCGCGACCGCGGCTTCGCGCCACCTGCTGGCCACCGAGCTCGGCCTCCTCGCGCTGCTCGAGCCGATCCTCGGCCCGATCTGGGTGTGGGCGCTGATGGGCGAGCACCCGGGCAGCACGGCGCTCGTGGGCGGCGCGATCGTGCTGTCCGCGGTCATCGTCAACGAGGCGGTGGCGCTGAGGCGCGCGCGCCGCGCGACCGCGTCGGCGGGCGTCCCGCCGTTCGCGTGACCGGCGAGCGGCGCGGCGACCGTCACCGTCATCCATGGCCTGGCCGGACTTCCCGCCCGCGTTCTATCCGGTCGCGGTCTTCGCGATCCTCGTGACCGGCATCGCGAAAGGCGGCTTCGGCGGCGGCTCGGGCGGCGTCGCGGTGCCGCTGATGTCGATCTTCATCGCGCCGCCCGAAGCGGCCGCGATCATGCTGCCGATTCTGTGCGCGATGGACCTCTTCGGCCTGCACGCGTACCGCGGCCTGTGGTCGCGCAGGCACCTCGCGATCCTGCTGCCGGGCGCGATGGCGGGCATCGTGCTCGGCGCCTTCGCGTTCGGCACGATGCCGGTGGACGCGATCCGCATCGTCATCGGCGGCATCGCGGTCGTGTTCGCGCTCAACCGCTGGTTCCGCGTGTCCGAGCGCATCGCGACGAGGCTCGCGGCCTCCAGCGCGCCGCCCGGCGCGGTCGCGGGAAGCTTCTGGGGCGCCGTGTCGGGGTTCACCAGCACGCTCGCGCATGCCGGCGGCCCGCCGTTCGCCGTCTACATGCTCGCGCAGAAGCTCGACAAGACCGCATTCGTCGCGACCTCGGTCGTGTTCTTCCTGATCGTCAATTACGTGAAGCTCGTGCCGTACTGGCTTCTCGGGCAGCTCAACACCGGCAACCTCGCCGCGTCGCTGCTGTTCGCGCCGCTCGCGCCGCTCGGCATCTGGATCGGCGTGTGGCTGCACCGGCGCATCCCGGAGGAGCCGTTCTACCAGGTGGCCTATTCGCTGCTGTTCGCGACGGGCGCCAAGCTCCTGTGGGACGGACTCGTGCACTGACGCGCGCCCGCGGGCGATGTCCGACGCCGCCGTCGACGCCGCGCCGACAGCCGCGGGGCTGAAGGTGGCGCGATGATCGGGAGTCGCCTTCGGCGCGCGCCCGATCCGGGCCGCGCCAGCCCTCGGAGCCTGCCGCCTTGCCGCCTTGGACCGGCCGACCCTCCCCGTCCCCGCACGCCCGGCGCCCCGCGCCGGTCACTGCGCTATGATCGCGCCGTCCCGCCCACGCCTCCGGCCCGATGCCCGTCAAGCAGACCTTCCTCGATTTCGAGCAGCCGATCGCCGAGCTGCAGACGAAGATCGACGAGCTCCGCTTCGTCCACGAGGACTCGGCGGTCGACATCGCCGACGAGATCTCGCGGCTGTCGAAGAAGAGCCAGCAGCTCACCAAGGACATCTACGCGAAGCTGACGTCGTGGCAGATCGCGCAGGTGGCGCGCCATCCGCAGCGGCCGTACACGCTCGACTACATCGCCGGCATCTTCACCGAGTTCCGCGAGCTGCACGGCGACCGCTCGTACTCGGACGACGCGGCGATCGTCGGCGGGCTCGCGCGCTTCAACGGCAAGCCCTGCGTCGTCATCGGGCACCAGAAAGGCCGCGACACCAAGGAGAAGATCCACCGCAACTTCGGGATGCCGCGGCCGGAGGGTTATCGCAAGGCGTTGCGGCTCATGAAGCTCGCCGAGAAGTTCGGCCTCCCGCTCTTCACCTTCGTCGACACGCCCGGCGCCTATCCGGGCATCGGCGCCGAGGAGCGCGGGCAATCCGAGGCGATCGGGCGCAACCTGTTCGAGATGGCGGGGTTGCGGACGCCCATCATCGTGTCGGTGATCGGCGAAGGCGGCTCCGGGGGCGCGCTCGCGATCGCGGTCGGCGACATCACGCTGATGCTGCAGTACGCGACCTACTCGGTGATCTCGCCGGAGGGCTGCGCGTCGATCCTGTGGAAGAGCGCCGAGCAGGCCCCCGAAGCGGCCGAGATCCTCGGCATCACCGCGCCGCGGCTGAAGCAGCTCGGCCTGATCGACAAGGTCGTCAACGAGCCGGTCGGCGGGGCGCACCGCGATCCCGCGGCGATGATCGCCACGCTCAAGAAGGCGCTGGCCGAGGCGCTGAAGTCGCTCGCCGAGCTGCCGCTCGACGAGCTGGTCGAGCGGCGCGAGGACCGGATCGTCTCGTATGGCAAGTTCAAGGAGCTCAACCCCGGCTGACCCCACCGCGCCGGTCGAGCGCGCCGTCGCGCACTGGGTGGCGGCGCTCCCCGCGGGCAGCGAGCCGGTCGCCATCGCGCTCTCCGGCGGCCGCGACTCGATGGTGCTGCTGGATGCCGCGGCTCGCGCCCTGCGCGAGCACGGGCGTCGCGTCTTCGCCTTCCACGTCCACCACGGCCTGCAGGCCGCGGCCGACGACTGGCCGGCCTTTTGCGCCTCGGCCGCGGCGGAGCGCGGCGTCGACTATGCGGAGCGACGCGTGACGATCGCGCGAGCGCCACGCGCAAGCCTCGAGGCCGCCGCGCGCGACGCGCGCTACGCCGCATTGCGCGCGCTCTCGCGCGACGCCGGCGCGTGCGCGATCGCGCTCGCGCACCACCAGGACGACCAGGCGGAGACGCTGCTGTTGCAGCTCGGGCGCGGCGCCGGGCCCGCCGGTCTCGCGGCGATGCCGGCCGCGCAGCGCGACGACGACGGGTTCACGTGGTGGAGGCCGCTCCTGGGCCTTCCGCGCGCGTCGCTCGCCGCGTACGCCGGGGCGAGGGCGCTGCGCTGGGTCGACGACCCGAGCAACGCCGATGTTGGCCACCGGCGCAACGCGGTGCGTACCGGCGTGGCGCCTGCCATCGCCGCTGCGCTGCCCGGCTACCCGGCAACGCTCGCGCGCGCCGCATCGCATCAGGCCGACGCCGCGGAGCTCCTGAACGACCTCGCCGCGCAGGACGCGGATGCCGCCGGCTACGACGCGCACAGCGGGACGCTCCCGGCAGCGCCGCTCGCGGCGCTGCCGGCGTCCCGCGCCCGCAATCTCCTGCGCTGGTTCCTGCGGGCCCGGGCGCTGCCGCCGCCGTCCGCCGCGCGCCTCGACGCGATGCTGCGCCAGCTCGCGCATGCGCGTGGCGACGCGACGATCGCGCTGCCGCATGCGGGCGCCGTGGTCGGCCGTCACCGCGGGCGCGTGGTCGTCCACGGCGCCCCCCCCGACGCCTATCGCGCGACGTGGCGCGGCGAAGCGTCGATCGCGCTGCCGCATGGCGAGCTGCGCTTCGAGCCGGCCCACGGAGCGGGCGTCGATGTCGCGCGCATCGAGTCGGGGCTCGAGATCCGGCCGAGGCAGGGCGGCGAGCGGATGCAGCTCGCCGCCGGTGGCGCGCATCGCGCGCTCAAGTCGCTGCTGCGCGAAGCCGCGCTCCCGCCATGGGAGCGCGATGCGCTGCCGCTCGTCGTGTGCGGCGACACGCTGATCGCGGTCCCGGGCGTCGGTGTCGACGTCGCCTGGCGAGCCGCTCCCGGGCAGGCGGGCCTCCTGCCGGTCTGGCGCGCGCTCGCTCCCGCGCCCGCGTGATGAGGCCGGCGCGATCGGCCGTCCTCCGTCCCGATCGATGCGCCGCCGGCGCGCGCGGCGGTGACGCGTTGTCGGTCGCGCTGCGCGTGGCGCTGGTGGCCACGACGGCGGCGCTGGCCTCGTGCGCGACGATGCTCCCCTCGCTCACCGCCGCCGAGCGCGAGGCGAGCCGCACCGCGCGCTCGATCTCGATCGTCGGCCCGAAGGGCGAGCTCGTGGGCCCCGCACGCGAGCGCATCGCCGAGCGCCTGCGCGCCTACGAGAAGTCGACCCCGCTCGAGCGCAAGCTCCTGCTCAGCAACGCCTACACCGGTGCGCCGCTCACCGTGGGCAACGCGACGCGCATCCTGCTCGACGGCCCCGCGGCTTACCGCGCGATGTTCGACGCGATCGCCGCCGCGCGCGACCACGTCCACCTCGAGAGCTACATCTTCGAGGAGATCGAGTTCGACCGGCGACTGTCGGAGCTCCTGGCGCACAAGGCGCGCGAGGGCGTGCAGGTGCGCGTGATCTACGACAGCTTCGGGTCGCTGGACACGCCGCCGGCGTTCCTCGAGGGTCTCGCCGCGCAGGGCGTCGTGCTGTGCGAGTTCAATCCGGTCAACCCGCTCCGCGCGAGGCTTTTCGCGCTGCAGCATCGCGACCACCGCAAGATCGTCGTCGTCGACGGGCGCATCGCGTTCACGGGCGGCATCAACTTCCACAGCGTCTACCGCAGCGGCTCGGTCCCGACCTCCGATCCCGACCTCGGCGAGACCGTCGAGGGCTGGCGCGACACCCATCTCGCGATCGAGGGCCCCGCGGTGGCGGAGCTGCAGACGATGTTCCTCGGCACCTGGGAGAAGCAGGGATGCCGCGACGTGCCGGTGCGGAATCACTTCCCTGCCCTTGCCGCCCGGGGCGACGACATCGTGTCGGTGATCGGCTCGTCGCCGGACGGCCAGCTCTCGACGCTGTACCTGACGCTCGTCGCCGCGATCACCTATGCGGAGACGAGCATCCACCTGTCGGCCGCCTATTTCGTCCCCGACGCGAGCACGATCCAGGCGCTCAAGGCCGCGGCCGCTCGTGGGGTCGACGTGCGCCTGCTGCTTCCCGCGTTCACCGACTCGTGGCTTGCGTTCCACGCAGGCCGCTCGTACTACGACGAGCTGCTGGCGGCGGGCGTCCACATCCACGAGTACCGCGGTGGCGTCATGCACGCGAAGACGCTGGTCGTCGACGGCGTATGGTCGACGATCGGCAGCGCGAACGTCGACTGGCGCAGCTTCGTCTACAACGACGAGGTGAGCGCGGTGGTCGTCGGCCGCGCGTTCGGCGACGAGATGGAGCGGATCTTCGCGAACGACCTCGCGAAATCGGCCGAGGTCACGCGCGAGCGGTGGGCGGCACGCAGCGCGTCGAGCCGGCTCAGCGAGGCGACCGCGCGCTGGTTCGAGTCGCAGCTCTGAGGGCGAGCGTCCCGCTGCCCTCCGACCGCGTCGCGGCCGGGGTGCCGCTCCTCCGATGCCCGGTACGCGCCGGGCACCGAAGATTCCGGGTCGCTAGTCCGCGTAGACCCCCGCCTTGCGGATGATCGGCGTCCACTTGTCGATCTCGGCCTTCAGGTGGTTGCGCAGGCCCTCCGGCGTCGCCTTGTCCTTGCTCACGACGACCGAGCCGAGGTCGTGCATCTTCTGCACGAAGCCCGCGTCGACGATCCCGGCCTGGAGCGCGGCGACCAGCTTGTCGACGACCGGCTTGGGCGTGCCCTTGGGCGCGTAGACACCATGCCACACCGTCACCTCGAAGCCCGGCAGCCCCGCCTCCGCCGCGGGCGGCAGCTCCTTCAGCGACTCGACGCGCGTCTTCGACGTCACCGCATAAGCCTTGATGCGCCCAGACTTGATGTAGGACGTCGTGTTGGTCGTCTGGTCGCACAGGATGTCGACCTGGCCGCCGAGCAGGTCGTTGATCGCCGGCGCGGTCCCCTTGTACGGCACAGTCGTGAGGTCGGCCTGGATCGCGCTCATGAAGAGGAGGCCGCAAAGGTGCGACGCGGCACCCACCCCCGCGTTGGCGAGCGTGACCTTCTCCTTGTTCGCCTTCACGTAGTCGACCAGCGCCTTGAAGTCGTTCGGCGGCAGGTCCTTCCTGGCGATGAACGTCATCGGGACGTCGACGACCTGCCCGATGTGTTCGAAATCCTCGATCGGCTTGAACGGCAGCGACCGGTAGAGAGAGGGCGCCGTGGACATGCCGATGTGCGCGATCAGGAGCGTGTAGCCGTCGGGCGTCGCGTTCTTGAGCTTGGTCGGCGCGATGGTGCCGCCAGCACCCGGCGCGTTCTCGACCACGATGGTCTGGCCGATCGCCTTGCCCATCGACTGGGCGAGCGAGCGGGCCACGGTGTCGGTCGGGCCGCCAGCCGCGAACGGAACGAGCAGCGTGATCGGCTTGGTCGGATAGTTCTGCGCGAGCGCCGGGGGTGCTCCGAGCGCGATCGCGGCCAGCGCCGCGGCGATTCCTGCCAGCATGTCAGTCCTCCAGGGGCACGTCTGTCGGGAGCGCGGCCGTTCGATCGCAGCCGTCGAGAGGGCCCGTCGGGACACGGGCTCGGGGATCGAAGGCACCGCGGGACGCCACGGCCAGTGTCTCCGAACCCGAGGATTGTAACCAACGCCCCCCGGGCCAGTCGTCACGCGCCGCCGGGCGGGTCTAGAATGACCCCGTCGCCCCGAGAGGGACCGCCCGCCGTGTGGGCGCGAACCCCCGCCATTCACCGACCCTGGAGGATTCGATGCCCGTCCGTTCCCTCGTCGCCGCCGCGTGCCTCGCCGTGCTGGCCCTCTCCCCCGCCGCGCTCGCCCAGCAGCCGATCGTCATCAAGTTCAGCCACGTCGTCGCGCTCGACACGCCGAAGGGCAAGGCGGCCGAGTACTTCAAGAAGCTCGCCGAGGAGCGGACCAAGGGCCGCGTCAAGGTCGAGGTGTACCCGAACAGCTCGCTGTTCAAGGACGGCGAGGAGATGGAGGCGCTGCAGCTGGGATCGGTCCAGATGCTCGCGCCGTCCGTCGCGAAGTTCGGTCCGCTCGGCGCCCGCGAGTTCGAGGTCTTCGACCTGCCCTACATGTTCGACAGCTTCGAGGAGCTGCACAAGGTCACCGAAGGACCGGTCGGCAAGGCGCTGTTCCAGAAGCTCGAGTCCAAGGGCATCGTGGGCCTCGCGTTCTGGGACAACGGCTTCAAGGACTTCAGCGCGAACCGGCCGATCAAGGTGCCCGCCGACTACAAGGGCCTGAAGATGCGGATCCAGTCGTCGAAGGTGCTGGGCGACCAGATCAAGGCGCTGGGCGCCATTCCGCAGGTGATGGCCTTCTCCGAGGTCTACCAGGCGCTGCAGACCGGCGTCGTCGACGGCACCGAGAACCCGCCGTCGAACTTCTACACGCAGAAGATGCACGAGGTGCAGAAGTACCTGACGCTCACCGAGCACGGCGTGATCGAGTACGCGGTGATCGTCAACAAGAAGTTCTGGGACGGCCTTCCCTCCGACGTCCGCACGACGCTCGAAGGGGCGATGAAGGACGCGACCAAGTTCGCGAACGACATCGCCAAGAAGGAGAACGACGACGCGCTCGAGGGCGTCCGCAAGAGCGGAAAGACCCAGATCATCACGCTGACGCCCGACGAGAAGGCGCAGATGAAGAAGGCGCTCGTGCCGGTCCACAAGGAGAACGAGTCGCGGGTCACCGCGGCGATCCTGCAGCAGGTCTACCAGGCGACAGGCTTCAAGCCGTAGCCGCGTCACGCGCGATCGGGCGGCACCGGCCGCGCGGCCCGGGCGATGGCCCGCGGCCGCGCGGCGACACGAGGGGGGAGCGCGATGAGATTCCTGGACCGTCTCGAGGAGTGGCTGATCGCGTTCCTGATGGGCGCGGCCACGCTCCTGATCTTCGTCGCCGTCGTCCACCGCTACGCGGCGGGCATGTCGATCCCCGTCCTGCAGGACGCGCTGCTCAGGATCGACCTCTCGTGGGCACAGGAGCTGTGCATCTACATGTTCGTGTGGATGGCGAAGTTCGGCGCCGCGTACGGCGTGCGCACCGGCATCCACGTCGGCGTCGACGTGATGATCAACCGCCTGCCGCCGGACACGCGCAGGCTCTACGTGATGTTCGGCCTGCTGGCCGGCGCGCTCTTCACCGGCATCGTCGGCACGCTCGGCGCGACGTTCGTCTGGGACATCGCCCACACCGACTCGGTGTCGCCCGACCTCGAGCTGCCGAAGTGGATCGTCTACGCCTGCATCCCGCTCGGCAGCTACCTGATGTGCTTCCGGTTCCTGCAGGTCGCCTGGTCCTTCTGGCGCACCGGTGACCTGCCGCACCACGACGTCGCGCACGTCGAGGGGATCGAGGATATCAACCCGTACGCGATGGCCGACAACCTCCATCCGGCCGGCCTCAAGGAGGGCTCGCGATGAGCACCCTCGCGCCGACCGCCTCGCCGGACGCGCCGCGCTGGCCCGCGCTGATCCCGGTCGTCCTGATCGGCATCCCGGTCGTCCTCAAGCTCGTCGGCGTCCCCATCGCGAACGCCTGGATCATCTTCGCGCTGCTGTTCGGGCTGATGCTGACCGGCATGCCGATCTCGATCTCGCTCGGCCTCACCGTGCTCACCTACCTCTTCACGATGACGACGGTGCCGATCGAGTCGGTGGCGCTGAAGCTGTTCACCGGCATCGAGAAGTTCGAGATCATGGCGATCCCGTTCTTCATCCTCGCCGGCAACTTCCTCACGCACGGCGGCGTCGCACGAAGGATGATCACGTTCGCCTCGTCGATGGTCGGTCACTGGCACGGCGGCCTCGGGCTCGCAGGGGTGATGGCGTGCGCGCTGTTCGCGGCGGTGTCGGGCAGCTCGCCGGCCACCGTCGTCGCCATCGGCTCGATCATCCTGCCGGCGATGGTCAAGCAGGGCTTCCCGGCGCGCTTCGGCGCCGGCGTCATCACCACGTCGGGCGCGCTCGGCATCCTGATCCCGCCGTCGATCGTGATGGTGATGTACGCGGTCGCGACCAACACGTCGGTCGGCGCGCTGTTCATCGCCGGCATCGTGCCGGGGATCGCGCTCGCGACGCTGCTGGGCCTGACGACGTGGTGGCGCGCGCGCAAGAACGACTATCCGCGCCAGCCCAAGTCGTCGTGGCTCGAGCGGTGGCGCGCGTTCCGCGCGAGCGTCTGGGGACTGCTGCTGATCATCGTCGTGATCGGCGGCATCTACACGGGCATCTTCACGCCGACCGAGGCGGCGGCGATGAGCGCCGTGTACGCGTTCTTCGTGGCGATCTTCGTCTACAAGGACATGCCGCTGTCGAAGGTGCCGAAGGTGCTGCTCGACAGCGCCAACATGAGCGCGATGCTGCTGTACATCATCACCAACGCGGTGATGTTCAGCTACCTGATGACCTCGGAGAACATCCCGCAGGAGCTGGCCGCGTGGATGCTCGAGAAAGGCCTCGGCGTCATCGCGTTCCTGCTGTTCGTCAACGTGGTGCTGCTGCTCGCCGGCAACGTGATGGAGCCCTCCTCGATCGTGCTGATCATGGCGCCGATCCTGTTCCCGGTCGCGATGAAGCTCGGCATCGACCCGATCCACTTCGGCATCATGATGGTGGTGAACATGGAGGTCGGCATGTGCCACCCGCCGGTGGGGCTCAACCTCTACGTCGCCTCGGGCATCACCAAGATGGGCATCACCGAGCTCACGGTCGCGGTCTGGCCGTGGCTCATGACGATGCTGATCTTCCTCGTCGTCGTCACCTACTGGCCGCCGCTCACCATCTGGCTGCCCAAGACGCTCGGCATGATGTGATTCGCCGTCCCGCCGCGCCCCGCTCCGGCGTCCTCCGGAGCCGGGGCGCCGGCGAGGCGCTCCCGGCCCGGCGCACGTCGCGCGGGCCCGGCTCCCTGGGGTCCCGCCATCGCGCCCAACGAACGGGCCGCGAGTGTTATAATTTTGAATTTACTCGCATTTATAGCGGGTTACGCCCTTCGGGAGTGTCGGGAACATGGCCGTCGAACGCACCTTGTCCATCATCAAGCCGGATGCCGTCGCGAAGAACGTCATCGGGCAGATCTACGCCCGCTTCGAGAAGGCGGGCCTCAAGGTCGTCGCCGCGCGCATGGCCTGGCTGTCGCGCGCCGAGGCCGAAGGGTTCTATGCTGTCCACCGCTCGCGGCCCTTCTTCAAGGACCTCGTCGAGTTCATGACCTCGGGCCCGGTGATGATCCAGGTGCTCGAAGGCGACAACGCCATCGCGAAGAACCGCGACCTGATGGGCGCGACCGATCCGAGGAAGGCCGCGCCGGGCACGATCCGCGCCGATTTCGCGCAGTCGATCGACGCGAACGCGGTGCACGGCTCGGACGCGGCCGAGACCGCCGCGGTCGAGATCGCCTATTTCTTCCCGGCGTCGCAGATCCACACGCATTGACCGTCTTGCCGTGAACCTCCTCGACCTCGACCCGCAGGCGCTGGAGCGCTGGTTCGCCGAGCGCGGCGAGAAGCCGTTTCGCGCGCGCCAGGTCTCGCGCTGGGTGCACCAGCGCCTCGCCGGCGACGTGGCGTCGATGACCGACCTCGCGAAATCGTTGCGGGCCTCGCTCGAGGCCGACGCGACGATCGCCGCGCCGCCGGTGATCAGCGACACGACCGCCGCCGACGGCACGCGCAAGTGGCTGTTCGACGTGGGCGCCGGCAACGCGATCGAGGCGGTCTACATCCCGGAGGACGACCGGGGCACGCTGTGCGTCTCGTCGCAGGCCGGGTGCGCGATGGACTGCTCGTTCTGCTCGACCGGCAAGCAGGGCCTCAACCGCAACCTGACCACGGCCGAGATCGTCGGGCAGCTGTGGCATGCGAACCGCACCCTCCGAGAGGACGGCGTGTCCGGGCCCTGGGTCGAGGCCGGCCGTGCGCCGATCACCAACGTCGTAATGATGGGGATGGGCGAGCCGCTCGCGAACCTCGACCGCGTGATCCCCGCGCTGCGCCTGTTCCTCGACGACAACGCCTACGGCCTGTCGCGCCGACGCGTCACCGTGTCGACCTCCGGCCTCGTGCCCCAGATGGACCGGCTCGCGGCCGAATGCCCGGTGGCGCTCGCGGTGAGCCTGCACGCTCCGGACGATGCGCTGCGCGACCGGCTGGTGCCGATCAACCGAAAGCACCCGCTCGGCGACCTGCTCGCCGCCTGCCGGCGCTACCTCGCCGTCGCGCCGCGCGACTTCATCACGTTCGAGTACGTGATGCTCGACGGCATCAACGACGCGCCGGCGCAGGCCGACGCGCTCGCGCGGCTGGTGCGAGACGTGCCGTGCAAGTTCAACCTGATCCCGTTCAACCCGTTCCCCGGCACCGGGTTCGGCACGAGCCCGCGCGAGCGCATCGTGGCGTTCCAGCGCCGGCTGATGGACGCGGGCATCGTCACGACGATCCGGCGCACGCGCGGCGGCGACATCGACGCCGCGTGCGGGCAGCTCGCCGGGCGCGTCAAGAACCGCGTGATCCGGCCGCTCGCCAAGCGCTACGCGGCCGAGCGCGCCCACTGACCGCCCCGATGCGCCGCGCCACGCTCGCCGCCGCGATCGCCATCGCCGCCACGCTCGCCGGCTGCGAATCCAAGCCCCTGAGGCCGGAGCCGCCGCCGCAGGTGCAGCAGCAGCAGCTTCCGCCGATCAAGCAGGAGGAGGCGACGCCGCGCTACAAGGCCGAGCTCCGCACCGAGCTCGCCGCCGGCTACTTCGAGCGCGGCCAGTACGACGTCGCGCTCGAGGAGCTCGGCGAGGCGCTCAAGTTCGACCCGACCTACCCGAAGCTCTACAGCGTGTACGGCCTCGTCTATACCGAGCTCGGCGACGAGAAGAACGCCGAGGCGAACTTCCGGCGCGGGCTGGAGCTCGCGCCCGCCGACTCCGAGATCCGCCACAACTGGGGCTGGTACCTGTGCACGCACGGCAAGCCGCGCGAGTCGATCGGCGAGTTCGAGGCGGCGCTGCGCAACCCGCTCTACAAGTCGCCCGAGATCGCGCTGATCAACGCGGGCAAGTGCAGCGCGCAGGCCGGCGACAACGCGGCCGCGGACCAGTACCTGCGCCGCGCGCTCGCGCTGAAGCCGGGCAACCCGATCGCCGCCTACAACCTCGCGCTGCTGTCGTACAAGAACGGGCGGCTCGAGGACGCGCGCGCGCTGATGCGCTTCGTCATGGCGCAGGATCCGCCGCCGCCCGAGGGGCTGTACCTCGGCATGTGCGTCGAGCGCCGGCTCGGCGACAGGCAGTCGGAGCAGTCGTACCTGACGCAACTTCGCAACCGCTACCCGAACAGCGCCGAGGCCCGCGCGATCGCGACCGGGGCGTGCGAATGAAGGCGGCGAGCATGCGGGGGACCGGCCGGTGAACGCCAACGACGCGCCCGAGGCGCCGCCCGCCGACGCCGCGCCGGTCGCGACCGCCGGCATGATCCTCGCGCACACGCGCGAGGCGTTCGGCCTTTCGATCGACGACGTCGCCCTGCAGCTCAAGCTCGCGCCGCGCCAGGTCGTCGCGATCGAGCGCGACGACTTCGCGAGCCTGCCGGGACGGACGTTCATCCGCGGGTTCGTGCGCAACTACGCGCGGCTCCTCAAGCTCGACGTCGATGCCGTGCTGGAGGCGCTGCCGGGCGAGCACGGCGCGCCGCCCGATCGCCCGCCGCTCGCCGCGACGGCGCGCGCGATCGGCGAGATGCCGCGCGATCGCGCTGCGCGCCCCAACGTCGCGCGCTGGGCGATTCCGGTCGTCCTCGTCGCGATCGTCGCGGTCGCCGCGTTCTACGAGTTCGCGCGCCCGCCGGTCGCGCGGTCGCCGTCGACATCCGCGCCTCCGCCGCCCGCGGTGCCGCCGACGAGCGCCGTGCCCCTCGCCAATCCCGTCCGGAGCGAATCGGTCCCCGCGACCGCGCCCGCCGAAAGCGCGACGGCGGCGGAGTCGGCGCAAGCGGCGATGTCGAGCCCGACGCCTGCACCTTCCGGCGCGGCACCCGCGAATGCCGCGGCTGAGCCGGCGACGGCGCCCGCGGGCACGCCGCTGGTCAATCCGCTCGGCGCGTCCGGCGTGCCGTCGACCGGCGCCACCGCGCAGTCGTCGGTCCCCCCGGCGACGACGCCCGAGCGCAACGTCCTCGCCGTTCGCTTCCGCGGCACGTCGTGGATCGAGGTGCGCGATCGCACCGGCAACGTGGTCCTGTCGATGACCGGCAGCGACGGGGCGACGCGCGAGATGGCGGTGTCGCCGCCCGGCGAGATCATCGTCGGCAACGTGCCCGCGGTCGAGGCGTCGTGGCGCGGGCGCGCGCTCGATCTCGCCGGCCAGTCGAAGCAGAACGTCGCACGGATCAAACTCGACTAGGGCGCGCACCGAGGGACCACGGATTCGCGCGCGGCGCGGATCCCCGGGAGCCGGCGGCTGGCGCCGCCGTCGAACCGGTCACCCTCCCGCCTCCGCGACCATGACCTCTCCCGCCGACACCGCGACCGCACGCCCGCGCACGTCGCCGCTCCAGGCGGTTCGCGGGATGAACGACGTGCTGCCCGACGAAGCCGCGCTGTGGCTCAAGCTCGAGGACGCCGCGCGCCGCGTGTTCGAGCGCTACGGCTATCGCAACCTGCGCGTGCCCCTCGTCGAGCCGACGGCGCTGTTCGTGCGCGGCATCGGCGAGCACACCGACGTCGTCGAGAAGGAGATGTACACGTTCGACGACCGACTGTCGGGCGAGAGCCTGACGCTCCGCCCGGAGGCGACCGCGGGAATCGTGCGCGCGGCGATCGAGCACAGCCTCTGCTACGAGCGGCCGCAGCGCGTGTGGCTCGCCGGGCCGATGTTCCGGCACGAGCGCCCGCAGAAGGGGCGCTACCGCCAGTTCCACCAGTTCGACGTCGAGGCGCTCGGCTTCCCGGGCCCGGACGTCGATGCCGAGCAGATCGTGATGCTCGCGCGACTGTGGCGCGAGCTCGGCGTGGCCGACGGCATCCGCCTCGCGATCAACTCGATCGGCGACGCGCACGAGCGGCGTTCGCACCGCGCCGCGCTGATCGAGCACTTCGAGCGCCACGGCGACGCGCTCGACGAGGACGCGCGAAGGCGGCTGCACGCCAATCCGCTGCGGCTGCTCGACAGCAAGGCGCCCGCGATGCAGCCGGTGATCGCCGCGGCGCCGCGCCTCGTCGACACGCTCGGCAGCGAATCGCGCGCGCACTTCGACGGTCTCGCGCGAGCGCTCGCGGACGCGGGCATCGAGTTCTCGGTCGAGCCCCGCCTCGTGCGCGGGCTCGATTACTACAACCGCACGGTGTTCGAGTGGATCACCGACCGCCTCGGGGCGCAGGGCACGGTCGCCGGCGGCGGGCGCTACGACGGCCTGTTCGAGGCGCTGGGCGGCAAGCCCACGCCGGCCTGCGGGTTCGCGATCGGCGTCGAGCGCATGATCCTGCTGATGCAGGAGGTCGGCGCTCCGGCCGCCGACGAGCCGCTCGCCTACGTCGTTCACGTCGGCGACGCCGCGTCCGCGCTCGCCGCCCGCGTGGCGGAAACGCTGCGCGACGCGGGCCACGCCGCGATCGTCCACGCGGGCGGCGGCGGTTTCAAGGCGCAGATGAAGAAGGCCGACGCGAGCGGCGCGCGCTACGCGCTGATCGTCGGCGACGACGAGGCGGCGGCCGGCACGGTGGCGGTCAAGCCGCTGCGCGAAACCGGCGAGCAGCGCGCGGTCGCGGCGCGCGACATCGTCCACGCATTGCAACCCGCGCCGCCGTCCGGCGGCGCCCGAGGCTGAAGAGGAACGGGAAGGCATGGCTGTCTACGATCTCGAGGAACAGGAACGGGTCGACGACCTGAAGGCATGGTGGTCGCGGTGGGGCAACGTCGCGTCGTGGATCGCGATCGGCGTCGCGGCGGTCATCGTCGGCGTGCAGGGCTGGCGCTACTGGCAGTCGAGCCGCGCCGAGGCGGCGAGCGCGCTCTACTACGCCGTCGCGACCGCCGGCCGCACCGGCGAGGCCGCCAAGGCGAAGGACGCGATGGCGACGCTGCAGGACCAGTACGCGGGCACCGGGTACGCGCCGCGCGCCGCGCTGCTCTACGCCAAGCAGCTGTGGAGCGCGGGCGACAAGGCGGGCGCGAAGGCGCAGCTCCAGTGGGTCGTCGACCGCGCGTCGGACGACGACCTGAAGCAGGTCGCGCGCTACCGCCTCGCCGAGGCGCTGCTCGACGAGAAGAACGTCGACGAGGCGCTCAAGGTGCTCGACGCGAAGCATTCTCCGGCGTATGCGGGGCTCTACGCGGACCTGCGCGGCGACGCGCTCGCCGCCGCGGGGCGCAACGCGGAGGCGCGCGCCGCCTACCAGGTCGCGCTCGCGAAGATCGACGCGAAGACCGCCTACCGCAACTTCGTGCAGGTGAAGCTCGACGCGCTCGGCGGCGCATCGGCCGACGCTGCGGCGGCCCCGGCGGGAGCCCCGGCCGCCGCCGTCGCGCCGCCGCCGGCCATCGCCCCCGCTCCGGCACCCGCGCCGGCGAAGAAGCCGTGAACGCCCGGGCGCTGACCCGGGCGCTCGCGCTCGCGATGACGCTCGCCGCCTCCGGCTGCGCGACGATCTCGTCGTGGATCCCGTCGATCCCCGCGCCGTCGTTCTCGTGGCTCGGCTTCGGCGGCGGCAGCCGCAAGCCCGGCCCGCTGCCCGAGCTTTCGGCGAGCGTGACGCCCGCCGTCGCGTGGCAGCTCTCCGTCGGCAAGGCGGCGCTCGGCTTCGCGCCGCTCGTGACGCCAAACGCGATCTACGCGGCGTCCGCGGACGGCACGATCGTGCGCATCGACCCGGCCAACGGCCGCCAGGTGTGGCGCGTCAGCGCGGGCCGCACGCTCTCCGCCGGCGTCGGTGCGGATACGTTCGCCGTGATCGTGGGCACCGACAAGGGCGACGTGCTCGCGTTCTCGCCCGACGACGGCAAGGCGCTGTGGTCGGTCAAGGTCGGCAGCGAGGTCATCGCATCCCCCAAGGCCGCCGAAGGCACCGCCGTCGTGTTCTCCGGCGACGGCCGCGTGTACGCGCTGTCGACGCGCGACGGCTCGACGGTGTGGGTGTACCAGCGCGCGAACCCGCCGCTCACGGTGCGCAACAACGCGGGTGCGACGATCGTCCGGGGCGGCGTGTTCTTCGGCACGGCGGGCGGGCGCCTGATCGGGCTCGACCTCGCGACCGGATCGGTCGGATGGGAATCGACGGTCGCGACGCCGAAGGGCGCGACCGAGCTCGAGCGGATCGCCGACGTCACCAGCCTGCCGGTGATCGACGACCGCCTGGCCTGCGCGGCCGCCTACCAGGGCCGCACCGCGTGCTTCGACGTCGTGCGCGGCACGTCGGTGTGGTCGCGGGACATCGGGAGCCTCGGCGGCATCGCGATCGACGCGACGCACCTCTACGTCACCGACGACGCGGGCGCCGTCCACGCGCTCGACAAGTCGACCGGCGCGTCGGTGTGGAAGCAGGACAAGCTCGCGCAGCGGCGCATCGGCGGTCCGCAGCTCGTCGGCGACCAGGTCGGCGTCGTCGACGTCGAGGGCTGGCTGCACCTGCTCTCGCCGGTCAACGGCGCCTACGTAGGCCGCGTCGCGAGCGACGGCAGCGAGCCGACCTCGCAGCCGGTCCCGATCGTGGGCGGCGTGGTCTGGCAGTCGCACGCCGGCGCGCTCTTCGCCGCGCGAGCGCGCTGACCCGCGCCGCGAGGGCGCGACACGCGCCATGCTCCCGACCCTCGCGCTCGTCGGCCGGCCCAACGTCGGCAAGTCGACGCTGTTCAACCGGCTGACGCGCTCGCGCGACGCGCTGGTCCACGACGTGCCCGGCCTCACGCGCGACCGCAACATCGGGCGCGCGCGCTTCAACGAGCGCGAGTTCCTGGTCGTCGACACCGGCGGATTCGAGCCCGTCGCCAGGGAAGGCATCCTGCGCCAGATGGCGCGCCAGGCCGAGGCGGCGATCGCCGAGGCCGACGTCGTCGCGTTCCTCGTCGATGCGCGCGAAGGCCTCGTGCCCCAGGACCGCCGCATCGCCGAGATGCTGCGTCGGTCGGGCCGCCCGGTGCTGCTCGTCGCCAACAAGAGCGAGGGCATGTCGTCCGCCGCGCTCGCGGAGTTCCACGAGCTCGGCATCGGCGAGCCGCTCGGCGTCTCGGCCGCGCACGGCGAAGGCGTGCGCGACCTGGTCGACCTCGCGCTCGCGCGCGTCCCTCCGCCCGCACCGGAGCCTGCCGCGAGCGACGACGGCCGCATCCGCGTCGCGATCGTCGGCCGCCCGAACGTCGGCAAGTCGACGCTGGTCAACACGCTGCTCGGCGAGGAGCGCGTCATCGCGTTCGACGAGCCGGGCACGACGCGCGACGCGATCGCGCTCGATTTCGAGCGCGGCGGCAAGCGCTACACGATCGTCGACACCGCCGGCGTGCGGCGCCGCGGCAAGGTGATCGAGACGGTCGAGAAATTCTCGGTCATCAAGACGATGCAGGCGATCGAGGACGCCAACGTCGTGGTGCTGCTGCTCGACGCCGCCGACGGGGTCATGGAGCAGGACGCGCACCTTGCCGGGCACATTCTCGAGGCGGGCCGGGCGCTGGTCGTCGGCATCAACAAGTGGGACGCGGTCGCATCCGACGCGCGCGAGGCCCTGAAGCGCGAGATCGACCGCAAGCTCGCGTTCCTGGACTTCGCCGCGCAGGTGCCGATCTCGGCGCGCGAGGGGCGCGGCCTCGCGCAGCTGGTCGCCGCCGTCGACGCCGCGTACGCCGCCGCGATGGTGAAGCTGCCGACGCCCCGGCTGACGCGCACGCTCCAGGCCGCGGTCGAGCGGCAGCAGCCGCCGCGCGCCGGAACGGTGCGCCCGAAGCTCCGCTACGCGCACCAGGGCGGCAGCAACCCGCCGGTCATCGTGATCCACGGCAGCGCGCTCGCGAAGGTCCCGGACGCCTACCGCCGCTACCTGGAACATTTCTTCGCCGACGCGTTCAAACTGCGGGGCACGCCGCTTAGGATACAATTCAAGGCCGGTGTCAACCCCTACGCCGACACCGCCTCGCGCCGCTGATCGACCGACACCCGCCGCGGGGGGATCTTCCCCCGGGAACGACAGGTCGCCGCGTCGCGCGGAACAACAATCGCGGAGAACACCGATGAGCAACAAGGGGCAAATGCTACAAGACCCGTTCCTGAACACGCTCCGCAAGGAGCATGTTCAGGTGTCGATCTACCTCGTCAACGGCATCAAGCTGCAGGGGCAGATCGAATCCTTCGACCAGTACGTGGTGCTGCTCAAGAACACCGTGACCCAGATGGTGTACAAGCACGCGATCTCGACGGTCGTGCCGTCGCGGCCGGTCGCGATGCCGCACCACAACCACGCCGCCGAGCAGGAAGCCTGAAGCGCCCCGCCGACGCCGGACGGCTCGAGAAGCCGTCGCGCGCCCCCTCCGGCGCCGGGAACGACGCGCTCTCGCGTCCGGACGGCGCCCAGCGCGCCGTCATCGTCGGGCTGGCCATCGGGCACAAGCGCGATGGCGCCGGGCTGGACGAGCTCGCCGCGCTGGCGACCTCCGCCGGGGCCACCGTCGTCGGCCGCGTGACGGGACGCCGCGCCGCGCCCGACCCCGCCCTCTACGCCGGCCGCGGCAAGGTCGACGAGATCGCGGGCGTCCGCAGCGGCGCGGGGGCCGACCTGGTGATCTTCGACCACGCGCTGTCCGGCGTGCAGCAGCGCAACCTCGAGCAGGCGCTCGACTGCCGCGTCGTCGACCGCACGAGCCTCATCCTCGACATCTTCGCGCAGCGCGCCCGCAGCGCCGAAGGCAAGCTGCAGGTCGAGCTCGCCCAGCTCGCCCACCTGTCGACGCGGCTGGTCGGCGGCTGGACGCACCTCGAGCGGCAGAAGGGCGGCATCGGGCTGCGCGGCCCCGGCGAGACGCAGCTCGAGACCGACCGCCGCCTGATCGCCCGCCGCGTGAAGACGCTGAAGGAGCGCCTCGCGCGCGTCTCGGTGAGCCGCGGCGTGCAGGGACGCACGCGGCGCCGCGCGCGCGTCCGTACCGTCGCGCTCGTCGGCTACACCAACGCCGGCAAGTCGACGCTGTTCAACCGGCTCACGCGCGAGCGCGTCTACGCCGCCGACCAGCTGTTCGCGACGCTGGACACGACGCTGCGGCGCGTGCACGTGCCCGGCGCCGACACGATCGTCCTCTCCGACACGGTGGGCTTCATCCGGGACCTGCCGCACGACCTCGTCGCCGCGTTCCGTGCGACGCTGTCGGAGGCAGCCGAGGCCGACCTGATCGTGCACGTGATCGACAGCGCCGCCCCCGATCGCGAGGCGCAGGAGGATGCGGTGGAGCGCGTCCTCGCCGAGATCGGCGCGGACGAGGTGCCGCGGCTCGCCGTCGTGAACAAGATCGACGCCTCGGGGCTCGCGCCGGGGGTCGAGCGCGACGCCTATGGTACGATCGGCACGGTGCGCCTGAGTGCCCTGACGGGGGCCGGCTGCGCGGGCTTCATCGACGCGCTGGCCGAGCGGTTCCCGGCCGGCGCCACGCACGCCGACGACGCCGCCGCCGCGGACGCCACGCCCTGAACGAAGCGCCGCACGCGCCCTCGGGGGACACGACGATCCCCGCCGGCGCCGATTCCTGGACCTTTCGACGAAAGCATGTCGCTCAACGATCCCCAGTGGGGCAAGCGAGGCGGTAACTCGGGCGGCCCGCCCGACCTCGACGAGATCTGGCGCAACGTCAACCGCCGGCTCTCCGAGATGCTCGGCCGCCGCGGCGGGCCCGAGCTGCCGCCCGGCGAGCCGCGCCCGCCGCGCGCCGGCCTGCCGCTCTCCGGCGCCGGCCTGCTCGTCGCGCTCGTCCTGGTCGTGTGGCTCGCGAGCGGCTTCTACATCGTCGACGAGGGCCGCCGCGGCGTCGTCACGCGCTTCGGCAAGTACGCCGAGACCACGCAGCCCGGACCGCGCTGGCACGTGCCGTTCCCGGTCGAGTCGGTCGAGCTCGTCGACTTCTCGCAGGTCAAGACGATCGAGATCGGCTACCGCAACTCGCCGAAGAACAAGGTCGACCGCGAAGCGGTGATGATCACCGACGACGAGAACATCATCGACATCCTGTTCGCGGTGCAATACAACATCAAGAACGCCGAGGACTACGTCTTCCAGAACCGCAAGCCCGACCTCATCGTCGCGTGGGCCGCCGAGTCGGCGATCCGCGAGGTCACCGCGAAGGTCCCGATGGACTTCGTGCTCTACGAGGGCCGCGAGCAGATCGCCCGCCAGACCGAGGCGCTCCTGCAGGACATGCTCGACCGGTTCAAGACCGGCGCGTTCGTCCAGAAGGTCACGCTGCAGAACGTGGTCCCGCCCGAGAAGGTGCAGGCCGCGTTCGACGACGCGGTCAAGGCCGGCCAGGACCGCGAGCGGCTGAAGAACGAGGGCCAGGCCTACGCCAACGACGTGATCCCGCGCGCGCGCGGCAACGCCGCGCGGCTGCTCGAGGAGGCGCAGGGCTACCAGACGGCGGTGGTGTCGAAGGCCGAGGGCGACGCGTCGCGCTTCCGCCAGATCGTCGCCGAATACCAGAAGGCGCCGGGCGTCACGCGGGACCGCCTCTATCTCGACATGATGCAATCGGTGCTCGGCCCGACGTCGAAGGTCCTGGTCGAGCCGAAGTCCGGCAACCTGCTCTACCTGCCGCTCGACCGGCTGATCCAGCAGAGCGGCGCGCCCGCGCCGGCGGGCGCCGCCGACGCGCCGTCGGCATCGCGCGCGGCCCCGCCGTCGGAGCCGCCCGCGGCGATCGACGCGCAGCGCTCGCGCGAAACGTTGCGCCGCGAGCGGGGAGGATGACCGGCATGCGCTTCACGATGCCCGTGCTCGCCGTCGTCGTCGCCGCGATCCTGGTGCTGTCGCAGTCCGTGTTCACGGTGGCGCAGACGCAGTCGGCGATCAAGTTCCAGCTGGGCGAGGTGATCGAGGTGATCACCGACCCGGGCCTGCACTTCAAGCTGCCGGTCGTCCAGAACGTCAAGTACTTCGACCGGCGCAACCTCACGCTCGACATCCCCGAGCCCGATCGCGTCACGACGTCGGAGAAGAAGCCGCTCCTGGTCGAGTTCGTCGTGCTGTGGCGGATCAACGACGTGCGCCGCTTCTACGTGTCGGTCGGCGGCGACGAGGAGGCCGCGCGCCGGCGCCTCACGCAGACGGTGCGCGCGAACATGGCCGAGGAATTCAACAAGCGCACGATGCACGAGGCGATCTCGACGCAGCGCGACCAGATCATGGCCTCGACGCGCCAGAAGGCCGACAGCGACGCGAAGTCGATCGGCGTCGAGGTGGTCGACGTGCGCCTGCGCCGCGTCGAGCTGCCGCCCGACGTGCTCGGCCCGGTGTACGCGCGCATGGAGTCGGAGCGCCGCCGCGTCGCGAACGAGCTTCGCTCGCAGGGCGGCGCCGAGAGCGAGAAGATCCGCGCCGACGCCGACCGCCAGCGCGAGGTGATCCTCGCCGACGCGTACCGGCAGGCGCAGAGGATGAAGGGCGACGGCGACGCGAAGTCGGCGGCGATCTACTCGGCCGCGTACGGCATCAATCCGGAGTTCTACGCGTTCTACCGCAGCCTCGAGGCCTACCGCGCGACGTTCCGCAACCGCGGCGACGTGATGGTGCTCGATCCCTCGTCGGATTTCTTCCGGTATTTCCGGCAGAGCGGCGGGCGCGAGGGCGCCCGCGCCGGCGCGCCCAAGTAGTTCCGGCGCGCGGTGGGGACCGACACGCTCTGGGCGGCGCTCGCGCTCGTGCTCGTCGTCGAGGGACTGATGCCGTTGATCGCGCCCACGCTGTGGCGCGAGACCTTTCGCCGGCTGATCGAGATGAACGACGGCCAGATCCGCTTCATCGGGCTCGCGTCGATCGCGCTCGGCCTGTTGACGCTCGTGGTGCTCGCCAATGCGTAAGTGGATCCTGCCCGAGGCGATCGAGGACATTCTCCCAGCGGAGGCCGCGCGCCTCGAGGCGCTGCGTCGCACGCTGCTCGACCATTTCGCGTCGCGCGGCTACCGGCTCGTGCAGCCCCCGCTGGTCGAGCACCTCGAGTCGCTCCTGACCGGCACCGGGCGCGACCTCGAGCTGCAGACCTTCAAGGTCGTCGACCCGCTCTCGGGACGCATGCTCGGCGTGCGCGCCGACACGACGCCGCAAGTCGCGCGGATCGACGCGCACCTGCTGAACGAGCCGGGCGTGACGCGCCTGTGCTACGCGGGCAGCGTGCTTCGAACGATGCCCGCGGGACCGGCGACGACGCGCGAGGTCGTGCAGATCGGCGCCGAGCTCTTCGGCGAGCCGGGCATCGCCGGCGACCGCGAGGTGGTCGGGCTGCTGCTCTCGTCGCTGCGCGTGGCCGGCCTCGAAGGCCTGCACCTCGACCTCGGCCACGTCGGCGTCTACCGCGCGCTCTCGGCGGGCGCGGGCATCGCGGGCAACGCGGAGGACGGCGACCTGTTCGCCGCGCTGCGTGCCAAGGACGCGCCGACCGTCGGCGAGCTGACCGCGCGGCTGCCGGTCGCGTGGCGTGACGCGCTGCGCGCGCTCACCGAGCTCTACGGGCCGGCGCGCGACGTGCTCGCGCAAGCGCGCGCGCGCCTGCCCGACACGCCGGCGATCGCCAACGCGCTCGCCGCGCTCGACGCGCTCGCGCAAGGCGCGGCGGGCGAGGTCGAGGCGCTGCACGTCGATCTCACCGACCTCACCGGCTATCATTACCAGAACGGCGCGATCTTCTCGGTGTTCACCGCAGGGCGGACGCGCGCGCTCGGCAACGGCGGGCGCTACGACGGCATCGGCAAGGCGTTCGGCCGGGCGCGGCCGGCCACCGGCTTCACGCTCGACCTCCGCCACCTCGCCGACGTCACCGGCGCGGCGGCGGGCCGCGCCTGACCGACTTCGCGCGTCCGACAGGGGAGAGCATGGGGAAGAACGTCGTCGTCATCGGCACCCAGTGGGGCGACGAGGGCAAGGGCAAGATCGTCGACTGGCTGACCGAGAGCGCGTCGGGCGTCGTGCGCTTCCAGGGCGGCCACAACGCCGGCCACACGCTGGTGATCGGCGGCAAGCGGACGGTCCTGCGGCTGATCCCGTCGGGCGTGCTGCGGCCCGGCGTGCGCATCTACATCGGCAACGGCGTCGTCGTGTCGCCTTCGGCGCTGCTCGCGGAGATCCGCGAGCTCGAAGGCGCGGGAATCGCGCTGCGCGAGCGCCTGGCGATCTCGCCCGCCTGCCCGCTCGTGATGCCCTACCACGTCGCGATCGACCAGGCGCGCGAGAGCGACGCGTCCGACGGCAAGATCGGCACGACCGGCCGCGGCATCGGGCCCGCCTACGAGGACAAGATCGCGCGCCGCGCGGTGCGCATCCAGGACTTGCTCGACCCGGACCGCTTCACCGCGAAGCTCGAACGCGTGCTCGCCTACCACAACTTCGTGCTGACGCACTTCCACAAGGCCGCGCCGGTCGACTTCGCGAAGACGCGCGACGAGACGCTCGCGCACGCGCGCGAGATCGCGCCGATGGTCGCCGACGTCGCGGCGCTGCTTCAGGCGGCGCGCGCGCGCGGCGAGTCGCTGCTGTTCGAGGGCGCGCAGGGCGCGCTCCTCGACGTCGACCATGGGACCTATCCGTTCGTGACCAGCTCGAACTGCATCGCGGGCGCGGCGGCGCCCGGGAGCGGGATCGGGCCGCACATGATCGACTACGTGCTCGGAATCGTGAAGGCGTACACGACGCGCGTCGGCGGCGGCCCGTTCCCGACCGAGCTCACCGACGCCACCGGCGCGCAGCTCGCGAAGCGCGGCAACGAGTTCGGGTCGGTGACCGGCCGGCCGCGCCGCTGCGGCTGGATCGACGTCCCGCTGTTGCGCCGGTCGGTGCAGCTGTCCGGCGTCAACGGCCTTTGCATCACCAAGCTCGACGTGCTCGACGGCCTGCCGTCGATCCAGGTCTGCACCTCCTACACGGTCGACGGCGCACCCGTGGATCTCGTCCCGACCGGCGCCGACGCCGTCGCGCGCTGCAGGCCGGTGTACGAGTCCCTGCCGGGCTGGAGCGAAAGCACCGTGGGGGCGCGCTCGTTCGACGTGCTGCCGCGCGCGGCCCGCGCCTACCTCGACCGGCTCGAGGCGCTGATCGGCGTGCCGATCGCGATGGTCTCGACCGGGCCGGACCGCGACGAGACGATCCTCAGGCACCACCCCTTCGCCTAGCGGGCGAGAGGACGACCCTGCTTTCGCCCGAGGTTAGAATGCTGCGGGTCGCCGGCAGGGCCGGCCGATCCGCAGGATCAGGATCGACGCGACACCGGGCATCGATTCGGCACGCAGGGGACGACGGGCATGAGCCTGCACGTAAGCTGGGACCAGTACAACACGCTGATCGAGCGGCTCGCGCTCGTCGTGCACGATTCCGGCTATGCGTTCGACCAGATCATCTGCATCGCGCGCGGGGGGCTCCGCGTCGGCGACGTCCTGTCGCGCATCTACGAGCGACCGCTCGCGATCCTGTCGACCCACTCGTATGCGGCCGAGTCCGGGACGGTGCGCGGCGACCTCGTCATCGCCGAGCACATGACGATGACCTCGCCGAAGCTCGGCCAGCGCGTGCTGCTCGTCGACGACATGGTCGACTCGGGGCACACGCTCGAGAAGGTCGTGGCGACGCTGCCGGTCCGCTTCCCGCAGATCACCTCGATGAAGACCGCGGTGCTGTGGTGGAAGGCCTGCTCGGTCTTCCGGCCGGACTTCCACGTCGACTACCTGCCCGACAACCCGTGGATCCACCAGCCGTTCGAGATCTACGACAAGATGCGCCCCGACGAACTGGCGGCGCGCCTCGCGCCGTTGCGCGCGAAGGCGTCCTAGGTCGCCGCGCGATCCCGCGCGCGCTGCCCGCACGACGCCGGTCCGTGGACGTCGCGGCGCGGATTGCCCGACGGGTCGCCGCGCACGCTCCGTTATCATCGGGCCTGCGCGCGGGCGTTAGGCCCCAAGCGGCGACGCCCGCGGAAGCGGGCGTCGGGACCATCGTCGTTGCGGCCGGCCTGCGGTGGTGCCCAGAAGAGGACTCGAACCTCCACGGTGTTACCCGCCAGTACCTGAAACTGGTGCGTCTACCAATTCCGCCATCTGGGCTGCCTGACTGCAACCTATTAGTTTATAAGGCTTAGTCGACGTTGTCAAAGAACACCTCCCCGCCGGTCTCCCCCGCCGCGGTGCTCGCCGCGCTCGCCGAGGCGGGGGTTCCGCTCGCGCGCGACGAGCTCGCCGAGCGCCTGGGCCTCAAGCGCCGCGACCGCGCGGCCCTCGACGAGTCGATCGCGCGCGCCCACGACCGCGGCGAGATCCTCGTCAACCGCAAGGGCCAGCTCTGCATCGCCGCGAAGCTCGACCTCGTGGCGGGCCGGCTCGAAGGGCACCCGGACGGCTTCGGCTTCCTGATCCCCGACGACGGGCGCCCCGACGTCGCGCTCCCCGCGCGCGAGATGCACAAGGCGCTGCACGGCGACCGCGTGAGCGTGCGCGTCACCGGCACCGACCGTCGCGGCCGGCCCGAGGGCGAGATCGTCGAGGTGCTCGAGCGCGCGCACCGCGAGATCGTCGGCCGGCTGCACGACGAGCGCGGCGTGTGGTTCGTCGTCGCCGAGAACCGGCGCATCGCGCAGGACCTGATCGTGCCGGCGACGGAGCGCGGCGAGGCGAAGCCGGGCGACGTCGTCGTCGTCGAGATCGTCGAGTACCCGACCGCCGAGCGCGAGCCGATCGCCCGCGTGACCGAGGTGCTGGGACGCGCGACCGATCCGGGCATGGAGATCGAAATCGCGCTGCGCAAGCACGCGCTGCCGTTCAAGTTCTCGAAGGCGGCGGCCGCACAGGCGAAGAAGCTGCCCGGGCACGTGCTCGACGCCGAGCGCGAGGGACGCGTCGACCTGACCGGGCTTCCGCTGGTCACGATCGACGGCGAGACCGCGAAGGACTTCGACGACGCGGTGTGGTGCGAGCGCAAGGGCAAGGGCTTCCGTCTCGTCGTGGCGATCGCGGACGTCTCGCACTACGTCCGGGACGGCGACGCGATCGACAAGGACGCGCGGGAGCGCGCGACGTCGGTCTACTTCCCGCGCCGCGTGATCCCGATGCTGCCCGAGGCGCTCTCGAACGAGCTGTGCTCGCTCAAGCCGCAGGTCGACCGGCTGTGCATGGTCGCCGACATGGAGGTCGCCGCGACCGGCGCGATCCGCCGCTACCGGTTCTATCCGGCGGTCATGCACTCGCGCGCACGGCTCACCTATACCGAGGTGTGGGCGTGGCTGTCGGATCCGGCGGCGGCGGCGAGCGACGCGCGCGCGCGCGAGCTGCTGCCGCACCTGCAGGCACTCTACGAGCTCTACCACGTGCTCGACGCGAGCCGCGACAAGCGTGGCGCGATCGACTTCGACACCGTCGAGCTCGCGCTCGTGTTCGACAGGCACGGCAAGATCGAG
>DASTCK010000183.1:0-2533 GCA_035711225.1 Casimicrobiaceae bacterium
GAGATGCGCCACGCGCTGGATCCTCTCTGTGCCGGCGCGCGGGCTGAGGGCCGGGGGCGAGGGAACCCTGAAACGCCGAATCCTGCGAGGAACGAGGTGAACCGCCGACTCGCGCACAGGCTCGTGCCCCCTCTTCCCGCCCCGCGGGAAGAGCGCCGGGGTGAGAGGCGCGCGTGAATCTGCGCGTCGTCCGCGACGAGTCGCGAGCCACCGGTACGACGCCGGCGGCGAACGCCGTCGAGCCTGCCTACGTCTCGCTCAAAGGCGTCTCGAAAACCTACCGCCGCGGCGGCCGCGAAACGCATGCGCTCGAATCGATCGACGTCTCGATCCGCGACGGCGAGTTCCTCGCGATCGTCGGTCCCTCGGGCTGCGGCAAGAGCACGCTCTTGCGCATCGTCGCCGGCCTGCACCTGGCGACCGCGGGCGAGACGCGTGTGGCGGGCAGGATCGTCGATCGCCCGCAGACCGAGCTCGGCATCGTCTTCCAGAGCCCGGTGCTCCTCGATTGGCGCACCGCGCTCGACAACGTGCTCGTGCAGGTGGAGCTGCGCGGCCTCGACCCACGCGCGTACCGCGACCGCGCGCTGCGTCTGCTCGAGCAGGTCGGGCTCGCGGATTTCGCCGATCGCTTCCCGCACGAGCTGTCGGGTGGCATGCGCCAGCGCGTCGCGATCGCGCGCGCGCTGATCCACGACGCGCCGCTGCTGCTGATGGACGAGCCGTTCGGCGCGCTCGACGCGTTGACGCGCGAGCAGATGCGCCTCGACCTCGAGGCGCTCTGGCTCGCGACGCGCAAGACCGTGTTGTTCATCACCCATTCGATCGACGAAGCGGTGCTGCTCGCCGACCGGGTCGTCGTGATGTCGCCGCGTCCCGGGCGCATCGAGCGCGTGTTCGAGCCCGCGCTGCCCCGGCCGCGCGGGCTCGACGCGCGCCGCGCGCGCGAGTTCACGGACACCGCGCAGGCGATCACCGACATCTTCCTCGCGCGCGGCGTGCTGCACGGCGCCGGCCGCCACGGAGCCGAGCCATGAAGACGTTCCACGCCCGCGGCATCGTCGCCGCGCCGTTCCTGCCGATGCATCCGGACCAGTCGATCGACGTCGCGTCGCTCGAGCGCTACCTGGCGTGGATCGCCGCGCAGAGGCCCACGGCGATCGCGATGAACATGGACGCGAGCGAAGGGCCGGCGCTCGACCGCGACGAGCAGCTCGCGGTGCTGGAAGCCTCGAAGCGCTCGATCGGCGGCGCGTGCCCGCTCGTCTCGGGGCTCATCGCCGGCTCGACCCGCGATGCGGTGCGCTGGGGGCGCGAGCTCGCGGCCGCGGGCGCCGAGGCGCTGGCGATCTTCCCGCCGTTCCCGACGTTCCTCGGCAAGCCGGTTCCCGGCGAGATGATCGAGCGCTACCACCGCGCGATCGCCGACGGCGTCGGGCTGCCGATGGTCGCGTTCCAGTTCCCGGTGGCCTGGGGACCCGATTTCCCGCCCGAGACGCTCGCGCGGCTCGCCTCGATCCCGCAGGTCGTCGGCCTCAAGGAAGCGTCGTTCGACACGACGCGTACGGTGGAGACGATCGACGCCGCGCGCGCCCTGCCCCGCAGGCTCGGCATCCTCACGGGCAGCGACACGTTCATCCTCGAGGCGATGATCCTCGGCTGCGACGGCGCGTTGATCGGCTTCGCGGGCACCGCGACTGCCGAGCTGATCGACATGCACGCGGCGGTGGTGCGCCGCGACTACGAGCGCGCGCACGCGATCTGGGCGAAGCTCGGCCCGCTCGCGCGCTACTGCTGGCGCGCGCCGATCCGCGACTACCGCCCGCGCATGAAGGAAGTGCTGAAGCTGCAGGGACTCTTTCCGCACGCGACGGTGCGCGAGCCGCAGCTTCCCGTGGACGATGCCGAGCGCGCCGAGATCGCGCGACTGGCACGCCACGCGGGTCTGGTCGGCACGGTGCCGTTGCGCGCGGTGGGCGACTGATCGAACGAAACGCACGAGCACGACGAAGCGGCGGCCCCGCTCGCGAAGCCGCCGCTCCCCTGCAGGCCGGGCCCGGCTGTCCGCCGGCCCTGGTCCTAGTACTTCTTCGGCGCGCTGCCGCTGTTGCCCGGCGCCATGCTTCCGCTCGGGCTCGTCGACGGGAGTGCGCTGGTGCCGGACGGGCTCGATTGCGCCTGCGACTGGCCGAAGCGGTCGAACTCGTCGCGCGTCACGCGGCCGGCGTTCTTGCTGTCGAGCTTGCTCCACGCGTCGCGCACCGCGGCGTCGGCCTGCGCTTCGTCGCGCGAGATCATGCCGTCGTGATTGGTGTCGAGGCGTTGGAACATCTCCGCGTCCCACATGCCGCTGCGCGCGGCATTCGGCGAGGCGGGGATCGCCATCGACCCGCCCTTGCCGGTGAGCGCGCCGGTGCCCGGCCCGGTCGGCTGCGTGGTGTTCTGGGCGTAGGCGGTGCCGATCGCGAGCAGCGAGGCGGCCAGCGCGGTGACGAGGGGTCGCTTGTCGAAGGTCTTCATGGTGTCTCCTGGC
>DASTCK010000184.1:0-11066 GCA_035711225.1 Casimicrobiaceae bacterium
CTCTTCCGGCACGCCGCGCCGGCGTTCGGCGACACGATGAACGCGTGGCTCGCGGCCGCCGATCGCATGACGCGCGAACACGTGATCGACCACCTGCGCCTTCGTCGCTACCGCGAGTCGCTCTTCGTGCACGGCAACGTGCCGGTCGGTGCGGCGCCCGATGCGCAGCGCCTTGCACCGATGCACGTCTCCGCGACCAACTCGGCGGTCGAGCGCCGCGCCGCGTCGGATGCCCGCGCGCCGGCCACGCTGCAGCGCGCGTTGCTCGACTGGCTGGTGGACCGGCATCCCGCCAGCGTGCCCGTTGCCGACGTCCTTGCCTGGATCGCGGCGCGCGCCGGTGCGGGCTCGCCGCTCGCGCAGCCCGAGCATGCGCGGTCGCTGCTCCTCAACGCCGCGTATGCAGGCGTGATCGTGCCGCTCGGATGGCCGTCGCGAACCATCGACGTCCCGGGCGAGCGACCGGTCGCGTTCGCGCCGGCGCGCTGGCAGGCGCCGCGCCACGACTTCGTCGTCAACCTGCGTCATGACCCGGTCGCGCTGCCGGACCCGGTGATGCGCCGGCTGGTTCCGTTGCTCGACGGCACCCGCGATCGCGCCGCGCTCGCCGACGCGCTGGCCGGCATCGCACCGTCGATGCGCGACCCGCGCCGAGCGCTCGACGAGTACCTCTCGCATTTTTGCAAGCTCGGGATCCTCGAGGCATGAGCGGGGAGGGGCAGCGTCGTCGGTGGCGCGCGCGCGCGCCCCTGAGCCGCCCATGAGCGTCGCGCTCCACGATGGTCTGAAGGCGGCCTACGAGGACGTCGCGTACATCGGCCGCGCCAACCCGCACACGCATCCCGACCGGCTCGCGGCGATCGCGACGCTGTTCGGACTCACGCCGCCCGACCCTGCGACGGCGCGCATCCTCGAGGTCGGGTGCGGCGACGGCGCCAACCTGCTGCCGGTCGCCGCGCAGCTCCCGGGCGCGCGCGTCGTCGGGTGCGACTACTCGACGTTGCTCATGGACCGGGCCCGCGCCATGGCGAGGGGCGTGGGTCTCGACAACGTCGAGCTCGTCGAGGGCGACCTGCGCGAGATCGCCGGGTCGCTCGGGACCTTCGACTACATCGTCGCGCACGGCTTCTACTCGTGGGTGCCCGCCGACGTGCGCGAGGCGTTCGTGGCGCTGGCCGGGCGGCAGCTCGCGCCCGGCGGGCTCGCGATCGTGAGCTACAACGTGCTGCCCGGCTGCTTCGTGCGCCGCATCGGCTGGGATGCGTTGCGCATCGCGCTCGCCGGCGTCGATCGGCCCTCGGAGCGGCTCGCCGCCGCGCGGCGCACCTTCGCCGATCTCGCCGGGGCCTGGTCCGCGATGCCGGGGATCCCCGCTCACCTCGCGCGCGAATTCGCCACGGCGGCCGACCGCAGCGACAGCTCGCTCTACCACGACGACCTGTCCGCGGTGAACGACGCCGTGTACTTCTCGACGTTCGCGCAGCACGTCGGGCGCCACGGCCTCGGTTTCCTCGCCGAAGCCGAGCTCGGCACGATGAGCATGGCGGGTCTGCCCGAGCGCATGCGCACGCTCGCCGCGAGTGCCGATCCGCTCTCGCGCGAGCAATACCTCGATTTCGCGCGGTTGCGGCGCTTTCGCCAGTCGATCGTGATGCGTGCGGCGGACGTCGCCCGCGCGCGCATCTCGACCGACGCGGTGGCGCGGCTGCACCTGTCCGCGGTCACCGGCATCGTGCAGGAGCGCGCGGCCGGCGCCGCGCGCAGCGTCGAGGGGCCGATGGTCGATCGTCTCGTCGACGCGTATCCGTGCAGCGTGCCGGCGACAGCGATCCTCGCCGACCTCGAGGCCCGCGGCATGGACGCGGATGCCGCGCGCCAGACGCTCGTGCGCGGCTGCTTCTCCGGCGCGCTCGACCTGCATACCCGGCCGCTTGCCGCCGTCGCCACCGCGGGGGAGCGGCCGCGGGCATTCGCCGTCGCCCGCTGGCAGGCGGCGCGCGGCGAGGCGATCACGAGCCTTCTGCACGAGCCGGTACGCGTCGACGATGCCAGCGCGCGAGCGGTGGTCGCGGCCTGCGACGGCACGCGTGACCGCCGCGCGCTTGCGCAAGCCGCGGCGCTGACCGCCGCCGATGCCGACGCCGCGCTGACGCATGTCCTCGAGCGCATCGCGCTCGCCGGACTCCTCGAAGCCTGACTTCCCGGGAACGCCGATGACCGACACGACCGCGCTTGCGCACACCATCGCCTCGCACTGGGACGCCGAGATCGTTCGCGAGATCACCGATTACATCCGCGTGCCGGCGAAATCGCCGCACTTCGACGCCGACTGGGAGGCGCACGGGCACATCGAGCGCGTGATCCGCGCCGCCGAGCGTTGGGTGCGCGAGCAGGGCGTTCGCGGGCTCGCGGTCGAGATCGTGCGCATCCCGGGGCGCACGCCGGTGCTCTATTTCGACGTACCGGCCACGGGGAACGCGGGCGGCGGCCGCACGGTGCTGCTGTACGGCCACCTGGACAAGCAGCCCGAGATGGCGGGCTGGCACGAGGGCTACGGCCCCTGGTCGCCGCGCTACGAGGACGGCAAGCTGTACGGTCGCGGCGGCGCCGACGATGGCTATGCCGTGTACGCGTCGCTCGCGGCGCTGAAGGCGCTGCAGGCGCAGTCGCTGCCGCACGCGCGCTGCGTCGGCGTCATCGAGACCTGCGAGGAGTCGGGGAGCTACGACCTGCCGGCGTACCTCGAGCTGCTCGCGCCGCGCATGGGCCGCGTCGACTTCGTCGTCGGCCTGGATTCGGGCGCCGGCGACTACGACCGGCTGTGGATGACGACGTCGCTGCGCGGCCTCGTCGGCGGGACGCTCGTCGTCGACGTGCTGACCGAAGGCGTTCACTCGGGCGACGCGAGCGGCGTGGTCCCCTCGTCATTCCGCATCGCGCGCAGGCTCCTCGATCGCCTCGAGGACAGCGCGTCGGGGCGCGTGCTGCCGACGTCGTTCCATGCGCCGATCCCCGACGAGCGCGTCGCCCAGGCGCGCGTCGCCTCGACGCTGCTCGGCGCGACGATGGTGAAGCGCTTCCCCTGGGCCGGCCGCACGCGCCCGATGGTCGACGAGCCGACCGAGGTGGTGCTGAACCGCACGTGGCGGCCGGCGCTGTCGATCACCGGCGCCGACGGCCTGCCGCCGATCGCGAACGCGGGCAACGTGCTGCGGCCCCAGACCCGCCTCAAGCTGTCGCTGCGCCTGCCGCCCACGGTCGACGGCGAGCGTGCGGGCGCGGAGCTTCGCCGGCTGCTCGAGGCCGATCCGCCGCACGGCGCAACGGTGCGCTTCGAGCCGGAATCCGCCGCGACCGGCTGGAACGCGCCGGCCACGGCGCCGTGGCTCGCGGCCGCGGTGGACGCGGCGTCGCGCGCGCATTACGCGCACCCGCCCGGAGCGCTGGGCGAGGGCGGCACGATCCCGTTCATGGGCATGCTCGGCGCGACGTTCCCCGACGCGCAGTTCCTGATCACCGGGGTGCTCGGGCCGAAATCGAATGCGCACGGGCCCAACGAATTCCTGCACGTGCCGTACGCGAAGCGGCTCAACGCGTGCGTCGCGCAAATCATCACAGCGCACGCGACGCGTGGCACGTGAAGAGGTTGGCGCCTTGAAACGCGGTGTCCGGTGACCTATAATTCGATTGTCGGGATGCACCGCGGCGCCGCTCGGCGCCGGAGCCCGACGCCACGGCGGCGTGACGCGCCGCCCACGCGTCCTTCCGCGCGGCCTCTCGCGCACCCCAGCGAACACCGGACCGGCGTGCGCGCCGCCTCCAGGCCCGCGTCCGCACGCTGCCGGACATCGACCGTGCGTCCGGGCACGCAAGGGCCGGGGAGAGCTTCGATGCCCGCATCGGCACCCGTGGACCTCACGCAACGCTTCGGCTTCGCCCAGACCTTCGCGTTCACGCTGCACAACGGCCAGCGCCGCAAGGGCGGAGGCGTTCCGTATTTCGCGCACCTGATGGCCGTGACCGCGACGGTCCTCGATCACGGCGGCGACGAGGACGCGGCCATCGCCGCGATGCTGCACGACGCGGTCGAGGACCAGGGGGGACGGCGGATCCTCGACGAGATCGCGCGACGCTACGGCAAGCGTGTCGCCGACCTGGTCCTCGCCGTCACCGACTGCGTCGAACCGCCGAAGCCGCCGTGGTCGAAGCGCAAGGCCGCCTACCTCGAGCGGCTGGCCACCGCTCCGTCGGCCGCGAAGCTGGTCGCAGCGGCCGACAAGCTCCACAACCTGCGCTGCACGGTCAACGACGTGCGCGCGCGGGGATCCGCTGCCATGCTCGCGTTCAACGCGCCGGCCCCGCACATCGTCGCCTTCTACGACGCTTGCCTCGCGGCGGTGGAGGACGGGGTGCCGCCCGCGCTGACGGTCGAGCTCGGCTGGGCACTGGCGGAGCTCCGGATGCTGCTCTCGCTGCCGGCACCTGCACCGTTCCCACGGGCCACGCGGCAGTGAAGGCGTGCGACACTTCGCGCCGATGAGCGCGAAGCACGGGACGGGCGAGCGCCTGCCGCGGATCGTGGTCGTCGCGACCGGCGGCACGATCGCCAGCGAAGGCGCGACGCCGACGCAGACGGTGGGCTATGCGCGCCCCGCGCTCGGCGCGGAGGCGCTCGTCGCGGCCGTCCCGACGCTCGCCAGGCTGGCCGACGTGCGCGCCGAGCAGCTGTTCCAGGTCCTCTCGGGCCACCTGACGGCCGACAACTGGCTCACGCTCGCGCGCCGCATCAACGACCTGCTGCTGTACGACGACGTCGACGGGGTCGTCGTGACGCACGGCACCGACGCGCTCGAGGAGACCGCCTACTGGCTCACGCTCACGGTGCGCTCGACCAAGCCTGTCGTGATGACCGGCGCGATGCGCCCGGCGAGCGCGCTGTCCGCGGACGGGCCGATGAACCTCCACAACGCCGTCGCGCTGGCCGCGAGCCGCGCCGCGGCCGGCATGGGCGTGCTCGTCACGCTCAACGATGCCATCCACGCCGGGCGCGACGTGGCCAAGTTGCGCACGGCGAGCCCGGACGCGTTCGACTCGCCGGAATTCGGCCGGCTGGGCAGGATGCAGGGCGGTGTCGCGCAGCTTCACCGGCGACCGCTGCGACGGCACACGGTGGATGCCGAGTTCGACGTCGGCGCGCTCGACGCGCTGCCGCGGGTCGACGTGACCTACAGCCACGTCGGCGCCTCGCGCGTGCCGATCGACGCGCTGGTGGCGGCCGGCGCTCGCGGGATCGTGAACGCGGGGGTCGGGCAGGGGGACGTCACGCCCGACGTGCTCGACGGGCTCAAGGACGCGCGCCGACGAGGCGTGCACGTGGTGCGGGCATCGCGCGTGCCGGGCGGCACCGTCGTCGCGAACGGCGCGCTCAAGGACGACGCGCTCGACTTCGTCGCGGCCGACACGCTCAACCCGCAGAAGGCGCGCGTCCTCCTGATGCTGGCGCTCACGGTCACCGACGACCGGCGCGAGATCCAGCGCATCTTCGACGAGTACTAGGGCCCCCGGCGCTGCGGGCGCACTCGCCCCCGTGTCGCGCTGACCGCAGGGCCAGGCGCGAGTGAGTCGATGGTCTTGCGGCCCATGACGTCCGAGCAACAACCCCGTGCGTCCTGCGCGGCACGGGCCTTCCGGGTGAACACAGGGGACGGCCGCCCTCGGCGTTGCACGTCCTCGCAATCGTCGGGCGATCGCTTGCGGCGTGCGCCTCAGGCGGCCGTTTCCCTGGTCACGGAAGCGACCCGACGCGACGGCAGGCCCCGGCGCCAAGCCAGCGCGTCACGCCGCGTCGGCGACGGGGATCTCGCAGCGCGCGGGAACGAACGACGCCGGCGACTTCGCATGGAGGCGCAGCAGCAGCCGGCAGACGTCGAGGTCGAACGCGGCGCGCACGGGAGCGTCGAGCAGCGACGCGAGCTCGCCTTCGTCGCGCGCGGTGCCGATCCAGTGCCAATCGCGCACGACGTGCACGTCGACACGCGATCCATCGGAAGAGGCTTCGCGAACGAGCGCCGGCCCGCGCCAGGGCCACGCCGGGATCGCCTCGCGCGCGAGCGCTGCGCGCAGCCGCGCATCGTGCGCGTCGGCCGGCTCGGCGCCCACGCAAGCGCCGTCGCACTTGCGGAGCTGCCGCGCGAAGCAGGGGCCGTCGCGGCGCTCGAGGCCCAGGCGCGTCCAGCACAGCCGGTGCTCCGAGGCGAGCGACTGAAGCGTCGCGCGCATCGCACGCCGCGACGAGTACGGACCGTAAGCGCCGGGGACCGTGGCCGGGTCGATCGACGACGCGCGGACGAACGCCGGACGGCCGTCGTCACCCAGCGTCATCACGCCGGCATCCTCCTTGCGCCGCAGCGCGCGATTGTGCGCCGGCAGCAGCGACTTGATGAGCGTGGCCTCGCGCAGCAGCGCGCCGAGCTCGCCGGCGGTCGTCTCGACCTCGATGCGGCGGATTTCCGCCGACAGCCGCCCGTCGCTCTCCGCCTGCCAGTCGGCGCAGAAGTGCGACGCGACGCGGTCGCGAAGGTGCACGCTCTTGCCGACGTAGAGCGGCAGCGGATTGTCGCCGTAGAACAGGTAGACGCCGGGCGCGTCGGGGATCGCGTCGAGCGCATCGGGCGGAAGCTGCGGCGGCAGGCTCGGGATGCGCAGGATCCGCTTGACCGCCGCCTCGATATCGGCGGCGGGCCGCGTCGCATAGAGCTTCTGCACGAACAGCCACAGCGCTCTCGCGTCGCCGAGCGCCCGATGGCGATCGCCCGGGTCGAGCGCATGGCGCGCGATGATCGCGTCGAGGCCGTGACCGTCGGCGTCGGGATCGAGCCTTCGCGAGAGCCTCACCGTGCACAGCACGCGCGGCGCGAAGGGCACGCCCGCGCGCGCGAACTCGTGCTTGAGGAAGCCGAAGTCGAAGCGCGCGTTGTGCGCGACGAACAGGCAGCCGTCGAGGCGGCGCGCGACCTCGCCGGCGATCGACGGAAACGTCGGCGCGCCACGCACCATCGCGTCGGTGATCCCGGTGAGCGCCTGGATCGCCGGCGGGATCGGCACGCCGGGGTCCACCAGCGACGACCACTCGTCCACGCGCACGCTGCCGCCCTGGGGGCTCACCTCGACGCGCACGACCCCCACCTCGGTGACACGGTCTCCCGCCGCGTGCGTCCCGGTCGTTTCCAGATCGACGAAGGCGAGGGCAGGGGCGAACAGGCGCATGGGTTCTGGAAAGGCGGCGATGGGCGATGGGCGATAGGCGATGGGAACCGCTCGCAAGCTCGGGACACCCACGGACCTCGCCGGGGTTGGCCGATCCGAAGGTCGCCGCGGCCGGGCCGACGTCCCTATCGCCTATCGCCCATCGCCACCCCTTGACCCCCGAACGTTCGTTCGCTATCGTAGCATCATGTCGAACGATCGTTCCTACCTCGAGGCGCTGCAGGATTACTATGCGCGCCACCGGGCGTTGCCGTCGTACGCGTCGATCGGCAGCCTCCTCGGCCTCAAGTCGAAGTCGTCGGTGGCGGCCCTGGTCGCCCGGCTCAAGCTCGCAGGCTATCTCGAGTCGACGCCCGACCGCCGGCTCGCGCCGACGCGCCGCTTCTTCGCCCGGCCGCTCGCCGACGCGTCGGTGCGCGCGGGACTGCCCGAGCGCATCGAGGACAGCGCGGCCGACGCGCTCACGATCGACGACTACCTGATCGAGCATCCGTCGCAGACCGTGCTGGTCCGCGTGAAGGGCGACTCGATGATCGACGCGGGCATCCTCGACGGCGACCTCGTCGTCGTCGAGAAGCAGCCGACCGCGAAGAAGGGCGACATCGTGGTCGCGATCGTCGACGGACAGTTCACGCTGAAGCGCCTCGACGTCGACCGCGGCCAGTTCATCCTGCGCGCCGAGAACAAGGCCTACGCGCCGATTCGCCCCGACGGCACGCTCGAAGTCTTCGGCGTGATGGTCGGGCTCGTGCGCAAGATGTAACGGGCGTCAGGCCGACGCCTTACGCGGCCCTGGGGGTCCGGCGTCAACCGGACGACTTTCCCCCCGCGATCCGGTTCCGGCCCGCAGCCTTCGCCCGGTAGAGCGCCGCGTCCGCGGCGCCCAGCATCGTCTCGGGCCCGGCGAGCGTCGTGTCCGCGCACCAGCCGATGCTGACCGTGATCGCGAGCCCGGACGCGATGCGCGACCAGTCGTGCCCGGCGATCGCGGCACGCACCTTCTCGCAGACCGCGGCCGCCGCCTCGGCTCCCGTCTCCACCAGCACCAGCACGAACTCCTCGCCGCCGTAGCGCGCGACCAGGTCGGTGTGCCGCACCTCGCCGGCCAGGATGCTGGCGACGGCCTTCAGCACCGTGTCGCCGACCGCGTGCGTCCACCGGTCGTTGACGTCCTTGAAGTGGTCGATGTCCGCGATCGCGACGGCGAGCGGCCGGCTGTAGCGGATCGCGCGGTCGAACTCGTCGCCGAGCCGCTGGTCGAGCCGGCGCCGGTTCGCGAGCCCGGTGAGGCTGTCCTCGCGCGTCTGCCGCTCGAGCTCGACGACCAGCCGCGATTTCTGCGCATCCGACGCCGCGAGGTCGAGGTTCAGCGCCGCCAGCCGGGCGTTGGCCCTGGCGAGCTCCTCCTGCTTCGCGCGCATCAGGTCGGCCTCGCGCTGCGCCGCGGTGACCTGGTAGCGGATCGACAGCATCTTGAGGCGCCGGTCGGAGGCTTCCGAGAGGAGCAGGCGCTCGATCTCGCGGCTCGCGCGGAGGTGCATCACCGCTTCCGCGGCATCGCCGCAGCGCTCGCACAGGTCGGCGAGCGCGTCGTGGGCCTCGACCTCGTAGGCGCGCAGCCCGCCGTGCTCGGCGACGTCGAGCGCGGTGGCGAGATGCATGCGCGCCTCCCCGGCACGGCCGGTGCGGTCGCAGACGCGCCCGAGCCCGAGCGAGGCGTTGACGACGCCCTCGCCGTAGCCCGACGCGGTCGAGCGGTCGAGCGCGTCGCGCAGCGTCGCCTCGGCCTCGCCGAGACGGTCCATGCGCTCGAGCGTGGCGCCGATGTTGTTGAGCGCCCCGGCGACGCCGAGCGTCGCGCCGGTCGCCTGGAACCCGGCGAGCGCCGCGTGGAGCGTCTCGAGCGACTCGTCGAGGCGCCCGAGGTTCTTGAGGTTGATGCCGATGTTGTTGAGCGTGCGCGCGCGCTCGAGCGGATCGGCGTTCGCGCCCGGCAGCGCGAGGCTCCGCGTGTACCACTCGAGGCCGACGTCGGGGCGCCCCGCGCGAGAGTGCACGACCCCGATCGTGCGCATCGCCGCGGCCTGCGAGCGGAGGTCGCCCGCCCCCTCGGCGATCGCGAGCGCGCGCAGGTGGTGCGCGAGCGCCTGCGGCGCGTCGCCGAGCGTGTCGTAGACCTGTCCGATGCCGCGCAGCGCATCGGCGCGCCCGACGTCGTCGCGCACCGCCTGGAAGCCGGCCAGCGCCTCGCGGTAGGCCTCCAGCGCCGCGGTCTCGTCGAGCGCGAGCTCGAGTGCGCGGCCCTCCAAGTAGCGAGCGCGGGCGCGGGCGGCGGTGTCCGACGATGCGGTCGCCAGCGCCGTCGCTTCGGCCGCGAGCCGGGCGGCATCGCGCGCGTCGTGCGCCAGCGCGTCGGTCGACGCCGCGATGAGCGCGGTGAGCCGCTCGGACGTCGGCGCCGGGCGTGGGGCAGGGGCCGCGCCGCTCACGTCGATGCCTCCGCGCGCGAGACCTCGACGAGGCAGTCGTAGAACGTCGCCGCGCGCCCGAGGTCGGTCAGCGCCTGGCTCGTGACGGCGTTCGCGTTCTGGCCGTCCGGCGAGAGCTTGCGCCACCAGATCGACGGCGCGACGACCACGCCGGGCCGGGCGCGGTCGCTCACCTCGGCCGTGGCGCGGAACGCGCCGCGGTCGTTGTGGATGCGCACCGGGTCGCCGCTCGCGATGCCGCGCGGCGCCGCGTCGTCCGGGTGGATGACGAGCCGCGGGCCGCGCTCCTCGGCGACGAACGCCGGCAGGTTCGCGAACGACGAATTGAGGAAATTGCGCGCCGGCGGGGACAGGAACGCGAGCGGGTAGCGGGAGGCGAGCGCGGGATCGCGCTCGCGCGATTCGCGCGGCAGGATCACCTCGGGGAGCGCGTCGTGGCCGGCGGCGGCCATCGAGGCGCTCGCGAACTCGCACCGGCCCGAGGGCGTCGGGAAGTTGCCGTGCGCGAACGGCGCGTAGTCCTGCGGCAGCGCGAGCCTGCGAAAGCCGTCGCGCCTCACCTCGTCCCAGTCGTAGCCCGCCATCCGGGGATCGCTCGCCACGAACGCGGCGCGCGCGAGATCGTCGTCGCTGTCGCGGAAGCAGGGCTCGTCGAAGCCCATCGCCGCGGCGAGGCGACGGAACACCTCGGTGTTGGGCAGCGCCTCGCCGAGCGGCTCGATCGACGGGTTGTTGGCCTGCACGTGGAGATGCCCGTACGAATGGTGGACGTCGAGGTGCTCGAGCGGCGAGGTCGCCGGCAGGAGGACGTCGGCGAACTCCGCCGTGTCGGTGCGAAACAGGTCGTGGACGACAACGAAGAGATCCTCGCGCGCGAAGCCGCGCACGACCTTGGCCGACTCCGGCGCGACCGCGACGGGGTTGCTGTTGTAGACGAACAGCGCGCGCACCGGCGGATCCGCCGACAGCAGCGCATCACCGATCGCGGACATGTTGATCGTGCGCGGCGCGCCGCGGATGAGGTCGGGACGCTCGAGCGCCGCCGTGTCGACCGGGTAGGTGCCCGACGACGTGAGCAGCGCGCCGCCTGCGCGGTCGCGCCACGCGCCGACCAGTGCGGGCAGGCAGGCGACCGCGCGCACCGCGTTGCCGCCGCCGGCGTGGCGCTGCATCCCATAGTTCACCCGGATCGCCGCTGGCTTGATCGTGCCGAGGTCGTGCGCCAGGCGCTCGACCTGCGCGACGTCGATGCGGCACACCGACGCGGCGCGTGCGGGCGTCCACGCGCTCGCCCGTTCGGCGAGCGCCTCG
>DASTCK010000185.1:0-11763 GCA_035711225.1 Casimicrobiaceae bacterium
CCGACGAGATCCGCGCGTTCGAGGCGAGGCGGCTGGCGGAGCAGCCGTGGCTGGTTTGAAGCGGGCGATAGGCGATAGGCGATAGGCGATAGGCGATAGGCGATAGGAAACCGCGTCACGCCCCCGGTCGTCGTTGACCTCGCAAGCGCTTGCTTACGGACCGGATGCACGCTGGGTTTCCCTATCGCCAATCGCCCATCGACCATCGCCATCCTTCCCTTGCCTTGGACCGGGTGCACGCCGGGTTTCCCTATCGCCAATCGCCCATCGCCCATCGCCATCCTTCCACCATGAAAATCGCCCTCCTCCCCGGCGACGGCATCGGTCCCGAGATCGTGCGCGAAGCCGCGCGCGTGCTGGACGTGCTGAAGCGCGACGGCGTCGCGATCGAGACCGAGACCGCGCCGATCGGCGGGGCGGGCCACGAAGCGGCCGGTCATCCGCTGCCGCCGTCGACGCTCGCGCTCGCGCAGGCCGCCAATGCGGTGCTGCTCGGCGCGGTCGGCGGGCCGAAGTACGACACGCTTCCGCGCGAGCTTCGGCCGGAGCAGGGCATCCTCGGGATCCGCAAGGCGATGGGGCTCTTCGCGAACCTGCGGCCGGCGATCCTGTATCCCGAGCTCGCCGCCGTGTCGTCGCTGAAGCCCGAGATCGTCGCCGGGCTCGACCTGATGATCCTGCGCGAGCTGACGGGCGACATCTATTTCGGGCAGCCGCGCGGCCGGCGCAGGAACGCCGCGGGCGACGACGAGGGCTTCGACACGATGCTCTACAGCGTGCCCGAGATCGAGCGGATCGCGCGCGTCGGCTTCGAGACGGCGCGCGCGCGCCAGCGCAAGCTGTGCTCGGTCGACAAGGCGAACGTGCTCGACACGTCGATCCTCTGGCGCGAGGTCGTGACGCGGCTCGGCCGCGAGTACCCGGACGTCGCGCTCTCGCACATGTACGTCGACAACGCGGCGATGCAGCTGGTGCGCGCGCCCAGGCAGTTCGACGTGATCGTCACCGGCAACATCTTCGGGGACATCCTGTCCGACGAGGCGTCGATGCTCGCGGGCTCGATCGGCATGCTGCCCTCGGCGTCGCTCGACGCGAACCGCAAGGGACTCTACGAGCCCATCCACGGCTCGGCGCCCGACATCGCCGGCCAGGACAAGGCGAACCCGCTCGCGACGATCCTGTCGCTCGGCATGATGTTCCGGTACACGTTCGCTCGCGCCGAGATCGCCGATCGCATCGAGCGTGCGGTGCGCAAGGTGCTCGCGCAAGGCCATCGCACCGGCGACATCGCGCTGCCCGGCGAGCGGGTCATCGGCACGCGCGCGATGGGCGACGCCGTGGTCGCCGCGCTTTGACGCCGTTCCGGCGTGGCGGTGGTTGCTGCGATGCAAAATCCCCTGCTATGATCCCGGTCATGCTCGCGCCCTCCCTCCCGGCCTTCCCGGTTCGCCTCGCCCTCGCGGCGCCGGCGTCGCGCGCGCTCGTCTCCAAAAAAGCCGTCACGACCACGACCTGACGGTCGGGCTTCGCCACCGCTTTCGCCCCCGCGAGCGGCGGGGATGCCAAGGACAACGGCCGGGGACGCAGGTGACAGCCATGCGAGTCGGATTCGTCGGTTGGCGCGGCATGGTCGGCTCGGTCTTGCTGCAGCGGATGGCGGCCGAGCGCGACTTCGAGCGCATCGACCCGGTCTTCTTCTCGACCTCCAGCGCCGGCGGCGCGGGGCCCGCGATCGGCCAGCCCGGCGCGCCACTGCGCGACGCGAACGACGTCGCGGCGTTCAAGGGCCTCGACGCGGTCGTCACCTGCCAGGGCGGCGACTGGACCCACGCGATGCACCCGAAGCTTCGCGCGGGCGGCTGGACGGGTCACTGGATCGACGCGGCCTCGGCGCTGCGGATGAAGGACGACGCAGTCATCGTCCTCGACCCGGTCAACCGCGACGTCATCGACGCCGCGATGAAGCGTGGCGTGCGCGACTGGATCGGCGGCAATTGCACGGTCAGCCTGATGATGATGGGCTTCGCCGGCCTCCTCGAGGCCGACCTCGTCGAGTGGATGACCTGCATGACCTACCAGGCGGCTTCCGGCGCCGGCGCGCAGAACATGCGCGAGCTGCTCGCGCAGATGGGCGAGGCGCACCTCGCGGCCAAGGCGCTGCTCGAATCGCCCGGCTCGTCGATCCTCGACATCGACCGCGAGGTCGCCGGCATCCTGCGCGACGAGCGCTTCCCGACCGAGCACTTCGGCGTGCCGCTCGCCGGCAGCCTGATCCCGTGGATCGACAAGGACCTCGGCAACGGCATGAGCCGCGAGGAGTGGAAGGGTGCGGCCGAGCTCAACAAGATCCTGGGGCGCGGCGACGGCTCCGCGCCCCCGATCCCGGTCGAGTCGATCTGCGTGCGCATCGGCGCGATGCGCTGCCATTCGCAGGCGGTCACGATCAAGCTCCGCCACGACCTGCCGCTCGCCGAGATCGAGTCGCTCATCGCCGGGGCGAACGAATGGGTCCGCCTGGTCCCCAACACCCGCGACGAGAGCGTGCGGCACCTCACGCCCGCGGCGGTCACCGGCAGGCTCGAGATCGCCGTGGGCCGCGTGCGCAAGCTCGCGCTCGGACCGGGCTACGTCGGCGCGTTCACCGTCGGTGACCAGCTCCTCTGGGGCGCGGCGGAGCCGCTGCGCCGGATGCTGCGCATCCTCCTCCACTAGGCACGCGGCCGCGGCGGCCCACGCCGGCCGCATGGCCGAGGGCGTCCTCGCGCGCGCCGACGCATAGTGTCGTGCTCCGCGCCCCGTGCAGCACCAGGCGAGAGGCCGCGCCCGCGCGCACAGGAATGCAACAGGAGCGTCCCGGCCCCGCGATACGGGGGAAGCTGGCCGCCGCGCCACTACATCTTGTGTCGGCCACTCAACCGCCCCCCAGCGATGGCGTGCCCGTCAGCACGTCGGCATGAAGCTTGCTGGACCCTATGGGGCGGCCGGGCGAAAAACCAAGCTAATACTGAGGTTTAGCTTGCACCGCTAAATCCATGATGTTATGTTTGCTTGAGGCAAAACGCATTCGGCGAGGGGACGGCATGCGTGCAAAACCGATCTTCCACCTGACGCTGCTGGCGGCCGCACTGGCGGCCGCGGGCACCGCCCAGGCGTTGGGGCTCGGCCGGCTCACGGTCGAATCCGCGCTCGGCCAGCCGCTCTCCGCCCGCATCGAGCTCACGTCCGCGACGCGCGACGAGCTCGATACGCTCGCCGCGCGCGTCGCCGACCCGTCGCTCTACCGCCAGAGCAACCTGCAATTCCAGCCGGCGCTCGCGCGCACGCGCGTCTCCGTCGAGCAGGGACCTTCGGGCGCCTTCCTTCGCGTCACGTCGCCCGCCTCGGTGAACGAGCCCTACCTCGACCTCGTGATCGAGGTCAGCTGGGCCTCGGGCCGCGTCGTGCGCAGCTACACGTTCCTGCTCGATCCCCCGGGCGTGATGGCCCAGACGCCGGTCGAGCCGGTCGCTCCGGTGACGCGTGGCGCGCGCACCGCTCCGGCCGCCGCTCCCACGGCGCCGGTCGCCGCGGCTGCGGCGCCGTCGATGAAGGCCGGCGAGGGTTACACGGTCAGGCGGGGCGACACGCTGTCGAAGATCGCCAACGAGGTGAAGCCGGCGACCGTGACGCTCGACCAGATGCTCGTCGCGCTGTTCAAGAGCAACGCGAACGCGTTCGACGGCGCGAACATGAACCGGTTGCGCACCGGCGCCATCATCACGGTGCCCTCTGCCGACGAGATCAACGCGACGCCCGCGCAGGAAGCGACGCGCGTCGTGCGCGTGCAGGCGTCCGACTGGCGCGGCTACCGCGATCGCATCGCGGCCGCGGCGCCCGCCGCGGAAGGCCCGACCGGACGGTCGGCGGGCGGCCGCATCGGTGCGGCCGTCACCGAGACCACGCCGGCGGCACGCCCGGGCGGCGATCAGCTGCGCGTGTCGCGCGAGGCGACAGGCGGGCGCGGTGCCGGCACGGCGGCCGAGGATGCGGTCGCGCGCGACCAGCAGCTGCGCGAGGCGCAGACGCGCATCGCGATGCTCGAGAAGTCGATCGCCGACATGCAGAAGGCGATGCAGCTTCGCAGCGGAACGATGGCGCAGGCGCAGACCCAGGCCGACGCGGCGGCTGGCAAGGCCGCGCCCGCCTTGACGCCTTCACCGCCGACCGCCGCGGCACCGATCAGCGCCGCGCCGGCCAAGGCGGAGGCCGCGAAGGTCGAGGCGCCGAAGGTCGAGCCGCCGAAGGTCGAGCCGCCGAAGGCCGAGTTGCCGAAGATGGCCGCCGCGCCGTCGGAGCCGGCCAAGGCCGAGCCGCCGAAGGCCGAGGCGCCGAAGGCGGAGCCGCCCAAGGTCGAGCCGCCCAAGGTCGAGCCCCCGAAGGCCGTCTCGAGGGCCACGCCCAAGGTCGCCGAGCCGCCCAAGCCCGCGCCGAGCTTCCTCGAGGACCTGCTCGCCAACACGCCTACGTGGGCGATCGGTGGCGGGGCGCTCGCGATCCTCGCGGGCATCGCGGCGATCGTCGCGATGCGTCGCCGCAAGACCACGAAGTTCGAGGACAGCATCATCTCGGGCACCGACATCAAGACCAACACGGTGTTCGGCTCGACCGGCGGCGGCGTCGTCAACACCGGCGACAACTCGCTCGCGAGCGACTTCAGCCGCGAGGGCCTCGGCAACATCGACACCGACGAGGTCGACCCGATCGCCGAAGCCGAGGTCTACCTCGCCTACGGGCGAGACGCGCAGGCCGAGGAGATCCTGAAGGACGCGCTCAAGAAGGACCCGCAGCGGCAGGAGATCTACCTCAAGCTGCTCGAGATCCACGCCCAGCACAACAAGCCGTCCGCGTTCGAGACGGTCGCCTCCGAGCTCTACGCGGTGTCGCAGGGCCAGGGCGAGGTGTGGCACAAGGCCGTCGCGCTCGGCCGCCAGCTCGATCCGGCGAACCCGATGTTCGCGGAGGGGGGCACGCCGGGCGCGCGCGCGCCGCGCCCCGCGGAGAGCGACACGTTCTCGGTGTCGAGCGACTACAAGCCCGACACGACCAAGGCCGACAAGGCGTTCGACATCGGTCTCGACGAGGAGATCTCGCTGTCGCCGACCTCGGGGGCGACCGTGAGGCCGGAGAAGTCGTTCGACGAGGACACGATGATGCATCCGGCGCGTCCCGCCGCCGCGCCGGGCATGGCGGCCGCGGCCGCCGCCGGGGCCGGCGCCGCGATGGCCGCCGCGGCCGCGACGCGCATGAACGAGCGCGTCGAGCCCGCCCGCGAGCCCAGTGTCGCCGAGAAGGTCAAGGCCGCGGCGGACAAGTTCGACCTCGACTTCCAGCTCGACGAGTCGGAGAAGCCCGCGCCGATGCGCAAGCCCGAGCCCGAGCTGGCGACGGCGGCGGCGGGTCCGTCCGGCGGCGCCGCCGACAAGCTGGCGCGGCCCGCGGCCGCGCTCGAGCTCGACAAGCTCGATCTCTCGTTCGATCCGGAGAAGGCGACGTTCGAGGATCCGACGCCCTCGGTGCTCGACGGGCAGTGGCACGACGCCGCGACCAAGCTCGACCTCGCCAAGGCCTACCAGGAAATGGGCGACGTCGAGGGCGCCCGCGAGATCCTGCAGGAGGTGCTGCACGAGGGCGACGACGAGCAGAAGCGCGAGGCGCAGGGGATACTGGCGAAGCTCGGCTGATTCCGGGACCACCATCGCGCGGCGGCGGGCTTCGGCCCGCCGTCGTCGTTTTGACGAGCGGCAAAGGCGGGAGTGGGTGATGGGGAGTGGGTGGGAGGACGAACGAGCAAGCGCGCGCTCGCCGGATGTTCGGACCTGAGCGCTCGACGCAATCCCGCTTTGCCACTGCCTACGCCCCACTCCCTGCCGTTCACCAATGCGCCTCGCCCTCTGCCTCGAATACGACGGCCGCGGCTTCTGCGGCTTCCAGTCGCAACCGTCCCGATGCGGCGTGCAGGACGCGCTGCAGGACGCGCTTGCGGCGATCGCGCGGCGCGAGGTCGTGGCGACGCCCGCAGGGCGCACCGATGCGGGCGTGCATGCCAGCGCGCAGGTGGTGCACGCGGACGTTCCCGACGATCGGCCGCTGACGGCGTGGGTGCGCGGCGTGAACTCGCTCCTGCCGGCGTCGGTGGCGGTGCTCTGGGCACAGCCGGTCGGCGACGCGTTCCACGCACGCTACTCGGCGAGCGCGCGGCACTACGTCTACCTGCTGCTCGTGCGCCCGGTGCGGCCGGGCCTCATGGCGGGCCGCGTCGGTTGGTATCATCGCCCGCTCGACGTCGACGCGATGGGGGCCGCCGCGGCGTTGGCGGTGGGACAGCATGACTTCACGTCGTTCCGCGCCGCCGAGTGCCAGGCGAAATCGCCGGTGAAGACGCTGCACCGGCTCGACTGCGACCGCATCGGCGACGTCGTGCGGTTCCGGCTCTCGGCCGATGCGTTCCTGCACCACATGGTGCGCAACCTCGTCGGTGCGCTGGTTGCCGTCGGTGCGGGCCGCGAGAAGCCGGGCTGGATGGGCGAGCTCCTCGACGCGCGCGACCGGACGAAAGGTCCCGCGACGTTCGCCCCCGATGGCCTTTACTTCGCGGGCGCCGATTACGATGCGGCGTTCGGGTTGCCGCCGACGAGGCGAGAGGTGACGGTGGAAGCGGGAGTGGGGAGTAGGGAGTAGGGAGTAGGGAGTAGGGAGCAGCAACCCCGGTCTCGCTCGATCCTCCGTCGCGCCACAACTTGCCGCCCCCACTCCCCACTCCCCACTCCCCACTCCCGCATTCCTGCCTTCCGCCATGCGCACCCGCATCAAGATCTGCGGCATCACCCGTGTCGACGACGGCATCGCCGCCGCGCGCGCGGGGGCCGATGCGATCGGGATGGTGTTCTGGGCCGGCACGCCGCGTCGCGTCGACGTCGCGCAGGCGCGCGCGATCGCCGCGTCGCTGCCGCCGTTCGTGACGACGGTCGGGCTCTTCGTCGACCCCACCGAGGACGAGGTGCGCCGGGTGCTCGAAGCGGTGCCGCTCGCGATGCTGCAGTTCCATGGTCGCGAGAGCCCCGCGCTGTGCCGGTCGTTCGGCCGGCCTTACCTGAAGGCGCTCGCCGTGGGGCCGGGGGTCGATTTGCTAGAATCGCTGTCGCCATACGACGACGCCGCGGGCCTCCTGCTCGATGCGCCGCCCGAGGGCGGAATGCCGGGCGGCACCGGCCGGACGTTCGACTGGGACCGCGTGCCACGACGGTTGCCGCGGCCGCTCGTGCTCTCCGGCGGGCTCGACGCCGGCAATGTCGGCGCGGCGATCCGGCGGGCCATGCCCTGGGGCGTCGACGTCTCGTCGGGCGTCGAGGTGCTCGACGCGGAAGGACGGCCGAGGAAGGGAATCAAGGACGCGGCGCGCATCGCCGCGTTCGTCGCCGAGGTACGCCATGCAGATGCAACAGCTCGACCTGCCTGACGCGCGCGGCCACTTCGGTCCCTACGGGGGCGTGTTCGTGGCCGAGACGCTGATCCGCGCGCTCGACGAGCTCAAGGCGCAGTACGAGGCCGCGCGACGCGATCCCGCGTTCGCCGCGGAGTTCGCGCGCGAGCTCAAGCACTACGTCGGGCGCCCGACGCCGGTGTACCACGCCGAGCGCTGGTCGCGCGAGCTCGGCGGCGCGCAGATCTGGCTCAAGCGCGAGGACCTGAACCACACCGGCGCGCACAAGATCAACAACTGCATCGGCCAGGCGCTGCTCGCGCGGCGACTGGGCAAGCCGCGCGTGATCGCCGAGACCGGCGCGGGCATGCACGGCGTCGCGACGGCGACCGTCGCGGCGCGCTACGGCCTCGAGTGCGTCGTCTACATGGGCAGCGAGGACGTGCGCCGCCAGGTGCAGAACGTCTACCGGATGAAGCTGCTCGGCGCGACCGTCGTGCCGGTCGAGTCGGGCAGCAAGACGCTCAAGGATGCGCTCAACGAGGCGATGCGCGACTGGGTGACCAACGTCGAGTCGACGTTCTACATCATCGGCACCGTCGCGGGTCCGCATCCCTACCCGATGATGGTGCGCGACTTCCAGAGCGTGATCGGCCGCGAGTGCCTGGCGCAGATGCCCGAGGCCGCGGGACGCCAGCCCGACGTCGTGATCGCGTGCGTCGGCGGCGGCAGCAACGCGATGGGCATCTTCCACCCGTACCTGCCGTACGCCGACGTGAAGCTCGTCGGCGTCGAGGCGGCGGGCGAGGGCATCGAGACGGGGCGCCATGCGGCGTCGCTGTCGGCCGGGCGGCCCGGCGTCCTGCACGGCAACCGCACCTACCTGCTGCAGGACGACGATGGCCAGATCATCGAGACGCACTCGGTGTCGGCGGGCCTCGACTATCCGGGCGTCGGACCGGAGCACGCATGGCTCAAGGACACGGCCCGCGCGGAGTACGTGTCGATCACCGACGACGAGGCGCTCGCAGCGTTCCACCGCTGCTGCCGCACCGAGGGCATCCTGCCGGCGCTCGAGTCCGCGCACGCTCTCGCCTACGCGGCCAAGCTCGCGCCGACGCTTCCGAAGGAGCGCATCCTGCTCGTCAACCTCTCGGGGCGCGGCGACAAGGACATGGCGACCGTCGCCGAGCGCTCGGGCCTCGACTTCTCGGTGCCCGCGAATTCATCCCCCCGAAGCGCGCAGAGCGCGCCTCCCCCCGGGGGGCATGGCGACCTCGGGGCGGCCCGTCGGTCGCCGGGCTCGCGCCGCCCGTGACCCATCGCATCGACGCGACGTTCGCGAAGCTCCGCGCGCAAGGACGCACGGCGCTCGTGCCGTACGTGACGACGGGCGATCCCTCGATCGGCGTGACGCTCGAGGTGATGCACGCGCTCGCCGCGGCGGGCGCCGACCTGATCGAGCTCGGCGTTCCGTTCTCCGATCCGATGGCGGACGGCCCGGTGGTCCAGCGCGCGTCCGAGCGTGCGCTTGCGCACCACACCGGGCTCAAGGACGTGCTGTCGGTGGTCCGGCGCTTTCGCGAGAAGGACGCGACGACGCCGGTCGTGCTGATGGGCTACGCGAACCCGATCGAGGCGATGGGCATCGACGCGTTCGGCGACCGCGCCCGCGACGCGGGCGTCGACGGCGTGCTGGTCGTCGACTACCCGCCCGAGGAGGCGCGCGAGTTCGCCGCACGCATGCACGAGCGCGGCGTCGCGACGATCTTCCTGCTCGCGCCGACGACGCCCGCGTCGCGGATCGCGGCGGTCGCGTCGCTCGCTCGCGGCTACGTCTACTACGTCTCGCTCAAGGGCGTCACCGGTGCCGGGCACCTCGACACCGCCGACGTCGCGCGCCACCTTGCGGAGATCCGCCGGCACGTGAAGCTGCCCGTCGGTGTCGGCTTCGGCATCCGCGACGCAGCGAGCGCGCAGGCCATCGCGGCGCACGCGGACGCCGTGGTCATCGGCAGCCGCGTCATCCAGGAAATCGAGAACGGCCCCGCCGAGGGCGCGGCCGCGCGCGCCGGCGCCTGGCTCGCGACGATCCGCGCGGCGCTCGACGCGATGCCAGGGGTCGGCGCCGATTTCCGCCCGAAACCGCTCGACGCCGTCGCCGGCGTCCCCGGCAATCGGCTCTGACGCGCGGGGGTACGATGAGCTGGCTCCAGAAACTGCTCCCCCCGCGCATCAAGAGCACGCCCGGCGCTCGCAGGCAGGCGGTGCCCGAGGGGCTGTGGATCAAGTGCGCCGCGTGCGAGGCGGTGCTCTACCGCACCGACCTCGAGAAGAACCTGTCGGTGTGCCCCAAGTGCGGCCACCACACGCGCGTGTCGGCGCGCGTGCGCATCGACCAGCTGCTCGACGCCGAGGGGCGATTCGAGATCGGCTCCGAGGTCCTGCCGATCGACTCGCTCAAGTTCAAGGACCAGAAGAAATACCCGGAGCGCCTCGCCGCGGCGCTCGAGGAGACCGGCGAGACCGACGCGCTGGTCGTGATGCAGGGCAGCGTGGCGAGCGTGCCGCTCGTGCTCGCGGTGTTCGAGTTCGAGTTCATGGGCGGCTCGATGGGCTCGGTGGTCGGCGAGCGCTTCGTGCGCGGCGTGCGCGTCGCCTACGAGAACCGCGTGCCGTTCGTCTGCATCTCGGCCTCCGGCGGGGCGCGCATGCAGGAAGGCGTCAACTCGCTGTTCCAGATGGCGAAGACGACGGCGGCGCTGCAGGAGCTCGCGAAGGCGAGGCTGCCCTTCGTGTCGCTCCTGACCGACCCGACGATGGGCGGCGTCTCGGCGAGCTTCGCGTTCGTCGCCGACCTCGTGCTAGCCGAGCCCGGCGCGCTGATCGGCTTCGCCGGCCCCCGCGTGATCGAGCAGACGGTGCGCGAGAAGCTGCCCGAGGGCTTCCAGCGCGCCGAGTTCCTGCTCGAGAAGGGCGCCATCGACGCGATCGTCGATCGGCGCACGCTGCGCGAGGAGTTGCCGCGACTGCTCGCGCTCCTCACGCGCTCGCCCGCGCCGACGACCTGACCGCCGCCACGCCGTGACGCCGCTCGCCACCGACGGGCGCATCGCGGTCCGCCGCTTCCTGCCGAGCGACCTCGCGACGTTCTACGCCGCCGTCGACGAGTCGCGCGCGGAGCTCGCGGTGTGGATGCCGTGGATGCACGACGGCTACACGATCGCCGACACCGCCGACTGGCTCGAGGTGCGCGACGCCGAGTGGGACGCCCGCAAGGACTTCAGCCTGCTCGTCGCCGACGCGCGCACCGGCGAGACGCTCGGCGCGTCGGGGCTGAACCAGATCAACCACGAGCAGCGCATCGCGAACCTGGGGTACTGGGTGCGCACGTCGCGCACGCGCGAGGGCGTCGCGCCGGCGGCGGTCCGGCTGGTCGCGCGCTGGGCGTTCGCGTCGATGGGCTTCGGCCGCGTCGAGATCGTCGCGATGCGCGGCAACCGCGCGAGTTGCCGCGTGGCGGAGAAGGCCGGGGCGCGCTTCGAGTGCCATGCCCGCAACCGGCTCCTGCTGCGCGGCGCGTGGCACGAGGCGGCGGTCTATTCGCTGGTCCCGGGAGACCTCGACTGAACGCCAGCGCCGCTTTCGACCGGCCGGCCGATCTCGCCGGCTGGCTCGCCTACCTCGAGACGCTCCATCCCAGCGCGATCGCGCTCGGGCTCGATCGCGTGCGCGCGGTGCTCGCGCGCCTCGACGCGCCCATCGCCTGCCCGGTGATCACCGTCACCGGCACCAACGGCAAGGGGTCGACCGCGGCGATGCTCGAGGCGATGCTGCGCGCCGACGGTTACCGCACGGGTCTCTACACGTCGCCGCACCTGATGCGCTACAACGAGCGCGTGCGCCTCGACGGGCGCGAGGCGGGCGACGAGGCGATGCTCGCCGCGCTGAACGCGGTCGAGGGCGCGAGGACCGCCGGCGGCCCGGCGGTGCCGCTCACGTATTTCGAGTTCGGCACGCTCGCCGCGCTGTGGCTGTTCGCGCGCGCCGAGCTCGACGTCGCGATACTCGAAGTGGGGCTGGGCGGGCGGCTCGACGCGGTGAACATCGTCGACGCGGACGTCGCCGTCGTCACCAGCATCGACCTCGATCACATCGAGTACCTCGGACCGACGCGCGAGGCGATCGGCCGCGAGAAGGCCGGCATTTTTCGCGCGCTCGTTCCCGCCGTCTGCGGCGACGCCGACCCGCCGGCTTCGCTCGTCGCGCATTCGCAGTCGCTGGGCGCGCCGCTCACGCTGATG
>DASTCK010000186.1:0-5229 GCA_035711225.1 Casimicrobiaceae bacterium
CCTGCGACGGCCCCATCTTCTTCGGCGCCGGCGACCGGCGCGCCCCGCGCGGCGCGCGAGGCGACAGTCGCCCCGGCCGCTTCAACCGCGCATTCGGGCGCGGCCGACGTGGTCGCGGCCCGCGCCACGCGTTCGAGCGCCGGGCCGCGCGCGACGCCGGTGACGTCGCCCGACGTGTTCATCGCGGAAATCCGTCGCCTGCTCGCGGCGGGCGACCCCGACGGCGCCGCGCGCGAATTGCGCCGCTTCCGCCGCACGCACGCCGACGCCGATGCCAGGCTTCCGGTCGAATTGCGCGAGTTCGCGGCGACCGTCGCGCGTTGAGCGTCCTGCCGCCGACGTCTGATTCAGCGTGGGGTCAGTTCCGCAACCCCACCCCCCGGTCGGGGCCGGGTCGCGAACCTGACCCCTGAAGGAGCCGCCGGATCGGCGCCGGCAGCGCGGCGCCGGGAAGATCGGCGCGCGCAATCCACACGCATTCGGCCGGCGCGGCCCCGCGCGACGCGCGCGCGGCGAGCCGCGACGGGTGCATCGTCAGCGCGTAGTGCGTGAACGCATGCTCGACCGGCGCGAGCCGGCCGACGAGCCGCGCACCGATGTCGTAACGCCGGCGCAGCGCGACGACCGGATCCTCGCCGACGCCGATCTCGGGCAGGCTCCACAGGCGTCCCCACACCCCCGTCGCGGGCCGCCGCTCGAGCAGCACCTCGCCCGCGCGCTCGACCAGCACGACCTGGACCTCGCGATGCGGCAGCTCGCGGCGCGCGCGCTTGCCGGGCAATTCGCCGATACGGTCTTCGCGTCGCGCCACGCAATCGCCGGCCACCGGGCAGCGGTCGCAGCGCGGCCGCGTGCGCGTGCACACGGTCGCGCCGAGGTCCATCATGCCCTGCGTGTACGCCTCGACGCCCTCGCGGGGCAACAACCGCGTCGCGAGCGTCCACATCGCCTTCTCGACGGCCGGGGTGCCGGGATCCCCGGCGATGCCGCGATGACGCGCAAGCACGCGCTTGACGTTGCCGTCGAGGATCGCGGCCCGCTCGCCGCTCGACAACGCGGCGATCGCCGCCGCCGTCGAGCGGCCGATCCCCGGGAGCGTTACGAGCGTCGCCGCGTCGGTCGGGAAGGCGCCCCCCAGCCGCTCGACCACGACGCGCGCGGCCGCGTGCAGGTGGCGTGCACGCCTGTAGTAGCCGAGACCGCTCCAGCGCGCGAGCACGTCGTCCTCGCCCGCCTTCGCGAGCGCCGCGACGTCGGGGAACGCGGTCATGAAGCGCTCGTAGTAGCCGAGCACCGTCGCGACCTGCGTCTGCTGCAGCATGATCTCCGACACCCAGATCCGGTAGGAATCTCGAGTGCGCTGCCACGGCAGGTCGTGGCGGCCGTGCGTGCGCTGCCAGGCGGCGATTCGCTGCGCGAACGCAGGCATCAGGGGTCGGGAATCAAGAATCGGTGGTGTCGCGTTTCGCGCGAGACCCGGCGGGGCGTCGTTCGTCGACGCATTCTCGGTTCGTGGTCGACTACGCGAATCCAACGACGGGGACGACCGGCGCTCGATGCGCCGCCAAGGGATGCGGGACGCTTCTGATTCCCGATCCCTACCTGACCCCCAGCCGCTGCCGCGCCTTGCCCGCCGCCTCCGACGTCGGGTACTTCGCGATCAGCTCCTCGAGCGTGCGCCGCGCGGCGGCGTTGTCGTTGAGCTCGCTCTGCGCCGAGCTGATGTTGAGCATCGCGTCGGGCACCTTGGTGCTGTCGGGATAGACCTGCACGAGCAGCCGCTGCGCGGCGATCGCCGCCCGGAAATCGCGGCGCGCGTAGTGCGCGTTGCCGATCCAGTACTGCGCCGACGGCGCGAGCGGGCTTTTCGCACGGTTGCGCACGAACGCGCCGAACGACGCGATTGCGCCGGGGTAGTCGGCGCGCTTGAACTGCTCGAGCGCGGCGTCGTACTCGCGTTGCTCGGCCGCCGCGTCGCCAGTCCCGGTCGCGGTCGCGCCCGGCGGAACCGGCACCGCGATCGTCGCGGCCCCGGGGGCCGGCGTGCCGGCGATCGGCCCGCCCGGCGGCCCCGGAACCGTGCCCAGCGGTGGCGTCGCGGTCGGCGCCGGGGCGGCGGCCGGCGGAGGCGCGGTCTCGAGCTTGCGCAGCCGCGAATCGAGGTCGACGTAGAGGTCGCGCTGGCGCTTCTGCGCCTCGGCGAGCTCGAAGCCCAGCACCTCGACCTGGCCGCGCAGGCGCGCGATATCGGCCTTGATCTGCTCGACGGCGCCGAGCATCTCGACCAGCCCCTGCGCCTTCAGCTGCTGTTCCAGCGCCGCGATGCGGTCCTCGAGCTGCTTTTGCACCTGCGTGAGCCGCAGGTTCGTGTCGGCGATGCGCTTGCGCGCCTCGTCGTCGTCGAACAGCGCCGCGCGCGTCGCGCCTGCGCCCAGCGCGAGCACGAGCGCGACCGCGAGCGCCGCGCCCCGCAGGCGGCCGCGGCCCGCTGCGCCGCGCATCATTCGCCCGAGTACACGATGTCGTCGCGACGGTTCTCGGCCCACGAGGCCTCGTCGTGGCCCGGGTTCCGCGGCTTCTCCTTGCCGAAGCTCACCGTCTCGATCTGCGACTCCTGCGCGCCGAGCAGCGTCATCATGCGCTTCACCGCATCGGCGCGCTTCTGGCCGAGGGCGATGTTGTACTCGCGCGAGCCGCGCTCGTCGGTGTTGCCCTGGATCGTCATGCGCGCGTTGCGGTTGCCCGCGAGGTAACGCCCATGCGCCTCGATCAGCGGGCGGAACTCGTCGCGCACGACGAAGCTGTCGAAGTCGAAGTAGACGGCGCGCTTCGACAGGACGCTCGCCGGGTCGCGCAGCGGGTTGCCGCCGGCGCCGCCCGGGCGCGTGGCGCCCTGCGCGGTGCCCGCGACGCCGGACGAACCCGCGCCCGCGGTGGACGCGCCCGTGCCCGGCGTGGTCGTGGACGACGCGGCGCGGTCCTCGACCGGCGCGGCGGTCTGCGTGGTCGGCTGGCTCTGGCATCCGGCGAGGAGTGCGGCGAATGCGGCGGCGACGACGATACGGTTCATTGTTGTCCTCCTGGGCAGTTTACGGACGGCGGGTCGCGGAACGAAAGTGGCTAGCGGGGCAGCGGGCCCCAGGCCGGTTCACGCACGTCGGTGGCCGGCGCGACGATGCGCTGCTTCACGCGCCCGTCGGCGGACACCGCATTCAAGATACCACGCCCCCCGGTCTCGTTCGCGTACAGCACGAGCTTGCCGTTGGGCGCGACGCTGGGGGATTCGTCGAGCGGCCCCGCCGTGAGCACCTGCGTCTGGCGCGTGGCGAAGTCCATGATCGCGATCTGGTAGCGGTTGGCGTCGCGACGCACGTACACCATTCCCTTGCCGTCCGGCAGCGCGCGCGGCGACACGTTGTACGTCCCGTCGAACGTGATGCGCTCGACACCGTTGCCGTCGAGGCCCACCCGGTAGATCTGCGGGCTGCCGCCCCGGTCGGACGTGAACAGCAGCGAGCGGCCGTCCGGCATGAAGAACGCTTCGGTGTCGGCGCCCGGCGAGGTCATGATCCGCCGTAGCCCGGTGCCGTCGGCGTTCATCACGAACAGCTGCGAGCCGCCGTCGCGGGTGAGCGTCACGGCGAGCTGGCGCCCGTCCGGCGACCAGGCCGGCGCGCTGTTGCTGCCGCGGAACGCCGCGATGGCGGTGCGCGAACCGGTCGAGAGGTTCTGAACGTAGACGACCGGCTTGCGCTGCTCGAGCGACACGTACGCGAGCCGCGTGCCGTCGGGCGACCAGCGCGGCGACAGGAGCGGCTCGTCGGTGCTGACGATGGTCTGCGGGTCGGCGCCATCCGCGTCCGCGACGATGAGCTGGTAGCGCGGCCCCTGCTTCGCGATGTAGGCGATGCGCGTCGAGAACACGCCGACGTCGCCGGTGAGCTTCTGGTAGATCTCGTCGGCGATCTTGTGTGCGGTCGCGCGAAACTGCGCGGCGGTCACGACGTAGCGCGTCGACGAGAGCATGCCGCCGCGCACCGCGTCGACCAGCGCGTAGCGGACGTCGACGCGGCCCTCGCCGAGCGGCTGCATCGAGCCCACGACGACCGCGTCGGCCCCGCGCGAGCGCCATACGTCGACGCGCACGTCCTCCGCGCGCGCCGGCCGCGGCACGACGCCGCCCGCGTCCACCGCGCGGAACAGCCCCGAGCGCTCGAGGTCCGCCGTGACGATGCCCGAGATGCCCAGCGGAAAGCCGCTCTCGCCTTCGAACGGGACGATCGCGATCGGGATCGCGGTGCCGGCGCCGCCGACGATCTCGATCGTGAGCTGCGCGTGCGCCGGAGCGAGCGGCAGCGCGAGCGCGGTGGCGAGCGCGAGCAGGAAGGAGCGTCGGTGCAGGGGTCTCATTCGGTGGGGGTCGAGGCGAAGGCCGGCCCCGGCGGCCACGTCCTCCCCACGCGCCCCGGAGCGTCGATTATAACGACCGCCCGATCGGCGCGGGGTTCACTTCGACCGCGTATTCAATGCGGTGCGACCGCCGTCGCGACGCCGAACGAGCCGGCGAGGCGGTCGGCCGTGCGCCGCGCCTCGTCGCGTGTCGCATACGGTCCGACATAGACCCGGTAGAGGCCGCCGGCCTGCCGCACGCGCGGCTCGACGCGGGCCTGCGCGAGCTGGGCCTGGACGTGCGCCAGGAAATTCTTCGCATTCGGCTCGCTCGCGAACGCCCCGAGTTGCACCACGTAGCCGCCCGCCGCGGCCTGAATCGGCGGTTCCGCGGGATCGGGAGCGCCCGCGGCGGGGGGCACCGGCGCGGCGACGACCGGGGGCGCGGAGGCGAGCGGCGCCACGACGGTCCCGCCGGACGCGGGGGCGGAGTCCATCGAGGGGGCGGCGGAGGCGAACGTCGCTCCGCCGGGCAGCACAGCCTCGACGATGACCTCGCCGCTGCCGCGCTGCGCGATGCCGAGCCGGTGCGCTGCCGCATACGAGAGGTCGACGATGCGGCCGTGCAGGAAAGGCCCGCGGTCGTTGACGCGCACGACCACGGAGCGGCCGTTCGCGACGCTCGTGACGCGCGCGTACGACGGCAGCGGCAGCGTCGGGTGCGCGGCCGTCATGCCGAACATGTCGTACACCTCGCCGACCGACGTGCGCTGCCCGTGGAACTTGCGCCCGTACCACGACGCGATCCCCTGCTCGCGATACGGGCCGAGCGCGGTCGCG
>DASTCK010000187.1:0-2189 GCA_035711225.1 Casimicrobiaceae bacterium
TCCGGCGAAATCGACTGGTACGTCGACCGCCTGCCGCGCGACGCCGGGCTCGTGCTCGACGCGATGTGCGGCTCGGGCCGCCTGCTCGTGCCGCTCGTGCTGCGCGGCGTATCGATGCACGGCGCCGACGCGTCGGGCGCGGCGCTGGCGCTCGCGACCGCGCGCCTCGCCGCCGCCGGCCGGAGCACGCTCCTCTACCGCCAGGCGCTCCCGGCGCTCAACCTGCCGACGCGCTACGCCGCCGCCATCCTCGACGGCGACGCGTTCCAGCGCATCGCCGATCCGGTCGCCGCGCGCGTCGCGCTCGAGCGGCTGCGCGCGCACCTGGTCGAGCCGGGCCTCCTGATCGTCGACGCGCGCGTGCCGCCGTTCGCGCACGCGCGCTTCGGCGCGCCGCTGGTCGAGCTCACCAGCGTCGCGCTCGGCGACGGCTCGCAGATTCGCCTGCGCGCGGAGACCTCGGTGGACACCGACGCCCGGCTCGCACGCACCGACGCACGCTACACTCACCGCCAGGGCGCGGTGGCGCTCGCCGAGGAGCACGCGCGGCGTGCGACGACGTGGTACGACGCTGGCGAGTTGGCCGAGCTCGTCGCGTCGGCCGGCTTCCGCGACGTGGCCGAGGAGCCTACGCCGCGAGCGAGCGAAGCGGGCGAACGCGGTTACGTGGTGACGGCGCGCGCCTGACCGGATCTCGCGCCGGCGCGGCCGGGCGCGCCTACCAGCTTCCCGACGCCCCGCCGCCGCCCGAGCTGCCGCCGCCGCCGGAGAATCCTCCGCCGCCGCCCGACGAGTAGCCGCCGCCCGAACTGCCGCCCCGGCTCGATACGACCATGCCGCCGATCGTCGTCGTCCCCTTTGTCTTCATCTCCTGCGCGGCCTTCGCGTACCACGGCTGGCGGCTCACGATCAGCTTCGCCACCGGGAATCCGACGAGGTAGACGCCCAGGAGCGACAGCGCGCCCTTCACGCCGAGGATGATGATCGGGAACATCGCCCAGAACGGGATCAGGAAGAAGTAGAGGAACCAGCCCATCCCGGGCGTCATGATCCCGATGAACGTGAACAGCCCGATGATCCCGAAGATGAACGCGCCGAGCAGGATGCGCATCGGCCACGGCGGCAGCTGCTCCTCGATCGACGCGAACGACGACTTCGTCGACGACGGCGTGTCCGCCCCTGCGGCGCCCCAGTCGCCCTTGCCGTCCAGCGTGTCGACGATCGCCTGCACGCCGGCGAGCACGCCGGCGTCGTAGTTGCCGCCCTTGAACTGCGGCGTCATCGCCTCGCGGATGATGCGCGCGGACGCGGCGTCGGTCAGCGTCCCCTCGAGCCCGTAGCCGACCTCGATGCGCATCTTGCGGTCGTTGGGCGCGACGATGACGAGCACGCCGTTGTCCTTCCCCTTCTGCCCGAGCTTCCACGCCTCGAACACCTTCGTCGCGTAGCCCTCGATGCTCTCGTCGAGCGAGCGCACGGTCAGCACGACGATCTGGTCGCCGGACGCCTGCTCGCGCTGCGCCGAGAGCCCGGAGACCTTCTCCTTCGCGCCGGCCGAGAGGATGTTCGCCTCGTCGACGACGCGCCCGGTGAGGAACGGCACGTCGGCGCCGGGCGACGGCCCCGCCGACACGAGCGCCCACGCTGCGACGGCGACCGCCGCGCCGAGGCGGAAACGGCCCGTCGCGATCATGTGTCCGCCCTGTCCTCGTGCATCGTCGCGTCGGGCAGCTCGTTGGCCTGCTCGCCGCCGCCGGCGAAGCCGCGCGACGCGAGCAGCGCGTCGAGGGCGTCGAGGCCCGCGATCAGCGCGTCGTCGGCGCGGCCCTCGCGCAGGAGCGGGACCATCGGCGGGATGACGCTGCCCCATTCCGACGCGGCGACGCGCCCGTCGAAGCCGATGTCGGCGATCAGCTCGACGCGGTGCTCGAAGCGCGCGACCAGGATCAGGATGCCCTGGCGCCTGCGCGTGCGGAAGAGCTGCCGCTCGAGGAAGAACGCCTGCGCGAACTGTCGCACCTCGGTAGCGATCCGGTATTTCGACAGGAAGAGCCGCGCGAACGGCGGCACGAAGATCGCGAGCAGCGACACGCCGGCGCCGACCAGCATCACCGTCGCGAGCGCGATCAGGAGCGTCGTCGACGTGACCCAGTCGGGACGGATCACGTCGCCGATCGCGACGACGAGCG
>DASTCK010000188.1:0-6188 GCA_035711225.1 Casimicrobiaceae bacterium
AGCGCGAGCTCGCGCGCGCCGGCGCGTCGACGCTCAACCTCGACACGCTCGCGGCGAAGGCGGGCTACGCGAAGCCCGACGAGCTGTTCGCCGCGTACGCGCGCGACGAGATCAATCTGCGCCAGCTGCAACTCGCGATCAAGGCGGCGATCGCACCGGCGCCGGCTCCCGCCGGCGCCGGCGGCGAGGCCGTCGTCACGCGGGCGAGCAAGGCGAGCGGCTCGGGGAGCGGCATCCTGATCGTGGGCGTCGACCGGCTGATGACGGGCCTCGCGCGGTGCTGCAAGCCGGCGCCGCCCGATCCGATCGCGGGCTTCGTGACGCGCGGCAAGGGCATCACGATCCACCGCGCATCGTGCCCCAACCTCGCGCGCATCCGCGCACGCGAGCCCGAGCGACTGATCGAGGCGAACTGGGGCGACCGGCGCGACGAGGTGTTCCCCGTCGACATCGTCGTCGAGTCCGGCGACCGGCCCGGCCTGCTGCGCGACATCTCGGAAGTGTTCTCGCGCGAGAAGATCAACGTGACCGCGGTGAACACGCTCACGCGCCAGCATCTCGCCCGGATGAGCTTCACGATCGAGGTCGCGGGCGTCGAGCAGCTGAAGCGCGCGCTCGCGCTGGTGCGCGAGGTGCCCGGCGTGCTGGCCGCGGGACGCCGCTGACGGGGCCGCTCCCGGCCGTCCCCGATCCGGGCCGCGCGCTTCGGCCCGACGAATTCAGGTCAGCGCCAGGTAGATCGCGAGCGCGCCGCCCAGCGTGGCGAACGCGAGCGAGAACGCGAGCGCCCAGCCGATGCTGTAGCTCGCCGGCAGGTCGGAGGCGGGCAGCGTCCGCACGAAGCGCGCCTGCTGCACGGCCGCGAACACGATCACCGCGACGCCCGCGGCGACGAGCAGCGTCCCGATGATGCTCGAGCCGGTCGTGTGCAGCGGGCTCGCCGGGTGGCCGACCTGCTGCGCGACGAGGCTCACGAACAGCCCGAAGCGCTCGACGACGAACCCCAGCGCCATCACGGCGATGCCGGTGCGCACCCAGGCGAGCAGCGTGCGCTCGGCGGCGAAGAAGACGCGAGGGTCGTTCACGGATGCAGCATACCAAAGCGCCGGAGCGAAGCCGCCCCGACGCTTTCCGCGCATCGGGGGGAGGGGGAGCCGCGGCCGGACGCGCCGCTCCGACGCGCCAGGGTGCCCCGAAACCCGGACCCGACGCGGGTTCCGGGGCCCTGGAGCGGTCCGCGCAAAGGCCGGCAGCGAACGTGCCGGCGCCGAGGATCCGGTGCGTGGTGGCTCCCGTGATTGTGTAACGCGCGCGTTTCGTTGGTAACCCGCGGGTAATCTGGGCCCTCCTGGCGCGCGCCAGCCGCTAGACTCTCCGGTGCAACCCTGGCCAACGCCCGGAGCTGGCAGCGCCGATGACCGCCACATCCCCGTTCCTCGAAGCGCGCGACTTTCTGCTCGCCCATCGCGCCGACTACGAAGGCGCACGCAAGGGCTTCGCATGGCCGCGCATGCCCGAGTTCAACTGGGCGCTCGATTACTTCGACACGATGGCGGCCGGCAACGAGAATCCGGCACTGTGGATCGTCGAGGAATCGGGCGAGGAGCATCGCCTGTCATTCGCGGCGCTTGCCGCTCGTTCCAGCCAGGTCGCCAACTGGCTGCACGCGCAGGGCATGCAGCGTGGCGACCGCCTCCTGCTCATGCTGGGCAACGAGCCGGCGCTCTGGGAGGTCATGCTCGCGGCAATCAAGCTCGGCGTCGTCCTGATCCCGACCGCCAGCCTCCTGGCGCGCGAGGATCTGCGGGATCGAATCACGCGGGGCGGCGTGAGCCACGTCGTCGCGGGCTCGGCGAACGCCTCGAAGATCGATGCCCTTGGCGGTGATTTCACGCGAATCGCCGTCGGCGAATCCGTTCCCGGCTGGCTGGATTTCGCCGACGCCAGCCGCTTCCCCGCCACCTTCACGCCCGACGCCCGAACGCGCGCGACGGATCCCCTGCTCCTCTATTTCACCTCGGGAACCACGGCCAAGCCCAAACTCGTGCGCCACACGCACCAGAGCTACCCGGTGGGCCATCTTTCGACGATGTACTGGATCGGCCTTCGTCCGGGCGACATCCATCTCAACATCTCGTCCCCGGGCTGGGCGAAGCACGCGTGGAGCTGCTTCTTCGCGCCCTGGAACGCCGGGGCCTGCGTCTTCATCTACAACTATGCGCGCTTCGATGCGAAGGCGATGCTGGCCGTGCTCGAACGCTGCCGCGTCACGACGCTCTGCGCGCCACCGACCGTCTGGCGAATGCTGATCCAGGAAGACCTCGCGGCGTTTCGCGGGCGTCTCGCCATCCGCGAACTGATCGGTGCGGGCGAGCCGCTGAATCCGGAGATCGTCGACCGCGTCCAGGCGGCCTGGGGAATCACGGTCCGGGACGGCTTCGGCCAGACGGAAACAACCGCGGTGATCGGAAATTCCGTCGGGCAACCGGTGAAGCCGGGTTCGATGGGGCGCCCTCTGCCCGGGTACGACGTCGTGTTGCTGGATTCGGAGGGGACGCCCGCGGACGAAGGCGAGGTCTCGATCCGCCTCGATCCTCGCCCGGTGGGGTTGATGGAAGGCTATTCCGGCATGCCGACGGACGCGAGCGCACCGGCGGAGCGCACGAACTATCGCACCGGCGACGTGGCCCGGCGCGATGCCGAAGGCTACCTCTGGTACGTCGGTCGCGCCGACGACGTCTTCAAGTCGTCGGACTACCGGATCTCGCCGTTCGAGCTCGAGTCGGTCGCCATCGAGCACCCGGCGATCGCCGAGGCGGCGGTCGTGCCCAGCCCCGACGAGCTCCGCCTCGCGGTTCCGAAGTGCGTGGTGACCCTCAGGGCAGGCTACAGCCCGACGGCCGAGCTCGCCGCCGATATCTTCGCGCACCTGCGCCAGCGGCTCGCCCCGTACAAGCGCATCCGTCGGCTCGAGTTCGCCGACATTCCGAAGACGTTCTCGGGGAAGATCCAGCGCACGGAACTTCGCCGTCTCGAAGCGAGACGACGGGCAAACAACGAACGGGGCGTGCTCGAGTTCGTCGAAGACGAGACGGCGAGCGAGGAACAGTACCGGGCCATCTTCAACGTGTCGGTGGATGCCATCAATCTGTGGGGCCCCGACTTCCGCATGATCGATGCGAACCCGGCTTACTTCGAGATGTACGGCTTCTCGCGCGACGAAGTGATCGGAAGGCCTTTCCCTTCCGGGCTGCCGTCCGACTACGTGGACGCGCTCAATGCGCTCGTGCGCCGGACCCTCGCGGGAGAGTCCTGCCAGGTCGAGCTGACGGCCATCCGACGGAGCGGCGAGCGCTTCCAGATCGAGGTGCGGACGATCCCCGTGCGTTACCGCGGCGCGACCCATGCGATCACCGTGGCCAGGGACATCACGGCACGCGCGGCAGCCGAGGCCGACCGCGCCCGTCTGGAGGAGCAGCTGCGCCAGGCACAGAAGATGGAGGCCATCGGACACCTGGCGGGAGGGATCGCGCACGATTTCAACAACATCCTCACCGGCATCCTGGGCTATGTGGTGCTGGCGGCGGGACACCGGGAAGTTGCGGCCAACGAGAAGCTCAGGCGCTATCTCGAGCTCGCGCAGGCGTCGGGACTGCGCGCGCGGGACCTGATCCAGCAGCTGCTCACCTTTGCCCGGGGCCGCCGGGGTGACCGCAGTGCCATTTCGCTTCCCGCGCTCGTTTCCGAATCGCACGACCTCGTTCGATCGGCCATGCCCTCGACGCTGGAACTTCGGATGACGATCGAGGAAGTCCCGAAGGTGGTCGCCGACACCGTCCAGATCGAGCAGGTGCTCCTCAATCTTTGCATCAATGCCCGGGACGCGCTGAACGGCACGGGAACGGTCGATATCGCCGTGCGGCCCGTCGTCGCGGTCGATCGCACGTGCGCGAGTTGCGGGAAACCCGTCGCCGGCAGCTTCGTGGAGCTCGTCATCGGCGACAACGGGCCCGGCATGCCGCGCGACGTGCTGGATCGGATCTTCGAGCCCTTCTACACGACGAAGGACGTGGGAAAGGGCAGCGGAATGGGTCTGGCCGTCGTCCACGGTATCGTGCACGAGCACGGTGGGCACGTCGTCGTGGACACGTTCCCCGGAGGAGGCACGGTCTTCCGGATACTGCTGCCTCCGGCCGAGGCGCTCGAGGCCGCTCCCGAATGCGCGGATGCCGTCCGGACCGTGTCGCCGGCGGCTCGCCCCAGGCTGCGCGGTCGGGTCCTCGTCGTCGACGACGAGCCGTCCGTGGCGGCGTTCATGCGCGAGCTGCTGGATTCCTGGGGGCTCGAGGCGAGCGTCGCGGGCGAGCCCGAAGCGGCGCTGTCGACGCTCCGCGTCGACGTCGAGGGCTACGACCTCGTCATCACGGACCAGACGATGCCGCGGATGAGCGGCCTTCAACTTGCCAGGGAAATCCGACGCCTGCCGGAAGCGCCCCCGGTCGTCCTGTACACGGGTTACGCGGAAGCCGTGGACCCGGCCGAGCTTTCGGCGGCAGGCGTCAAGGGCCTCGTTCGCAAGCCCCTGGTGCCCGCCGAACTGCATGCGGTGATCATCGGCTACCTGGAGGGTGACGACTCGCCCCACGCCGCCCTGTCCGGCCCATCAGAGTCCTGACAGGACGCGACGGCGCCGACCGGGGGCGCGGCCCTCCTGACGGGTCTCGCGGCGGCCGCCTCGCTTTTCCTTCGTCCGCACGGAGAGAGAAGGGGCCTGCACCGCGCTAGGCGGGAATGAATCGCAACGACACGCCGTTGTTGCACCACCGCTGGAACGTGGGCTTCGGGCCGTCGTCGAACACGTGGCCGTGGTGCCCGCCGCACTTCGCGCAGTGGTACTCGATGCGCGTGTAGATGATCTTGTTGTCGAGGGAGGTCTCGAACGCGCCGGGGATGGTCGTGAAGAACGAGGGCCAGCCGGTGCCGCTGTCGAACTTCATCGCGGAGGTGAACACCGGCCACGAACAGCCGGCGCAGACGAACACGCCCTTGCGCTTCTCGTCGTTGAGCTTGCTCGTGAACGGCCGCTCGGTGCCTTCCTCGCGAAGCACGTTGTACGCCTCCCGCGAGAGTCGTTTCTTCCATTCGTCGGGGGAGAGCTTCACGGGCGTCGCGTCGGCGGGCACGTCCGCGTTCTTCGCGAGCAGCGCGCGCCAGCCCGCGCGGAGCTCCTCGATCTGGGGCGAGGTCGCGCCGGGGGGAACCGGGTTGGCGGCGGTCGCCGAACGGAAGACGGGCAGCGTGGCGATGAGGCTCAACAGCGAACGGCGTTTCATCGATCTCTCCTGACGGGCCGGTGTCGGACACCGCGTCTGACACCGATCGGGGCCCGTTTGCTCCCCACAGTCGCTGGCGGGCCCCCGGGCATTACGGGCCTAGAGCGTGAGCGGCGCCCCGTAGCCGGTCAGCTCGAGGTAGCCGCGCCCGGCCGGCCGCCCGCCGGCGTGCGCCCGGACGGCCCCTTCCCAGTAGACGATGCCCACGCTGCCGCGCGCATCGAGCTCCTGGTCGTCCATCAGCGGCTCGAGGGCCAGCGCCCGGTCGCCCGCGCGCACGTCGAAGGTTACCGGATAGGCGATGCCGGTGCGCGGCGACCGCCAGGTCCGGCCCGGGACGAAGGCGATGTCGCCGGGCGCGAGCACCCGCACCCGTCCGTCGGCGTCCCGCAGGCTTCCGCCGCCCCACACCGTCCCGCCGCCGCGCCCGCGCATGCGGAACGCCATCAGGGCGCCCCCGTCGTCGAGGTTGATGCCGATCCAGTCCCAGCCGGCGGCCTCGGGCGCGAGGTAGGCGCTCGACCACTCGTGGTCGAGCCAGGCCCGGCCGGTGACCGCGAGCGGCCCGCTGCCCGCCTCGATCGACCCGGTCACCGCGAGTTGCGGGACGCTGTAGTAGCCGCTCGCCTCGCCGGGCCTCGGTCCCTTGCGCGACACGCCGCGCTCGCCCTGGAGCAGCGGCGGCTGCGTCGTCGCGAAGGAGAGGTCGAGCGCGAAGTCGCGGGCGTCGACCTTCGCGCGGTAGACCTCGCCCTCCCGGCGCAGCGACCATCCGTCGAGGTGCACGTCGGTGGTCGTCGTCGACGCGGCGGCGAGGCCGAGCCCCGCGCGCGCGGCGCGCTGGTCGTGCCCGAG
>DASTCK010000189.1:0-22835 GCA_035711225.1 Casimicrobiaceae bacterium
GTGCCGCGTGCATCCGCTCGAGCGTGTCGAGGCAGAGCGTACGGGACCCGATCGTGCGCGCGGCGGCGACGATCGCGGCCGCAAGCGCGCCACCGGCGCCGGTGCCGCGCGCCCGCGGCTGGACGTAGAGGCGCTTGACCTCGCCCACCGGCGCGACGAAGCCGGCGTCCGGCGCGCCGAACGAGCCGGTCGCGAGCGGTCGCAGCGCGACGCAGCCGACGGCGTCGCCGGGCTCGCCGGCCAGGAGCAGCCGTCCCGACGGCGGTGCGTACTTGCCGGGCAGCGTCGCGAGCTCCTCGTCGAGCCCCTGGAAACACAGGTCGACGCCGAGCCAGGCAGCGTATTCCTCGATCAGCGCGCGGGCCAGCGCGGTGTCGCGCGCACCCTGCGCGACGCGTATCGGCAGCGGGTTCACTCGCGCGCGAACAGCGGCTCGAGCCAGGCGCGCGGCAGCAGGTCGGCGACGCGCGCCATCGTGTCGCCGGGCAGGATCACCTCGCAGTCGAGGTTGCTGCGGTCGACCTGCACGAGCAGCTCGCGGCAGCGGCCGCAGGGCGCGAGCACGCCTTCGGCGTCGATTGCGACGATGCGGCGGATCGCGGTCTCGCGCGCCTTCAGCATCTCGGCGACCGCCGCGTGCTCGGCGCAGAAGCCGATGCCGCACGCGAGGTCCAGGCAGATGCCGGTGTAGATGCGGCCCGACGTCGTCTCGAGCGCCGCGGCGACGCCGCCCGCGGTGATCGAGGGCTTGACCAGCGTGAACTTGCCGAGCACGCGGCGCGCCTCGGCGATGAGCGCGGCGCCTGCACTGACCGCGTCGGCATGGCGATTCATGGGCTCCCCTTCGATCGCGCGTCACGCGCGGTCGCAGCTCCCCACCTTCGTCTCGGCATTGGGCCAGCTCGACTGCAGCTCGCGCAGCCTCGCGACGACGTTCGCCGGCGGATCGCGGATCACGATCATCGACTGCGGCACCGCGGGCAGGCGCTGCGTCCCGGTCGGGATCGCCACGCCGAGGCGCGCGAGCTCGGAGGCGTAGGTCGTCGCGCCTTCCTCGGTGCGGAACGCGCCGATCGCGACGACGTACTTGCCGGCGGTCTCCGCGACGCTCACGTCGCGCAGGTTCTGCTGGCGCAACTCGCTCGCGCGCCGCTCGGCGCTCGCGCGGGTCGAGTACGGCGCGAGCACCGCGCCCCACAGCGGCGCCGGATCGACGCGCTTCTGCGAGACGAGCCTGCCGATCGCGAGCGGCTCGAGCTCGGCGAGGGCGCGGGCGCGCTCGCTGTCGGCGAACGGCCCCCATTCGACGCACACGTCCGCGAGCGCCGCGATCTTCGCGGGACCGAGCGCGGCGACCTCCTGCGGCGTGAGGAGCTTGATCTTGTCCGGCTGCACCTGCTCGGACAGGCGGACCGCTTCGCCGCCGGCGCCGCCGTCGAGCCAGGTGTACCCGAACAGCGTCAGGTTCGCGAGCAGCAGCAGGACGAGGACGGTGCGCATCGGCGGTCGCGGCGTCCGGGCGCCCGCGTCACGCCGCGACCAGCGCCAGGGCCCCTTCGAGCACGAGATTATCCACGACCTCCACCGGGGGCGGGAGGTGCGGCGCGAGCTCGCTCGCGGCGCCGCCGGTGACGTAGCAATGCACCGACCCGTCGCCGCGTCGCACGCGCGCGCGCATCTCGCCGATGGCGCCGCTCGCCGCCGCCAGCACGCCGGTCATCGCGGCATCCGCGTTGCTGGTCGGGAAGTCGCGCCAGCGGCCGCCGGCGCTTCGCCACGACGGGGAGGCGTCCGCGAGCGAGTTGAGCATCGCGCGCAACCCCGGCAGCGCGATGCCGCCGAGGAAGGTCCCGGCGGCATCGAGCGCGTCGACGGTGATGAGGGTGCCCGCGTTGACGACGACGAGCGGCGAGGGAAAGAGCTCGCTCGCGAGCGCGCGGCGCCGCGCGCCGACGAGCGAGGTCCAGCGCGCCGGCGAGAGCGAGGCCGGCTCCGCGTAGCGGTTGACGATGCCGCCGGCGCTCGCCGACGGCACGATCCACTCCATCGCCACGCGCCAGCGCGTGAGCTGCGCCTCGGTGCGCACGCGCGACGCCTCGCCGGAGGCGTTGACGCCCAGCACGCGGCGCGGGCGCGGGAGGTTCTGCCATTCGCGCAGCGCGAGCGTGCCGATCTCCGCGTTGGGGACGACGCCCTGCGCGACCCAGCCGCGCGGGCCCGAGAGGCCCCACTTCATGCGCGAGCCGCCGATGTGGACGACGAGAATCACCGGCGCGGCGACGCGTGCGACGAGGGAGAAGGTCGCGAGGAAGACGCGGGAAGCGTCTCGCCGGCGAAGCGCATCACGCGAGGACGAGCGGGGCGGGCGTGCGCGCCGCGCCGGTCACGCCGGCATCAGGCGCCGCGGCGCAGCGACAGCTCGCCCGAAAGGAACCGGGAGCGACGCGGCCCGTCGGCGAGCACCAGCGCGCCGCTCGCGTCGACGCCCGCGACGGTGCCCTTCACGGCGGCGCCGTCGGGAAGCACCAGCTTCACCGGCTTGCCCTGGAACGCATGGCGCTGCTGCCATTCGGCCGCGATCGGCGCGAAGCCGTGCTCGGCGTACGCCGCGAGCATCGACGCGACCTCGGCGACGAGGCGCGCCAGCACGCGATTGCGGTCGACGGGCTTCGCGCCTCGTCCGGCGACGGTCTGCAGGTCGGTGACAGGCTGCGCGATCTCGCGGCGCACCTCTCGCGGCATGCGCGCGTTGACGCCGACGCCGACGACCACGGTCGAGGGGCCGAGCGCATCGCCGTTCACCTCGATCAGGATGCCGCCGACCTTGTGGTGGCGGTACACGAGGTCGTTGGGCCACTTGAGCTCGATGCCCTCGTAGCCTTCCTTCTCGAGCGCCCGCGCGACGGCGACGCCGACGGCGAGCGACAGTCCGGCGAGGAATCCCGCGCCCTGCTCGAAGCGCCAGCCGATCGAGAACGTGATCGATCCGCCTGCCACGGCGGTCCACGAGCGTCCTCGGCGACCGCGGCCCGCGGTCTGCCACTCGGCGGCCAGCACGGCGCCGTGGATGTCGCGACGAGGCGCGCGGCGAAGGAGTTCGCTCGACGTCGAGTCGAGCTGGTCGGCGACCTCGACCTGCAGCGCCGGCGGCGTGCGATCGAAGCTCGGGCGCTCCTGGCTGTTCAGGGCGAGGTCTTCCTCGACCGGCGCCTGCGGCTTGGGCGCCGGGGCGCCCGGCTTCGCGACGGTGGCGCCGAGCCCGGTCAGCGCGAGCCGGATGGCGGCGGCGTCGAGGAAATCGGGCGCGGCCTTGAGCCGGTAGCCCAGCCCGCGGACACGCTCGAGCGAAAGGCCCGCGGTCTCCGCCTGGCGCAGCAACTGCGACACCCGGGCGCGCGTCAATCCCACCTTCGCGGCGAGGTCCTCGCCGGAGTGGAAGTCGCCGTCGGAAAGCTGGCGCAGGAGCGTGAAACTGAGCGGAGTGAGCACTGACCTTCCTCGGCCCGCAGCAAAGCCTTGAAGTGTAACAAAAAGGGGCGCGGTCCGCACCCCCGTCGACCATTGTTTTGTCCAAGTGGGGGTCGGGGCGCCCCATGCAAGCCCGGCGGGAGGCGTCGCGCCCCGGTTGGAGTCTGCTGCGGCGCAGGAATTCCGCGTCCCGCGAAGGGCGACGGGCTCCGATGCGTTGGGCAGGCCCGCCCCCTAGAGGGTTGACAGGCCATTTAATTGGATGTATCGTCCATCCAATTAAACGCGACCACCCCATGACCAAGCGCCCGTACACGAAGAACCGCCGCGCCGAGCTCGAAGCGGAAACGCGCGAACGCATCGTCCACGCCGCCGTGGCGCTGCACGCCGAGCACGGCGGGCTCGGGACCTCGTACGCGATGATCGCGCAACGCGCGCAAGTCTCGCCGCAGACCGTCTACAACCACTTCCCGGGGCAGGACACGCTGTTCGGCGCCTGCACCGGCCACGTGCTCGCCAAGGCTCCGCCGCTCGGTCCCGAGTCGTTCCGGTCGGGACGCACGCCCGCGGACCGCCTGCGCCTGCTCGCGAAAGCGGTGTACGCGCGCCACGACTACCTCGCGCCCTGGATGCGCAAGAGCTTTTACGAGGCCGCGCTGAGCCCCGAGCTCGGCGCGATCGTCGACCGGGGGAACACGGCGCTCCGCGAGCTCATCGCCGCCGCGCCGGCGCCGGAGCGCGTGCCGGCCGCCGGCTTCGTCGAGGCCGCGTTCGTGCTCCTCGATTTCCCCGCCTGGAAGGAGTTCTCGCATCGTCGCTCGAGCAGCGACGCCGCCCGCCTCGCCGGCGAGTGCCTCGCCCGATTGCTCCCCGCCCTCACCCGCCCTGCCCCGCGAAAGGAAAAGCCATGAACGCGCCCACCCACGCCACCTCGACCCGCGTCGACGAGATCGCCGACGGCATCTTCCGGATCAGCACGCCCGTCCCGGCGAGCGTCGTCCCCGGCGGATTCACGTTCAACCAGTACCTGATCCGCGACGACGAGCCGCTCTTGTTCCACACCGGCCCGCGCATGCTGTTCGGCACCGTCCGCGAAGCCATCGAGCGCGTGATCCCGATCGAGGCGCTCCGCTACGTCTCGTTCTCGCACGTCGAGGCCGACGAGTGCGGGACGCTCAACCCGTTCCTGGCCCTCGCGCCGCGCGCCGTGCCTCTCTGCGGCCAGGTCGCGGCGATGGTGTCGATCAACGACCTGGCCGATCGCCCGGCACGCGTCCTCGCCGACGGCGAGCGCCTCGCCATCGGGCGGCATACCGTCGCGTGGTACGACGCGCCGCACGTGCCGCACGGATGGGAGTGCGGATTCCTCGGGGAGGCCACGACGCGGACGCTCTTCTGCGGCGACCTGTTCACGCAGTTCGGCGAGCGGCACCCCGCGATCACCGAGTCCGACATCCTCGAGCCGAGCGAGGCGGGGCGGCTCGGCATGGACTATTACTCGCACTCGCCCGGCACGGGCCGCGTGCTCGATCGCCTGGCGGACACCGCACCGACGACGCTCGCCTGCATGCACGGGCCGGCCTGGCGCGGCGACGGCGCCGCGCTGCTGCGAAGCCTCGCATCGCGGCTGGCGTCGGCGAACGGCGCGAAGGCGCACTAGCGGCGCCCGAACCCCTCCGCGTCGAACCCGGTAGACTGGCGCCGCCGCCGCGCACACCGCGCGATCGGCGAGCCAGTCGGACCGGCGACGGAGGAAACCATGATGCATCGCTTCGTGATCGAGCGCGAGCTGCCCGGCGCGGGCAAGCTGGACGCCGCGCAGCTGCGCGACATCGCGACCAGGTCGTGCGACGTGCTGAAGCGCATGGGCCCCGCGATCCAGTGGGTGGAGAGCTACGTCACCGACGACAAGATCTACTGCGTCTACCTCGCCGAGAACCCGGAGCAGATCCGGCGCCACGCGGTGGCGGGAAACTTCCCGTCGAACCGCATCGCCGAGGTCCGCGCGATCATCGATCCGACGACGGCGGGCTGAGCGCCGCGCCCGACACGGCGTCCGGCGGCTCGCTGGGCTCGAGCCGGTAGCCGACGCCCAGCTCGGTGACGAAGTGACGCGGCTGCGCGGGATCGGGCTCGAGCTTCTCGCGCAGCTGCTTCATGTAGACGCGCAGGTAATGCGTGTCGTCCTCGTGCGAGGGGCCCCACACCTCGCGCAGCAGCTGCCGGTGCGTGACGACCATGCCCATGTGCTTGGCCAGAGCCGCGACGAGGCGGAACTCGAGCGGCGTCAGGCGGACGGGCACGCCGTTGCGCTGCGCGACGCGCCTGTCGAGGTCGATCGTCGCATCGTCCAGGACGACGACCTGCTCGCCATCGCGCGGGCGGACGGCGTGGCGCAGCGCGACGCGGATGCGGGCGACCAGCTCGCGGATGCCGAACGGCTTGGTCACGTAGTCGTCGGCGCCCGCCTCGAAGGCCTCCAGCTTGCCGTGCTCGTGGATGCGCGCCGACAGGACCACGATCGGCATCGGCGACCAGCTCCGGATGTTGCGGATGACGTTGAGGCCGTCGATGTCCGGGAGCCCGAGATCGACGATCGCGAGATCGGGCTTGTGCGTCGCCGCGTCGATCGAGCCGCGGCGTCCGCTCGCGGACTCGACGACCTTGTAGCCCTCGGCACCGAGCGAGGTCCGCAGGAACTGGCGGATCTCCGGCTCGTCCTCGACGAGCAGGATGACGGGACGAAGCTCAGCCATCCGCGGCGCCCGGCGCTTCGACCGGCATCGGCGGCGTCTCGTCGATGGGCAGCACGAAGCGGAACGCCGTCGCGCCACCGGCGAGGGCTTCCGCCCACACGCGCCCGCCGTGCAGCGTGACGATCGCGCGGCAGATCGCCAGGCCGAGCCCCACGCCCCCCGCGCCGCCTTCGGGCGACGCGCGCCAGAACTTGTCGAACACGCGCTCCACCTGGTCGGGAGCCAGCGCGCTGCCGAAATCCTCGACGGACACCAGGAGCTCGGCGCCGCGTCGCTGCGCCTTCACGGAAACCACCGTGCCGGGCGGCGTGTGCTTCGCCGCGTTCTCGAGGAGGTTGGAGAGCGCCTGCTCGATCAGCGCCGCGTCGACGCGGACCAGTGGCAGGTCCTCCGGCACGTCGACGATGACACGGTGCGTGGCCAGCCGGTCGCGCAACCGCGCGAGCGCGGCGCGAACGATGTCGGAGGGCGCCGACCAGTCGCGCACGGGCACGAGCCCACCCGACTCGAGCCGGGTCAGCTCGAGGATCTTCGCCACGCGCTCCGACATGTCGCGCGACTGGTCGACCACGCTCTTCGCCAACGCCCGCCGCTCGTCGGCGCCGAGCTTCTCGCCGGCATCAAGCAGGCTCGACGACGCGCCGAGGATGACCGCGAGCGGCGTCCGCAGGTCGTGGGAGATCGACGCGAGCAGCGCGCTGCGGATGCGCTCGGTCTCCGCTTCGATGGCCAGCCCGGCCTGAACGCGCGACTGCTCGCGCACGTTCCGCACCAGCCGCGAGATGACGAGCGCCACCACGACCATGATGGCGAACGTGAGCAGGTACTGGACGTCGTCGACGGTCAGCGTGCCCCGAGGCGGGACGAACAGGAAGTCGAACGCGACCACGCACAGCAGGGCGGTCGCGATCGCCGGCCCGCGGTCGTGGCGCAGCGCGACGTACACGACGCCCAGCACGTAGACCATCGCGATGTTGACGAGGTCGAACCGCGGATGCATCGCGAGGCCCGCCAGCGTGGACGCCGTCGCCACGCCCACCGCCCATGCATACCCGACCCACGACCGCGTGCCCGGCATGCGGGCACTCTAGCGCAACGGACGCGTAAAGATCCCGTTAAGAATCGCCTTCGCACCCTTCGGATGGCGCTCGCCGCCCCCAAGCTCGGGGCATGGACGCGCAATCATCGGAAATCCAGGACCTGCACGCCTCCGCGCCGCCATCGACGCCATCGACGGCCGCGCTCGCGCTCCTCGCGCTGGGGGTCGTCTACGGCGACATCGGCACGAGCCCGCTGTACGCCGCCAAGGAAACGTTCAACCCGCAGCACGGGATCCCGCTCACCCCGGAGAACGTCCTCGGCGGCATCTCGGCGATCTTCTGGGCGCTGATGGTCGTCGTGTCGCTGAAGTACGTCGTCCTCGTCCTTCGCGCGGACAATCGCGGCGAGGGCGGCATCATGGCGCTGCTCGCGCTCGCGTCGACGTCCGTTCGGAACCGGCCGCGGCTTCTCGCGGCGATCCTGCCGGTGGGCGTGTTCGGCGCCTCGCTGTTCTACGGCGACGCAGTGCTCACGCCCGCGATCTCGGTCCTGTCCGCGGTCGAGGGCCTCGAGGTCGGCACGTCGGCGCTCAAGCCCTACGTCGTGCCGATCGCCACGGGCGTGCTGATCGCGCTGTTCGCGATCCAGCGCCACGGCACCGGCGTCGTCGGCCTCCTGTTCGGGCCGGTCTGCCTGCTGTGGTTCGCGACGCTCGGAGCGTCCGGCCTCTGGAACATCGCGAAGGCGCCCGAGGTGATCCGGGCGATCGATCCCCGTTACGCGCTCGCGTTCGCGACGGGCCACGGCGCGGCCTCCTTCGTGGTGCTGGGATCCGTCCTGCTCGCGATCACGGGCGCCGAGGCGCTGTACGCCGACCTCGGGCACTTCGGCAAGCGCGCGATCCGCCTCGCGTGGTTCAGCGTCGCCGCGCCCGCGCTGGTCCTCAACTACTTCGGGCAAGGGGCGCTGCTGATGCGCGACCCGGCCACGATCGAGAACCCCTTCTACCTCGCGTTCCCCGCGTGGGCGCTGTATCCGATGGTCGCGCTGGCGACCGCCGCGACGGTCATCGCCTCGCAGGCGACGATCTCCGGCGCGTACTCGATGACGCAGCAGGCGATGCAGCTCGGCTACCTTCCGCGCATGCGCATGCGCCACACGTCGGCGCAGACGATGGGCCAGATCTACCTGCCGGGACTCAACTGGCTGCTGCTGCTGGCCGTGGGCGCCGCGGTCATCGGGTTCGGCTCGTCGTCGAGGCTGGCGTCCGCCTATGGCGTGGCGGTGATGGGCACGATGCTCGCGACGACCTTCCTCACGTTCTTCGTGGTCCGCTACCGGTGGCGCCACGCGCTCTGGCTCGCCGTCGTGGTCACCGGGTGCTTCATGCTCGTCGATCTCACGTTCTTCGCGGCAGCGCTGCACAAGATCCTGGACGGCGGCTGGTTCCCGCTCGCCGTGGGCGCGCTGCTGTTCGCGGCGATGACGACGTGGCGGCGCGGGCGCGCGCTCCTGCTCGAGCGCCTGCGCGGAGGCTCGCCGCCGCTGGGAGCGTTCGTGGCGAGCCTGCTCGCCTCGCCGCCGGGGCGGGTGCCCGGTACCGCGGTGTTCCTGATCTCCAGCATGGACGCGACGCCCAACGCGCTGCTGCACAGCCTCAAGCACTACAAGGTCCTGCACGAGCGGAACGTGTTCCTGCACGTCGAGTTCGTCCCGGTCTCGCGCGTCGACGACGCCAAGCGTATCGAGTGCGAGGCGCTCGCCGACGGGTGCTGGCGCGTCAGGGTGCGCTACGGCTTCATGGACAAGCCCGACGTCCCGCACGCGCTCGAGCTGTGCTCGCCGCACGGGCTCGCGATCGAGCCGATGGAGGTGACCTACTTCCTGTCGCGCGAGAAGATCGTCCGCGGGGGACGGGAAGGCGGCATGGCGCCATGGCGCGATCGCCTGTTCGTCGCGATGGCGCAGAACGCGGGCAGCGTGACGGATTTCTTCCGGCTGCCCGCGAATCGCGTCGTGGAGCTCGGGACGCGGGTCGAGATCTAGCGCCGCCCCCCGGCGGACGAACGCCGGCGAGGTCGCGAAGAGGTTCCCGGGCCGTGTTCCCTCGTCATCCGCCGAGGCGAATATTCGCCAAGCCGATCGGCCCCAGCGACCCGCGACCCGTTGGTTCCAGAGGGAAAATAGCAGCCCGAGGCACCCGGCCCGCTCCGTGAACCGGATCGGGGGGATGCCAAACGGCAAAGCCTGTCCTACTCTTCCCGGGACGGTGCGTCGCCGAACCTCCCGCCACGATGCCGACGCGGGTCGGTGCGATTGCCGGGCCTGGCCTCGCGTGCCTTTCGCGATGGCGTCCGCGGTGTCGTGCCGAGGCTGGATCGGCCATACCGGATCATCGTCGAACGATCACGCAGAGTGCTGCCATGCCCGATATCTCGACCAGCGTTGCCGAGCTTTCGAACAGCTTCAGCGGGCGCCTGCTGTTGCCCAAGGATCCCGGGTGGGACGTCGCGAGGCGCGTTCACAACGGACTCGTGGACAAGCGGCCCGCGCTGATCGCCCAGTGCCGCGGCAGCGCGGACATCGCGCTCGCCGTTCGTGCCGCTCGTGACCATGGCCTTGCGATCGCCGTGCGCGGCGGCGGACACAACGTCAGCGGCCGGTCGACGGTCGACGGCGGCCTGATGATCGACCTTTCGCTCATGAAGTACGTTCACGTCGACGCCGCGGCGCGCACGGCGCGCGCGGCGGGCGGCACGCTCTGGGGACACTTCAATCGCGAGACGCAGGTGCACGGGCTCGCGACGACCGGCGGCGTCGTGTCGACCACCGGCGTGGCCGGGCTCACGCTCGGCGGCGGGCTCGGCTGGCTCATGCCGAAGTACGGGATGTCGCTCGACAACCTGCTTGGCGTCGAGCTGGTGCTGGCCGATGGCCGCGTCGTGCGCGCGTCCGCGGACGAGCACGCCGACCTGTTCTGGGCGGCCCGGGGCGGCGGCGGCAACTTCGGCGTCGCGTCGTCGTTCGAGTTCCGGCTGCACGAGGTCGGTCCCGTCGTGACCGGCGGCCTCGTCGCATGGCCCGTCGATCGCGCTCGCGACGTGCTCCGTCTCTACCGCGACCTAGCGTCCCGCGCCACCGACGACCTGATGCTGGTCGCCGCGCTCATCACCGGCCCCGACGCCACGACGAAGCTCGTCGCGATCGCGGCAGGCTGGTTCGGCGATGCGTCCTCGGGTGAGAAAGCCGTCAAGCCGATCAAGTCGTTCGGCCAACCGGCGATGGACGCGATGGGGCCGATCCCGTTCACGAACCTCAATGCGATGCTCGACGCGTCGTACCCGGCGGGCGCGCGAAACTACTGGAAATCGGAATTCGTCGAGCAGCTCACGGACGCCGCGATCGACGCGATCGTCGACAGCTTCCTGCGCTGCCCATCCCCGATGGGGCAGATCGTGCTCGAGCACTTCCACGGCGCCGCGACCCGACGCGCGCCGACGGACACGGCCTATGCGCTTCGATCGGGCGGCTTCAACGCGCTGGTGCTCTCGCAGTGGAAGGAGCCGGGTGGCGATGATGCCGGCCGCGGCTGGGCGCGCGAGACGCACGCGACGCTGAAGACGTTCGCCGGATCGAGCCGCTACCTCAATTACCTGGACCTGGACGACGTCGGCGACCAGGCGCTCGCGGCGGCGTACGGGCCGAACCTGCGGCGACTGCAATCGATCAAGGCGACGTACGATCCGGAAAACGTCTTCCGCCTCAACGTGAACATCCCGCCGAAAGCCTGAGCGACGTTCCTCCCCGCGGACGATCGCGGCGGGTCTTCCGCGGCGATCGACGCTCCCGACCACGATCGACCATGGCCCGATTCGACACCGCAGCCCAGGCGCGCTGGAGCGCCATTCGCGACGCGAAGCGCGAAGGCCATGTGCAGAAGCTGGCCCACATCGACGCCAGGGCGATGGCCAAGGGGCTGCACGGCAGCACGGCGCGCGTTCGCCAGCACATGGCCGCAGACGAGCTCTACCTCGCGAACGCCGCGGTCGACCTGCGGGGCATCGCGCTGAGCGTGCGCCGCCGTCGCTGGCGGCCGATGGGCATGCTGCTGTCGGACGCTCGTCTCGCCCAATGGTGCAACGGACGACTGACCGACGAGTCGGCATGGCTGCGCTCGCTGACGCACGACCGATTCAAGGATCTGTCGACCGACCAGATCGACGCCTACCACGAATGGCTCAAGAGACTCCGGTCGCGACAGGCCAGGGACGTCTGGTCGAAACTGCACGACGTCGCCGTCGCCTGACGGTCGGGGCGTTGCGTCTCGCCGTCGGTGCTCCGGCGCCGTTCGCGCCGAGCGATCCGCTGGCCGCTGTCGAGCCCGGGAACGCGACGCCTGCACGGCTCGACGCGACGGTCTTGCAGCGCGCCCTGGCGTCGAGCATGGCGTTCGACCTGGCGCCGTTCGGCTAGCCACGCCTGCGGACATCGGCGTCCGCGGACGCTGCCGAGGCTCTGCGACCGCGGCGCGTCGCGCTTCGGCGCCCCGAATCGCGCGACGTCGCACCGCGCGCCGAACGCGTGCCGAGCGCCGCTCCTCGCGTCTCGCGCGGCACGCGGCCGTTCCAGCGCCTTTCGGCGGGTGACGCAGCGATCTACACTCTCGCGCGCGCCCCGGACGCGCCCGTGGTGGCGCGGCAGGCAGCGCTCGAACGAACCCATCATCGTCGTTGACACGCCGAAGGGATCCGATGGATGCCGAAGTGCTGATCGTCGGCGCCGGCCCGACCGGCCTGATGCTCGCCAACCAGCTCGGCCGGCGCGGCACGCGCGTGCTGATCGTCGACCGCCACGCCGGCCCTTCGCGCGAGACCCGCGCGGTCGGCGTCCAGGCGCGCACGCTGGAGATCTACAGGAGCCTCGGCGTCGTCGACAGGGCGCTCGCGCTCGGCAAGCGCGGCACCGGGGCGAACATCTGGGCCGAAGGGCGCAGGATGGCGCGCGTTCCGCTCGGCGACGCCGGCCGCGAGGCGACGCCCTACCCGTTCATCTTCATCCTGGGGCAGGACGACAACGAGCGCATCCTGGGCGACCGGCTGCGCGACTTCGGTCTCGCCGTGCAGTGGAACACCGAGCTCGTCGGCCTCGCGCAGGAGCCGGACCGCGTGGTGGCGACGCTGAGGCTCCCGGACGGCACGATAAGGACGGTCTCCGCCGCGTGGGTCGCCGGCTGCGACGGCGCGCACAGCTCGGTGCGCGAGCTCAACCGCATCGCGTTCCCGGGCGCGCCCTACGAGCACGTGTTCTACGTCGCGGACACCGAGGCGACCGGAACGATGGTCGCCGACGAAGTCAACGTCTACCTCTGGCGCGAGGGATTCCACCTGTTCTTCCCGATGCGCGGGAACGACCACTGGCGCGTGATCGGCATCCTGCCGGCGTCGCTGCAGGGCAGGAAGGACGTGACGTTCGAATCGCTGCTGCCGTCGCTGCACCGGGAAGCCGGGACCGGCCTGAGCTTCAAGGCGTGCTCGTGGTTCTCGACCTACCGGATCCATCACCGCGGCGCCGAGCGGTTTCGCGATCGCCGCTGCTTTCTCCTGGGGGACGCCGCGCACATCCACAGCCCGGTAGGTGCGCAGGGCATGAACACGGGTCTGCAGGACGCCTACAACCTCGGATGGAAGCTCGCGCTCGTCGCGGCAGGCCGGGCCGACGCGGCGCTGCTCGCTTCGTACGAGGAGGAGCGTGTGCCGGTGGCCCGGAGGCTGCTGAACACCACCGATCGCGCGTTCCGCCTGGTGGTGTCCGACAGCCGCCTCGCCGGGCTGCTGCGCACGAAGGTGGTCGCGCGCATCGCCGCCTTCGCGATGCGTCGCGAGGCGATCCAGCGCTTCGCGTTTCGTGTCGTCTCGCAGACCGGCATCCATTACCGCGCGAGCTCGCTGTCGCAGACGCTCGGTGGCCTGCCGGACGGCGCGCCGCGCGCGGGCGATCGCTTCCCGTGGCTTGCGCTCAGGTGGCGCGCCGGCGGCGAGGTCGAGGACACGTTCGCGGCGCTCGACGACACGCGCTTCAACCTGGTCGTCGTCGGCCAGTCGGCACCCGACGGCGCGCTTCTTCCGGCCGACCTCGTGCGCGTCCACCGCGTTCCCGACGAGCCGGCCAACGACGCTGCGCTCGCTCGCGCGCGGATCCCGCGACCCGCGTTCTACCTGGTACGTCCCGACGGCCATGTCGGGCTGTGCGGAGAGCGCGCGGACGCGGTCGCGATCTCGCACTACTTGGGCGAGCGCGTGCACGTCGGGCATGGGAGATCCTCGGGCGCCGGAGCCTAGCGACGCGCGCCCGCCGCCTCGGGTGCGGCGCGGCGCCACGCCGCGGGCGGCATCCCGAATTCGCGCTTGAACGCGCGGCTGAACGCGGCGTCGGATTCGTAGCCGCTGCGCTCGGCGATGCGCGCGATGGCTTCACCGCTGGCACGCAGCGCCTGCGCGGCGAGCGCGAGCCGCCAGCGCATCAGGTACTGGATCGGCGGCTCGCCGACCAGGTCGGCGAAGCGATCGGCGAGCGCGGAGCGCGAGAGTGCGGCGCGACGCGCGAGCTCGTCCACCGTCCAGTCGCGGCCCGGCTCGGCGTGCATCGACGCGAGCGCGCGTCCCACCTGGGGATCGCGCACGGCGGCGAGCCACCCCTTGCCTCCCGGGGGCAGGCCGTCGACGTAGCGGCGCATCGCCTCGACGAACAGCAGTTCCGCAAGCTTGGCGAGCGTCGAGCCCGCGCCCGGCGCCGTCGACGCGCTTTCGCGCACGCCCGCGCGCAACAGCTCGCGGACGAGCGTCGACGCGTGCCCGTCGCCGATCGGGATGCGCAGCATGCGCGGAAGCGCCTCGATCAGCGGGCGGATGGTCGTGCGGCCGCTCGCGAGATAGCAGCAGACGAAGCGCGTCGGCGCGCCCCCGCCGCCGAACCGGATCCGGATGAACTCCGGGTCGCTGGCGTCGGCCCCGGCGAGCAGGAAGTCGGTCTCCGCGGCCGCGACATGGAGGTCGCTGCCCATCAGGTGCCGGTCGTCGCGCGGGAACAGCACGAGGTCGCCGGCCGCGACGTCGAGCACGGGCCCGCCTTCGAGCAGACGCACCTTGCACGCGCCCTCGGTGAGGAAGTGGAAGTAGACGACGTGCTCGGCGCCGGGGAGACGCTCGCGGATGCTCGCGCCGCCGTACTTGCCGTGCATGCACCACGGCGCCGTGAATTCCGCGTTCAGGTAGACCGCGCCCTCCAGACGCACCGACTTCAGGACATCCGAGAGCGCGTCCATGGGGTTTGAGTCAAGAACGCCGGTGTCGCGGCCAACCCGCGAGGCGGCAGCGACGGGATAGTGGCGACGCGTGCAGCGCCGCCGGTCGCGCAGCCCCTGTCTCCACCCGCGGAAATCCAGCGTACTCCGGTGGCAGGACGACAGCAACGCGCGAGGCGCCGCCCGTCGGCGCCGAGGCGCGTGCTCACCCGAGCATCGACGAACGGCTTTCCGCTGCCGCGAACGACCACCGAAAGGACTCAGGAGCATGGCACCCGACAACCATCTTCATCACCACCCCGACACCCCGCACGCGCACGCGCCGACGACCTACGAGGGGCGCTGCTTCTGCGGCGCGGTGACGTTCACCGTCACCGGCGAGCCGGTCGGCATGGGCTACTGTCATTGCTCGTCGTGCCGCAGCTGGTCGGCGAGCCCGGTCAACGCGTTCACGCTGTGGAAGCCCGACGCCCTCAAGGTCACCCGGGGCGTCGACCGGATCGCCAGCTTCCACAAGACGCCGGCGAGCGAGCGCAAGTGGTGCCGCACCTGCGGAGGCCACCTCTACACCGAGCATCCGGGCATGGGACTCACCGACGTCTATGCCGCGTCGATTCCGGACCTTCCGTTCCGGCCCGGCGTCCACGTCAACTACCAGGAGACGAAGCTCCGCATGAAGGACGGGCTGCCGAAGCTCAAGGACTTTCCGACGGAGCTGGGCGGCTCGGGCCAGAGCGTCCCCGAGTGACGTTCGCGCCTCGGGCCTTCGCGCGGGCCGCATAATCCGCGCTAGGGTCGGGCCGCGGGGGCCGCCCCTCGCGGCCCCCGCGGACGTGCAACGCGACGAGGAGATCGACCGTGCTGGAACTCCGCCCGAGCTGCGAGAACTGCAACGCGCCGCTGCCGCCCGCATCGACGCAGGCGCGCATCTGCTCGTTCGAGTGCACGTTCTGCGCGGACTGCGTGGACCGGATCCTCGCCAACGTCTGCCCCAACTGCGGCGGCGGCTTCGTGCCGCGGCCGATTCGCCCGGCGACGAACCACAAGGGCGACAACTGGCTCGGCAAGTACCCGTCGAGCACGACGGTAAGGCATCGACCGGTCGATGTTGGCGCCCACGCCGCGTTCGCGGCGGGCCTCGTGAAGCTCCCGCCCGAGCGGCGCTGAGCGGGCGTTCCCCACGAGCGCGTGCGACCCGACCGGGTCGCACCGCTCGTCGTCGCACGTCGAGCGCGACCTGGACGCCTCGCGCGCGTGTCCGTCCTACGCGGCAAGGCGCGAGGCACCGATAAACCGCGAGGGTGCGGTCGGGCCCAATGCCTTTCCCCTTCGCCCACGTGCCCAACCCACGCGTCCAAAGTCGCCGCCATGCCCGCCCGCCAACCGCCCCGCAGCAAGCCGCCGCGCAGCAAGCCCGCGTCCACCGCCGTCGCGCCACGCGTGCGTCCGACTTCCGGCGCCCCCGGCGGCAAGCGCAGCGCAGCCTCGCGCGCCGATCCCTCGCACGCGACCGATGCGCAAGCCGCGAAGCAGACGGGCGCCGAGGCCATCGCACGCGCGTTCCCGTTCAATGCCGCCAAGCCGACCGAGTTCGGCGACAAGGCGCGCAAGCCCGCCGTCGGGCAGACCGAAGCGCCCTCCTCGCCGGCCGTGACCGGCAGCACGCTGAGCGAGCGCAACCCTTCCGGCAAGGTCGGCAGCGGCGTCCCTCCGTCGGGCGTGAACGCGGCGATCGCGCCGCTCGACCGCGTGCGCGTCGATTCGGGCGGGCAGCGCCTCACGACCAACCAGGGCGTGCCGATCGCCGACAACCAGAGCTCGCTCAAGGCGGGGCTGCGCGGCCCGACGCTGCTCGAGGACTTCGTCCTGCGCGAGAAGATCACGCACTTCGATCACGAGCGCATTCCCGAGCGCATCGTGCACGCGCGCGGCTCGGGCGCGCACGGCTTCTTCGAGTGCTACGAGCCGCTGGCCGGCCTCACGCGCGCCTCGTTCCTGGGCGCAGCGGGCAAGGTCACGCCGGTGTTCGTGCGCTTCTCCACCGTCGCCGGCGAGCGCGGCTCGACCGACACGGCACGCGACGTCCGCGGCTTCGCGGTCAAGTTCTACACCGACGAAGGCAACTTCGACCTGGTCGGCAACAACATGCCGGTGTTCTTCATCCAGGACGCGATGAAGTTCCCCGACCTGGTCCACGCGGTCAAGCCCGAGCCGCACCACGGCATGCCGCAGGCCGCCTCCGCGCACGACACGTTCTGGGACTTCGTGTCGTTGATGCCGGAATCGACGCACATGCTCATGTGGGTGATGTCCGACCGCGCGATCCCGCGCAGCCTGCGCACGATGCAGGGCTTCGGCGTGCACACGTTCCGCTTCGTCAACGCCGCGGGCGATTCGCAGTTCGTCAAGTTCCACTGGAACCCGAAGGCAGGCACGCATTCGCTGGTGTGGGACGAGGCGGTCAAGATCTCCGGCGCCGATCCCGACTTCCATCGCCGCGACCTGTGGGAAGCCATCGAGGCCGGCGCGTTCCCCGAATGGGAGCTCTCGGTGCAGGCGTTCTCCGAGCGCGATGCGGACAGGTTCAGCTTCGACGTGCTCGACCCGACCAAGATCGTGCCCGAGGAGCTGGTGCCGCTGACGCCGATCGGCCGGATGGTGCTCAACCGCAACCCGGACAACTTCTTCGCCGAGACCGAGCAGGTCGCGTTCTGCGCCGCGCACATCGTGCCGGGCATCGACTTCAGCAACGACCCGCTGCTCGCCGGTCGCATCCACTCGTACGTCGACACGCAGATCTCGCGGCTCGGCGGGCCAAACTTCCACGAGATCCCGATCAACGCGCCGGTCGCGCAGGTGCACAACAACCAGCGCGACGGCATGCATCGCCAGGCGATCGCCCGCGGGCGCGTCTCGTACGAGCCCAACTCGCTCGGCGGCGGCTGTCCGTTCCAGGCCGGCCCGGCCGGCTTCACCTCGTTCCCGCAGCCGATGGAAGAGGACAAGGTCCGCGGCAAGCCGGAGAAGTTCGCCGAGCACTACGAGCAGGCGGCGCTGTTCTTCCGCAGCCAGACCGAGGTCGAGCGCCGGCACATCATCAAGGCGTTTCGCTTCGAGCTCACCAAGGTGGAGACGGTCGCGGTCCGCGAGCGCATGGTCGCGGGGCTGCGCAACGTCGATCCCGAGCTCGCGGCCGGCGTGGCGGAAGGGCTCGGCATGCGCCAGCTCCCCGAGCCGCTGCCACGCCTCGGCAAGCCGGCGCGCAAGCCCGAGGTGAGCCGCTCGCCGGCGCTGTCGCTGATGTCGCGTCCCGGCGAGGAAGGCATCAGGACGCGTCGCGTCGCGATCCTCGTCGCCGACGGCGTCGACGGCGCGGCGGCGCAGCGATGTCGCGAGGCGCTCGCGGCGCAGGGCGCGGTGCCGCGCTTCATCGGCCCCAGGCTCGGCTCGGTGTCGAGCACCACGAGCGACCCGCTCACGATCGACACCTCGCTCGAATGCGCGCCCCCGGTGCTGTGGGACGGCGTGGTCGTGCCCGGAGGCGCCGAGTCGGTCGCGGAGCTCACGGGCATCGCGATGGCCAGGGATTTCGTCCGCGAGCAGCACCGTCACTGCAAGACGCTGCTCGCGCTCGATGACGGTGCCGCGCTGTTCGACGCGGCGGGCATCCCCCCGTCGCTGCCCTCCGGCGACGCCGATCCCGGCATCGTGACCGGCGCCGCGAAGGGCAGGAGCGACGCGGTGGCCGCGTTCGCGAAAGCGCTCGCCCGGCACCGGCACTACGAACGGGAGTCCGACCCGCCGTCCGTCTGATCGAGGCGCGCGCGGACACGACGGGGCGACGGTTCGCGAGGGCCGTCGCCCCGTTGGCATCTGCGCGATGGCTTTCGTCCGTGCCCGCCGATGCGCAGCCGCTCGCGGCCGGGTCGCGACTGGACGCTCGCCGCGCGGCCGATGAGCATCCGCTGCGGTGCGCCGGTCTCGATCGACGGGGCGGCGGGCTTGATGCGCGAGGACTTTCAGCCGCTGCGCCGCGGGACTAGACTTCGGCGCGTTCCCACCGGACCGCGCGGCGCGGCCCCCGGCTCATTTCCCCCGATTTCCGGGGTGCGTTCATCGATGCCCACGACCGAAACGCTCGAACGCTTCATCGCGCTGGTCGAGGCGAACGCGCACGTCGAGGCGGTCGAGCAGTTCTACACGCCCGGGGCTTCGATGCGGGAGAACCAGTCGCCGCCACGCGTCGGACGCGATGCGCACGTCGCGAACGAGCGCCGCGTGCTGGCGCGCGCGACGTCGCTGTCGTCGACCTGCGTGCGCCCCGTCTTCGTCGCGGGCGACAACGTCGTCATCCGCTGGATCTTCCGCTTCGTGTGGCCGGACGGGACCGTGACGCGCATGGAGGAGCTCGCCTACCAGCGCTGGGAAGGCGAGCGCATCGCCGAGGAGCAGTTCTTCTACGATCCGGAGCAACGCATCCCGCGCGCTCCCGCGGCGGCGCCCTAGTAGCCCGGATAGCGGCGGTAGTAGTAGTCGTTGCGGTAGTCGTCGCGCCGCCCGTCGTAGTAGGGCTCGCGCCACGTCCCGCGGTCGCTATAGTGGTCGCGGTGATACCCGCCGCGGTGGTCGTAGCCGTAGGGGACGACCGCGCAACCGCCGAGCAGCGCGGCGAGGAGCGTCAGCAGCATCGTGCGTTTCATCGAGGTTCCTCGTCGGGACCCGTCCTCGCGGGCGCCGGTGCTTGCCACCGCGCGCCGCGAGGCGCGGCATGGTCGTTGGATTGGGGTCTCCTGGCACGGTTCCCCGTCCCGCGGGCGCGCGGTGCGCGACGCGGCGAACGCCTACACCGGCGCGAGCGGTTCCGGCAGGCGGGCGTCTGCCCGAGCGCCCGGCGCGAAGTGAACGAACCGCGCGGAAGCGGTGTCGTACTCTCCGGCCCGCGGGGCCGTTCCGACCGCCACCCTTCAGGACCTGCCGATGAACACCCTCGCCGGGACGTCCCCCAGCCGCCCCCGCCTTCTGATTCCCTCGCTGGCGGGGCTCTACGCGAGCCTCGCCGGCCCTTCGATCTTCCTGATGCGAGTCGTCGCGGGGGTGGCGATGGCGATCCACGGCTCGGGCAAGATCCAGGATCCGTTCCGGAACGCGGCGATGGTCGAGAAGCTCGGCTTCGTTCCCGGCGAGCTCTGGTCGCCCCTCCTCGCCGGAACGGAGTTCTTCGGCGGCATCCTGCTCGCGATCGGCTTCCTGACGCGCCCCGCGGCGCTCGGCGCGACCATCGTGCTGCTCGTCACCGTCTGGTTCCACTGGATCGTGCAGGGCCAGGGGTATGGTGGATCGGAGAAGTCGATCCTGTGGGCTGCGATGACGTTCTACTTCGTGTCGCACGGCGGCGGATTCCTGTCGGTCGACCGCGCGCTGCGCAAGGAGCTCTGAGGCGCGACGCGCGTCGGCGACGGCCTCGCGCCGGACCGAAGCGTCGTCTAGGCGGCGTCCGCCATCGCGGCTCGCAACGCCTGCGCTTCCGCGTCGCTCCACCAGAGCGTGCCCGCGGCGAAGCCACGCAGCACCTCCGCGTCGTCCGGCTCGCGCAGCAGGCGCGTGACCGCGTCGCGCTCGTCGATCAGCCCCGCGAGCTGCACGTCGCAGCGCGCGATCGGCGTCGGATAGCGGCGGACCTCCTCGTTCAGCGCCGCGCGGCGGCGCTCGAGGTACGCGCGGACCGCGGACGCCGACGTCGCGGCGGCGCTCATGCGCTCACGCGCACCCGGTACGGCATCTCGGTGCGCGCCTCCGGGTCGTATTGCGACCGCTCGGCGAAGTTGAAGTGCATCCCATAGACGTGCAGCGAGACGCTGACGGCGTCGCCGGCGTTGCGCACGCTGTGGATCGCTCCCGAGGGCATCGCGACGACATCGCCCGCGGCGATCGCCCGCTCGGGCGCGGGCGCGAGCACCGCGTGGCCGGGACGGCTTCGATCGTCGAGCCGGCGCCACATCCGGTTGTGCTCGCAGCCGCGCAGCCCGACGACGACCGCCCAGCTGCCGTGGTCGTGCGGCGGCGTGCCGCGCCCCGGCAGCCAGCTCACGACGAACGCCGCGAGCGCGTGGTCGTCCTCCTCGTGCACCAGGTGCACGCCGAAGCCTTGCTCCGTGTCCGGCGCGCACATCGCGTCGGTGAGCCACTCGGCCTCGCGCGCGGCGAGGGCGACCGTGAGATCGCGCGCCTGCGCGATCAGCGCAGGTTCGGCGGGAAACCGGTCGCGAGCCTCGCGCAGCGCCGCGGCGAACTCGCTCACGGCGGCCGGGGGCGGGGCACCGCCGGCCATCGTCGCCCGCTGCCGCGAGACCATCGTGTCGCGCGCGTTCATGGCCGGGGCTGCGGCACGATCCGCAGGTAGGGCTTGGGCGCCTTCCAGCCTGCGGGGAAACGCCGTCGCGCCTCGTCGTCCGGCACCGCAGGGACGATGATCACGTCGTCGCCCGGCCGCCAGTTCGCCGGCGTGCCGACCTTGTGCGCCGCGGTGAGCTGCACCGAGTCGAGCAGGCGCAGCACCTCGTCGAAGTTGCGACCGGAGCTCATCGGGTAGGTCAGCGTTGCCTTGATCTTCCGGTCGGGCCCGATGACGAACACGGAGCGGATCGTCGCGTTGTCCGCAGCGGTGCGCGACGTCGCGTCGCCGCTCGCGTCGGGATGGATCATGTCGTAGAGCTTCGCCACCGCGAGGTCGACGTCGCCGATCATCGGGAAGTCCGGCGCCGCCCCCTGCGTCTCCTCGATGTCGCGCGCCCAGCGCACGTGGTCGGCGACCGGGTCGACCGAGAGGCCGACCAGCCTGCAGCCGCGCCGGTCGAACTCGGGCTTGAGCCGCGCCATCGTGCCGAGCTCGGTCGTGCAGATCGGCGTGAAGTCCTTCGGGTGCGAGAACAGGATCGCCCAGCCGCCGTCGATGTGGCGGTGGAACGCGATCCGTCCCGCCGTGCTGTCCGCCGTGAAGTCCGGCGCCTCGTCGCCTAGGCGCAGTGCCATGTCGCTGCCTCCTGTCGGGTGAGTGGCCCGGCCAGTGTAGGAGTTGCAGAATCCGAACGGAAGAGGCCAAAATCGAATGGCCGTCTTTCGTTTTCGGGGACCCCGATGGACTGGGACGACCTGCGCATCTTCCTCGCCGTGGCGAGCGCCGGCAGCCTCGCGGGCGGCGCCCGCCGCGCACGCGTCTCGCAGGCGACGACCTGGCGGCGCATCCATTCGCTCGAGGCGGCGCTCGAGGCGACGTTGTTCGAGCGCAAGCCCACGGGTTACGTGCTGACGCCGGTCGGATCGACGCTGCTCGAGGCGGTGAGCGGCGTGCAGCGCACGATCGAGGTCGCGCAGGGCCGTCTCGCCGACCAGCCGGAAGCGCTGGCCGGCGAGGTGCGCGTCGCCGCGCCCGAGTTCGTCGGCCTGATGCTCGCGCGGCGGCTGCCGCAGCTCGCCCGGCGCCATCCGCGGCTCGTCGTCGAGCTGCTCACGGGAAGCCCCGCCGCCGGGCTGCTCGTGCGCGACGTCGACGTCGCCATCCGCGCCGAGCGCATGCTGAGCGGCGGGTTCGCGCTCGAGCGAACGTTCCGCGTGCCCTTCGGCCTGTACGCCTCGCCCGCTTACCTGCGCCGCCACGGCGCGCCGCGCGCCATCGACGACCTCAAGGGCCACTCGCTCATCGGCTTCGACCACTCGATGGCGCATGTCGCCCCCAAGCCGTGGCTGCGCGCCGGCGGTCGCGGGGCGGCCGTCGTCTTCCGCAGCAACAGTCCGCACGCGCGCCTTATCGCGGCGCGCGCGGGCCTGGGCCTCGCGATGCTGCCCGAGCCGATGGTGGAAGGCACGCCCGGCCTGCGCCTCGTGCTGCCGAGCCGGGAGGTAGGCGACCTCGACCTCATGGTGTTCGTGAACGCCGAGCTCAAGCGCGAGCCGCGCGTCACCGCGGTGCGCGACTTCCTCGCCGAGATCCTCCGCGGGCGCGCGGCGGCGGCGTGACGCGCGCATGCGCCGGCGCTCGCCTCCGTTGTATGATCGAAGCCGAGGGTCGCGCATGCGGCCGCTCCGAGGAGGGCGCGATGAGTCCCGTGATGCGGATCTGGGCGGCCTGCGCGACGCTGGCCGCGCTGCTGCTCGCGCTGCGCGGCGCATGGCCGCTCGCGCTCGCCTGCTTCTTCCTCTCGCCGGCACCGGCGTGGGCGTTCGCGCGCGGGCACGGCGAGCGCGCACAGGCCGCGACGGGATGGCTTCGCGCC
>DASTCK010000190.1:0-2138 GCA_035711225.1 Casimicrobiaceae bacterium
AGCGGCGCGAACATGCCGCGCGCGAAGCGTTCGGGGAGGCGCGCGAGCATCGCGTCCACCGTCTCGCCGGCAGGACGCTCGTAGCGCGACGCGCGGAGACGCCGCAGCCACGAGAGCGTCTCGAGCCGCTCGGCGAACGCCGGTCCCTTCGCGAGAGCGATCGCGGCGGCGAGATTCCAGGGCGGCCTCAGCCCCGGCGCGACCAGCGCCAACGCATGGGGATCCGGAGCGAACGGCCGGATCGCGAACGGCTGGCGGCGCAGCCCCGGATCGGTGCGGCGGCCGTGCACCGCCCACAGGAGCGCGCGCGTCGCTTCGTAGGCGCCGACCAGCAGGTGCTGGCCGTTGTCGATCGGGATGCCCGCGCGCTCGACGCGACGGGCGCGTCCGCCGAGCATCGGGGCGGCCTCGTGCACGACCACCGGCACCCCGCGCGTCGCGAGCGCCCAGGCGGCCGCGCATCCCGCCCAGCCCCCGCCGATGATCGCGACCGGCCGTCGCCCGTCGTTGCGCTCGCGCTTCATGCGTTGCGCGACGTGCGCCAGGCGATCCACAGCTTGCGCAGCGGCGTGAGCGCGATGCGGCGGTCGAGCACGCGATAGCCGTCGCGCTCGATCTCGTCGAGCAGCGCCCGGTAGATCGCCGCCATCGCGAGGCTCGCGCGCTGCGCGCGCCGGTCCCGGGGCGCGAGCTGGGCGAGCGCGCGGTCGTACCACTCGCGGGCGCGCCGGACCTGGAATGCCATCAGCTCGCGGAAGCCGGGCTCCTCGCGAGCGCGGAGGATCGACGAGGCCGGCACGCCGAAGCGCGCGAGATCGTCGGCCGGCAGGTAGACGCGTCCGCGGCGCGCGTCCTCGCCCACGTCGCGCACGATGTTGGTGAGCTGGAACGCGATGCCGAGGTCGCGCGCGAAGCCCGCGGTCGCGGGCTCCTCGTAACCGAAGATCTCCGCCGACATGAGGCCGACGACGCCGGCGACGCGGTGGCAGTAGCGCTCGAGGTCGGCGAAGTCGGCGTAGCGGTGCTGCGCGAGGTCCATCGCCATCCCGTCGATCACCGCCTCCAGGTGCTCGCGCCGCAGGCGGTAGTCGCGCACGACGCCGGCGAGCGCCAGGCCCACCGGGTGCTGCGCCGTGCCGTCGTAGACGCGGGCGATCTCGAGCCGCCACCACGCGAGCTTCGCCTGCGCCACCGCCGGGTCGTGCACCTCGTCGACGACGTCGTCGACCTCGCGGCAGTAGGCGTAGAGCGCGGTGATCGCGCGCCGCCGCGGCTCGGGCAGCAGGCGGAAGCTGTAGTAGAACGACGAGCCGCTCTGCGCGGCCTTCGCCGCGCAGTAGTCGTCCGGGCTCATGCGCGTTCCCGGATGGGGGCGAGCGCGCGGCACGCCACGCGCGCCCAGTCGACGGTCCGGAGCACGGGACGGCGGCGGAACACGTCGCCGCCGACCGCGTCGATGCGATCGAGGATCGCGATCCCGCCCGCCACGACGCCGCGGAGCTCGAGGCCCGCGCGCCACGGCAGCCGGCGTGCGAGCGGCCGGCCCGCCACGAGCAACGCGCGGGCCCGTGCGGTCTGCTCGCGCATCAGCGCGCGCCACGCGGCATCGCAGCGCCCGGCGGCGATCTGCGCTTCGCCGACGCCGTGTCGCGCGAGCTCGTCCTGCGGCAGGTAGACGCGGCCCCTGGCGTAGTCGACGGCGACGTCCTGCCAGAAATTGGCGAGCTGCAGCCCGGTGCAGATCGCGTCGCTCGCGGCGCGGTTCGCCTCGTCGTCGCGCCGGTAGAGCGCCAGCAGCAGCCGGCCGACCGGGTCGGCCGAGCGCCGCGTGTAGTCGCGCAGCGATGCGAAGTCGGCATAGCGGTGCACCGTGACGTCCTGCGCGAAGGCCGACACGAGATCCGCGAGCGGCGCGGTCGGCAGGCCGTGGTCGCGCACCGCGCTCGCGAGGTCGGCGAAGGGTGCCTCGTCGAGCAGCGGGTCGGGCGCGCCGGCGGCGATCGCCTCGACCGCCCGACGGTAGCGCGCGAGCGCGGCCAGCCGTGCCTCGGGCGTCGCGTCGCCTTCGTCGGCCAGGTCGTCGGCGCCGCGGGCGAACCGGTAGAGCGCCACGACGGCCACGCGCACGCGCGCCGGCA
>DASTCK010000191.1:0-2292 GCA_035711225.1 Casimicrobiaceae bacterium
GGGCGAGCGGCGGCTGGCGGTCGAGCTGAACGGCGCGATCGTGCCGCGCAGCCGCTGGGCCGAGACCGCGCTGCGCGACGGCGACCGGCTCGAGATCGTGCACGCGATCGGGGGCGGCTGAGGTGAACGCCCCGGAATCGCTGAAGGACCGGCCGCTCACGATCGCGGGCCGCGCGTATTCGTCGCGCCTGCTGGTCGGCACCGGCAAGTACAAGGACCACGACGAGACGCGCCGCGCGATCGAGGCCAGCGGCGCGCAGATCGTCACCGTCGCGGTCCGCCGGACGAACCTCGGCCAGAACAAGGGCGAGCCGAACCTGCTCGACGTGCTGCCGCCGTCGCGCTACACGATCCTGCCGAACACGGCCGGCTGCTACACCGCCGACGACGCCGTGCGCACCTGCCGGCTCGCGCGCGAGCTGCTCGACGGCCACAAGCTGGTCAAGCTCGAGGTGCTTGGCGACGCGCAGTCGCTCTTCCCCGACGTGCGGCAGACGATCGCCGCAGCGCAGACGCTGGTGCGCGACGGGTTCGACGTGATGGTCTACACATCCGACGACCCGATCGTCGCGCGCGAGCTGGAGGCGATCGGATGCGTCGCGATCATGCCGCTCGCGTCGCTCATCGGGTCCGGCATGGGGATCCTGAATCCTTGGAACCTGCGACTGATCCTCGAGCAGGCGAAGGTGCCGGTGCTGGTCGACGCGGGCGTAGGCACCGCGTCCGATGCGGCGGTGGCGATGGAGCTGGGGTGCGCCGGCGTGCTGATGAACACGGCGATCGCGCTCGCGCGCGAGCCGGTGCGCATGGCGCGCGCGATGAAGCTCGCCGTCGAGGCGGGACGCGAGGCGTATCTCGCCGGGCGCATGCCGCGCAAGCTCTACGCGGGCTCGCCCAGCTCGCCGACGTCGGGTCTGATCGGATGACGCTGCGCGGGGGTCTCGCCGCGATGGCGCTCGCGGCGGTCGCCGCCCCGGCGCTCGCGGTGCCGCCCACGCGCGACGAGCTCGCGCAATGGTGCGCCGAGGCCGAGGACATGGCGCACTGCGGCCGCCTGATCGAGCAGCAGCAGTTGAAGCGTCTGCCCGGGCTCGCGCGGCGCGAAGGCGTCGAGCTGAGGGTCGCGCTGTTCCCTTCCGGCGCCGCGACGTTCACCGACGTCGAGAACCCGCTGCAGCCGCTGTCGTTCTCGCTGTTCGACTCGATCGACGCGATCAACGCCGTGCTCCTGTTCAAGACCGAAGGCGAGCGGACCACCTTCGTGCTGCTGCAACGCGCCGGCAACCGCACGATCGAGCTGCCGTCCGAGCCGGTGCTTTCGCCGGACCGCCAGCGGCTCGCGACCGCCGATTTCTGCCTCGCGCGTTGCGCCAACGAGCTCGCCATCTGGCGCGTCACGCGCGAAGGCGTGTCGAAGGAGCTCGCATGGCGCTCGGCGGAGGACTGGTCCGACGCGACGCCGAGCTGGAAGGACGCCGAGACCGTCGTCGTCGAGTACGTCGCGGCGGCGGACGGCACGCCACGCACGCTCGAGCGCAAGCTCTCGCAGGGCGGCTGGACTGCGCCCGGAAGATAGCGCCGCACCTTGCGTCGCCCGGCGGCCCGCTCGCCGATTCCCGCGACCGCGTGCTCCGCTCCCTGTCGATGGCTCCCGCCGATCGTCCCGACGTCGTGCGGCGTCCCGTGCGGAGCTACGTCCTGCGCCAGGGACGGCTGTCGCCCGCGCAGTCGCGCGCGCTGGAGACGTTGTCGGCGCGTTATGCGCTGCCGTTCGCCGCGACGCCGCTGGACTTCGCGCAGACGTTCGGGCGAAACGCGCCGGTCGTGCTCGAGATCGGTTGCGGCATGGGCGAGACGAGCGCGTCGATCGCGCAGGCGCGGCCGGACATCGACTTCGTCGGCGTCGAGGTGCATGGTCCCGGCGTGGGCGCGCTGCTCAATCGCATCGACGCCGCGCACCTCACGAACGTGAGGATCGTCCAGCACGATGCCGTCGAGGTCGTCGACGCGATGATCCCCGAGCGCTCGCTCGCCGGCGTCCACGTCTACTTCCCCGACCCGTGGCCGAAGAAGCGCCACCACAAGCGCCGCCTGCTCAAGCCGGCGTTCGTCAACGCGCTCGCGCGGCGGCTCGCGCCGGGAGGCTACCTGCACGTCGCGACCGACTGGGCGCCCTACGCCGAGGAAATCCTGATGGCGTTGTCGAGCGAGCCGCTGCTCGCCAATGCGGCGCAGCGCTACTCGCCGCGGCCCCCTTGGCGCCCGCAGACCAAGTTCGAGGCGCGCGGCCTG
>DASTCK010000192.1:0-7871 GCA_035711225.1 Casimicrobiaceae bacterium
CGGCGAGGTCGACATCGTCATCGGCACCCACAAGCTCCTCTCCAAGGAGGTGGCTTTCAAGCACCTCGGCCTGGTCATCATCGACGAGGAGCATCGCTTCGGCGTGCGGCAGAAGGAGCGGCTCAAGCGCCTGCGCGCCGAGGTCGACGTCCTCACGCTGACGGCGACGCCGATCCCGCGGACGCTCGCGATGTCGCTCGAGGGCATCCGCGACTTCTCGGTGATCGCGACCGCGCCGCAGCGGCGCCTCGCGATCCGCACGCTCGTGACGCCGTACTCGTCGGGCATCGTGCGCGAGGCCGCGCTGCGCGAGCTCAAGCGCGGCGGCCAGGTGTACTTCCTGCACAACGACGTCGACACGATCCGCTCGACGGCCGAGCGCCTCGTCGCGCTCCTGCCCGAGGCCCGCGTCGCCGTCGCCCACGGGCAGATGGGCGAGCGCGAGCTCGAGCACGTCATGCGCGACTTCTACGCGCAGCGCGTCAACGTGCTCGTCTGCTCGACGATCATCGAGACCGGCATCGACGTGCCCACCGCCAACACGATCATCATCGAGCGCGCCGACCGGTTCGGGCTCGCGCAGCTCCACCAGCTGCGCGGCCGGGTGGGCCGCTCGCACCACCAGGCCTACGCCTACCTGCTGACCCCGCCCGAGGACGCGCTCTCCGCGCAGGCGAGGAAGCGGCTCGAGGCGATCCAGCTGATGGAGGACCTGGGCTCGGGGTTCTACCTCGCGATGCACGACCTCGAGATCCGCGGCGCGGGCGAGGTGCTGGGCGACGAGCAGTCGGGCGAGATGGCCGAGGTCGGATTCCAGCTCTACGCCGACATGCTGAAGTCGGCGGTCTCCGCGCTGAAGGCCGGCCGCGAGCCCAACCTCGCCGAGCCGCTCGGCGTCACGACCGAGATCCAGCTCCACGTGCCGGCGCGGCTGCCCGAGCAGTACTGCAACGACATCCACGAGCGGCTTGTCCTCTACAAGCGGCTCGCCACCGCCGAGGATGCCGAAGGGATCGACGCGATCGTCGAGGAGCTGGTCGACCGCTTCGGCCCGCTGCCGGAGCCCGCCGTGGCGCTGGTCGCGTCGCACCGATTGCGCCTGGCGGCGAAGCCGCTCGGCGTGCGCAAGGTCGACGCAGGCCCGGAACGCACGACCGTCCAGTTCGTGCCGGACCCGCCGTTCGACCCCGGCAAGCTGATCGCGAGCATGCAGCGCGACGGCCGCACGCGCTTCGCCGGGCCGGATCGCGTGCGCATCGATCGCGCGGCGCCGGCGCTCGAGGAGCGCATCGCGCTGGTGCGAGAGTTCCTGGGCCGGCTGGGCTGAGCGCCGCCCTTCCGGGCGGAACGGCCGGTCGCCGCGCCCAGTGCGATCAGGAAGACTTCGAACGGCGAAAACGTGGGGAACGCGACGCCCGAGGGACGCGGAGGGCGGTTGATACAATGCCGCGATGCCCGCGGCGCTTCCCGTCTCCGTGCACGTCTTCGTGCGCGACTGGCTGTCGGCGAACCACGTGTTGCTGCGCAGCCGCGACCACGGGCACGTGCTGGTCGACACGGGCTACGGCGCGCACGCGGCGCTCACGCTCGCGCTCGTCGAAGGCGTGCGCGGGCTCGCCGGCGCGCCGCTGTCGAAGATCGTGAACACGCACGGCCACTCGGACCACGTCGGCGGCAACGCCGCGCTTGCCCGCCGCTACGGCTGCCCGATCGCGGTCCCCGCGGCCGAGGCGCCGCGCTTCGAGGCGTGGGACGAGCGCGCGCTCCTCTACGGTTATGCGGACCAGGCGGTCGAGCGCTTCGACGTCGACGAGCGCATCGAGGCGGGCAGCACGCACGCGTGGGGCGGGCTCCAGTGGCAGGCGCTTGCGGCGCCGGGGCACGACATGGGCGCGCTGGTGTTCTACAACCCGAGGCACGGCGTCCTGATCTCGGGCGACGCGCTGTGGCAGCGCGGCTTCGGCTTCGTGATGCCGCGCGCGATGGAGCCGCAGGCGCTCCCGGCGACGCGCGCGACGCTCGACATGATCGCCTCGCTCGACGTGCGCACCGTGATCCCGGGCCACGGCGAGCCCTTCGGCGAGGTCCGCGAGTCGCTCGACTACGCGTACCAGCGACTCGCAGCCTTCGAGGCCGACGACGTGCGCGTCGCCCGTTACGGCGCCAAGGCGATCTTCGGCTTCTCGCTCCTGCACCGCCGCCGGTTCCCGGAGGCGGCCGTGGCCGAGTACGTCGACACCGTGGGCTTCTTCCGCGACCTCAATGCCGCGGTGTTCCGCATGACCCCCGAGGATCTCGCGTCCTGGCTCGTCGACGACCTCATCCGCGCCGGAGCGATCCGGCACGATGGCGCCGACCTGGTGCCGGCGACCGGCGAGGCGGGTTGAACGCCCGCAGCGGGCAACGGTCCCACGTTCACCGACCACGGCGTTCGCGTCGATGGAATATCATCCCGTCTTGTGTTGTTACCCGAGGAGGCTCGCGCAGCGGGCCATCGCCCTCCCCGCCCTTTGTCCCGGAGTCCTCGCATGAACCCTGTCGTTCCGACCCTCACCGCGCTGGCCGTCACCGGCGCCTTCGTCGCCACCGTCCACGCGCAGTCGGCCGACCGGCAGATCAAGTACCGCCAGTCGGTGATGAACGCCCAGGGCTACCACTTCTATACGATCCTCGGCGGCATGGCCAAGGGCACGCGCCCCTACGACAAGGACGCCGCCGCGCGCAGCGCGAAGTTCATCGACGAGCTGATCGAGATGCCGTGGGACGGGTTCGGCCCGGGCACCGACACGGGCGCGAAGACCGCCGCCAAGCCCGAGATCTGGAAGGACAAGGCGACCTTCGATCGGCTGGGGCGCGAGGCCAAGGTCGAGACGACCAAGCTCGCAGCGGCCGCTGGCGTCGACCTCGCGTCGCTGCGTGCGGCGGTCCAGGCGACCGGGCGCGCGTGCAAGAACTGCCACGACCAGTTCCAGAACGAGTGACGTCGCGCACCGCGCCGCGCGGCAGCGATGCAGGACGCCCGCGTGCCCCTCGTCGGCGCGCGGCGGGCGTCAGTAGGCGAAGGACAGCAGGCCGAACACGACGAGGCACGCGAGCGCGAGCACCGCGAGCGCGCGCGCCGTCGACGCGACGCCATCCTCCGGCCGGGCGACGCCCGCCGGCAGCGCCTTGGTGCCGCGGATCATTCCCACGATGAGGTTGTCGCGGAACACCACGAGGTAGGTCAGCACGGCCCCTACGTGGACGGCGGCCAGCGCGACGACGACCCACCAGAAGCGGCGGTGGAACCGCGACAGCGTATCGGACGCGTCCTGGGTGACGCGCTGCGCCAGCGGTCCGTCCCACAGCTCGCCGTCGTTGGAGAACAGGCCCACGCCGGCCTGCACCGCGAGGGACGCGAGCAGCGCGATCACCATCCACCCGCCCGCCGGGTTGTGCGAGACGTGGATCTCCGGCGCGCGAGCGATGCGCGATCGCGCGTAGCTCGCGACGGCGCGCGGACCGCGCACGAACGCGCGGAAGCGCGCGTTGCGGCTCCCCGCGAACCCCCAGAGCACGCGGAACACGACGACGGCGAGCATTACCTGGCCGAAGCGCATGTGCCACTCGAGCCAGTTACCGCCCACGAGGCCGGTGACGAGGAGGCCCCCCAGAAGAGCGACCAGCACCCAATGCGTGACGCGCACCGCGCGATCCCACACCGGGACGCGCTCGACGACGGACGGCTGCGCGGGCGTGCCCTCCGGGGTCATCGCGGCCCGGCCGCGCGCGCCGCGATCCAGACGAGCGCCGGCGGCAGGTTCCGCCAGACGCGCTCCACGCGCCTCCAGCGCAGCCCGGGCACGTCGAAGACGAACGGCTCGCGCAAGCCGTAGCTGTACTGGACGAGCCTGCGCTCCGGGTGCGCGAGCAGGAAGTGCTGCAGCACGTCGATCGTGGGACGCGCGAGCTCGTCGGGCAGCGAGCGGAACGGCAGCGACGAGACAGCGACCGCGCTCGCCGGCTGCGCCCGCAGGCACTCGGCGCGCTCGTGCACGCACCCCGCGTGAACGCGTGCCTGCGGCCAGCTGCGTTGAAGGCGCCGCGCCATGCCGGGACTGCGCTCGATCACCGTGAGGGTCGTCGCCGGGTGGTCCGCGGCGAGCCACCGCGTGACCGACCCGGCGCCGGCGCCGAGCTCGACGATCGACTCGAAGCCCTGCGCATGGCGCGAGAGCGTGCGCGCGAGCACGCGCGACGAGGGCACGACGCCGCCGACCACCGCCGGTGCGCGCAGGAAGTGCGCGAGGAACGTCTCGTCGATCGCGAAGCGACGCTCGCGACCGGCCCTCGACGGGCCCGGCGTCGAGCCGGGGTCGCCGGGCCACGCCTGCGTGGACGCGCGCACGTGCGCACTCTCGCGGGTCGTCTCGGCGTGTCGGGAGTCGGGCGGTGCCATGCTCGCGTCAGTGCGGAAGCTGCGCCGCGAAGGTGCGCACGCCGGCGAGCAGCATCTCGACGGCGAGCGCGGTGAGCACGAGGCCCATCAGCCGTTCGAGCGCCACGACGCCGCGTTCGCCGATCACGCGGTGCACGCGGTCGGCGGCGAGGAGCACGGCCAGCATGACGAGCATCGCGACCGAGATCGCGATCACCAGCGTGACGGCCGTGAACGTGCCGCGCGAGGCCATCAGCATCACGGTGGCGAGCGCCGAGGGGCCGGCGATCGCCGGGATCGCGAGCGGGACGATGAACGGCTCGGTGGCGCCGGCGTCGCCGAATACGCCGTCGGGATGCGAAAACACCATGCGCAGCGCGATGAGGAACAGGATCACGCCCCCGGCGATCGACAGCGACGCCTCGGAGAGCTGCATCAGCCGCAGCAGCGCCTGCCCGCCGAACAGGAACGCGAGCAGCACGCCGTAGGCGATCAGGCATTCGCGCATCACGACGCGCGCGCGGCGCTCCCGCGGGACGCCGCGCAGCGACGCGACCGCCAGCGGGACGTTGCCGAAGGGATCGGTGACCAGCACGAGCAGCACGATCGCTGAGACGAGGTCGGGCGACATCAAGCCTTCCGGGCGTCGCCCGAGTATAACCGCGACCGCGCGCCGGGCGGCAAGCTCACGGCGTCGCGGCACGCCGCTGCATTCCCGCCTCCACGGGAATGACGAGCGGGACGGCCCGCCCGACTGCAGCTCCGCGCAGCGCTCAATGCAGCTTCACGCGCGGCTCGACGCCCCCGCGCAGGAAGCGACCGACGGTGTCCAGGGCAACGCGCACGACGCCGTGCAGCGCGACCTGGTGCATCTTGTAGAGCGACGCGTACATCCAGCGCGCGATCAGCCCCTGCACCAGCAGGCTGCCGCCGACGAGCCGCCCCATGAGCGTCCCCACGGCCGAAAGCTCCCCCAGCGACACCAGCGACCCGTAGTCGCGGAAGCGGAAGGCCGGCAACGGCCGGCCGGCCAGCCGGGCGCGCATCGTCCGGACGAGCAGCATCGCCTGCTGGTAGGCGACCTGGGCGCGCGGCGGGACGATGGCGCCCTCGCCGTGCTGGGGCCAGGGGCACGCGGCGCAGTCGCCCAGCGCGAACACGTCCGGATCGACGGTCGACTGCAGCGTCCGGTGCACGATCACCTGGTGGGTGCGGTTGGTCTCGAGCCCGAGCCTCGCGAGCCAGGCCGGCGCGCGAATCCCCGCTGCCCACACGACGAGGTCGGCGGGAAAGCGCCGGCCGCCAGCGGTCTGCACCGCCTCGGCCGTCACCTCGACGACGCGCTCACCCACGTGCACCGAAACGTTCAGCGCCTCGAGGAGCTGCGTCGCCGCCGCGGCGATCTTCTCGGAGAGCGGCGGCAGGATCCGCGGCGCCGCCTCGACCAGCGTGATGCGGATGTCGTGGCGCGGGTCGAGATGGTCGAGCCCGTAGGTCGCGTGCGCGCGCGTGGTCTGGCGGATCTCCGCCGCGAGCTCCACGCCGGTCGCGCCGGCGCCGATGATGACGATCTCGACCAGCCCTTCACCGCCCGCCGCCTTGCGCGCATCGGCGCGCACGCTCGCGGCGAGCAGCCGGCGGTGGAAGCGCTCGGCCTGCGACGGCGTATCGATGTTGATCGTGTGCTCGGCCACGCCGGGCACGTTGAAGTCGTTCGACACGCTGCCGACGCAGAGCACCAGCGTGTCGTAGCCGACGTGGCGCTCCGGCAGCACGACGGCGCCGTCGTCGTCGCGCACCGCCGCGACGCTGATCGTGCGTGCGGCGCGGTCGAGGCCGGTCATCGCGCCCTGGCGGAAGCGGAAGCCGTGGCGGTGCGCGATCGCCGGATAGTCGACGCCGTGCGCGTCGGCGTCCATCCGCCCCGCCGCCACCTCGTGCAGCAGCGGCTTCCACACGTGCGTCTGCTGCGGATCGACCAGCGTGACCTCGGCCGCGTGCGAGCGCGCGTAGCGATCGCCTAGCGCGGCGGCGAGCGGCAATCCGCCCGCGCCGCCGCCGACGATGACGATGCGGTGTGCCGGCGCCAGCGGCAACGTCCCGTCGTTCATGGCGCGCCCCCGACGGGGGACGCGCGCGCTGCCATCGGAACGAGGAGGGACATGGGTAGGATCCTCCCGACGTCGGGGATGCGAGCATCCGGCGCCGATGATCGCCTGGCACGCTGCCGCGAACAGACCGAGGGAGGCCAGCGCGTCATCGGCCGCGCACCGTGCCTTCGCGCCGCGGGTCCGCCCCGCCGATCCAGCCGCGCGGCGTGCGCACGATCGCCTGCGTGCCGCTCGTCTGCGGGATCACGACCACGTCGTGCCCGAGCGCGGCGAGCCTGGGCGCGAGCACGGCGGCCGGCGTGTCGCTCTCGAGCTCGGTCGGGCCGTTGCGGCTGCCGACGTTGGGCAGGTCGATCGCCGCCTGGGGATCGAGCCGCCAGTCGACGATCGCGACGATCGCCTTCGCGACGTAGTTGATGATCGCCGAGCCGCCGGGCGAGCCGACGACGAGGTGAACGCGCCCGGCGCGATCGTAGAGGATCGTCGGGGCCATCGACGTGCGCGGGCGCTTGCCCGGCTCGACGCGGTTGGCGACCGCACCGTGCGCATCGCGCGGCACGAACGAGAAATCGGTGAGCTGGTTGTTGAGGAGGAAGCCGCCCGCCGTCATCAGGCGCGCACCGAACGCATCCTCGATCGTCGTCGTCATCGCCACCGCGTTGCCCTCCCCGTCGACGATCGACAGGTGCGACGTCGATGCCGGCTCGGCGGCGTCCGCGTCGACGTGCGCGACCTTGCGCGCGCCGGCGCGGAGCGGCGGCGCGCCGGCGGCAGCGTGGCCGAGACTCGCGCCCGTGCGGATCAGCCGCGAGCGCTCGCGCAAGTAGCCGGCGTCGACGATCCCCGCGGGCACGTCGACGAACGCGGGATCGCCGACGTAGCGGTTGCGGTCGGCGAAGGCCAGCCGTCCGGCCTCGCTCAGGAAGTGCGCGCTCCACATCGAGCCCGCTCCCATCGCGGCGACGTCGTAGGGCTCGAGCAGGCCGAGGATCGCGAGCACGGTCGTCGCGCCCGACGAGGGTGGGGGCATTCCGCACACGCGCATGGCACGGTAGGCGCCGCACAGCGGCGTGCGCTCGATCGCGCGATACGCTGCGAGGTCCGCCAGCGTCATGTCGCTCGGCCGCGATGGATGAGCGCGGGCGGTCGCGACCACGTCCTCGGCGATCTCGCCCCGGTAGAACGCGGCGGCGCCGTCGCGCGCGAGCGTGCGCAGCGTCGCGGCGTAGGCCGGGTTGCGCAGCAGCGTTCCTGCGACGAGCGCCCGGCCCGCGGCATCCGTGAAGTACGCGGCCGCCCGCGCGTTCTTCGCGAGCTGCCCGTCGGCGGCGATCGCGCCGGCG
>DASTCK010000193.1:0-2520 GCA_035711225.1 Casimicrobiaceae bacterium
CGCGAGGCGATTCCCGCGCGCGTCGCCGAGATGCTCGCGCTCGTCAATCTCGCGGACCAGGCCGGCAAGCGCCCGCACCAGCTCTCGGGAGGCCAGCAGCAGCGCGTCGCGCTCGCCCGCGCACTCGCGCCCGGGCCCGCGGTGCTGCTTCTCGACGAGCCGCTCTCGGCGCTCGACGCGCGCGTCCGCGAGGACCTGCGCGCCGAGATCAAGGCGCTGCAGTCGCGCCTGCGCATCACGACGATCATGGTCACGCACGATCAGCACGAGGCGATGGAGGTCGCCGACCGAATCGTCGTGATGAACCGGGGACGCATCGAGCAGGTGGGGCGCCCGGCCGACCTCTACGAGCGTCCGGCGACGCGTTTCGTCGCCGAGTTCATCGGCCGCATCAATCTCGTGCGCGGCGTCGCCGGCCGCTCGCTGGCGGGCATTCGTCCGGAGCATGTCGAGCTCGTGGGCGGCGGCGAGGCCCCCGACCGCCGCCTCGGTCGCGTCGAGCGCAGCGTGTTCCTCGGCAGCGTCACCCGCGTCACGCTGGCCGTCGACGGTGCGCCGGTCATGCTCGAGCTCGCCGGACGCCGCGACGATCTCGCGCCGGGAACCGACGTCGCGATCCGCTTCCCGCCCGAGGCGCTGATGGAGATCGGCGAGGCGCCGCCATGACCTCGGTCACCGCGGCAGGCCGCGCCGGTGCCGCGCGACTCGACGTCGACAGCCTCGCGCTCTGGGGGCTCGCGGCGCTGGTCGTCGCAGGGCTCGCCGTCTTCGTCGCGGTGCCGCTGTTCGCGATCCTGCGGCTGTCGTTCGTCACGCCCGAGGGCCTGGGCCTCGCCAACTACGCGCGCGAGCTCGCGAGCCCCAAGTTCTCGCGCATCGTCGCCAACAGCTTCGCGGTCGCGATCGCGGCCACGGTCATCACGGTGCTGCTGGCCTACGGCTTCGCGTGGGCGATCAAGCGCACCGCGATGCCGTTCAAGCGTACCTGCGGCGCGATCGCGCTCCTGCCGCTGTACGCGCCGTCCCTCGTCCAGGCGCTCGGCATCCTGTTCCTGTTCGGACGCAACGGCATCGTCAACCGCACGTTCGACCTCCGGATCGACATCTACGGGTTCTGGGGCATCGTCGTGTCCGACGTGTTCTACAGCTTCCCGCACGCGTTCCTGATCCTGTCCGCCGCGCTCGCGGTCGGCGATGCGCGCCTCTACGAGTCGGCGCGGATGCTCGGCGCCGGGCCGGCCCGCCTGTTCCGGACGATCACGCTGCCGTCGACGCGCTACGGGATCATCTCGGCGATATTCGTGGTGTTCACGATCGTCATCACGGACTTCGGCAACCCGATGGTGATCGGCGGCGACTACGGCGTGCTCGCGACCGAGATCTACAACCAGGTGTCGGGCCAGGGCCGCATGGAGCTCGGCGCGGTCATCGGCGTCGTGCTGCTCGTGCCCGCCGCGGTCGCGGTGATCGTCGAGAAGCTGGTGCTGCGCGAGCAGCACGCGGCCGTGTCCGAGCGCTCGCATCCGCTTTCGATCGTGCGCGGGCCGTGGCGCGACCGCGTCGCCTTCGCCGGCGCGGCGGTCGTGTGCGCTGCGATCGCGTCGGTCGTGGCCGTCGTGGTCGTCGCGAGCTTCGTCACGCTGTGGCCGTACAACATGAGCATGTCGCTGCGCCACTACCGCTTCGAGGTGCAGAACGGCATCGCGCCGCTGTGGACGAGCATCGTCGTGTCGCTGATCGCCGCCGCGCTGGGCGTCGTCGTGGCGGTGCTCGCCGCGTGCGTGGCACGCTGGCTGAAGCCCGCGCTGTCCCAGGCGCTGTCGTTCCTGGCGGTGCTGCCGGCCGCCGTGCCGGGCATGGTGCTCGGGCTGGGCTACATCCTCGCGTTCAACGACCCGGACCATCCGCTCGGCTTCTTGTACGGCACGCTCGCGATCCTCGCGATCTGCAACGTCTACCACTACCACGCGCAGGGCTACCTGATCGCGACCACCAGCGTGGGCCAGGTGAGCCGCGTCTTCGACGAGACGTCGACGTCGCTCGGCGCGAGCCGGATGCGCACGCTGCGCGACGTGATCCTGCCGCTGATCGCTCCCTCGCTCGTCGCCATCGGCGTGTTCTTCTTCGTGCGCAGCATGGTCACGCTGTCGGCGGTCATCTTCATCGTGACCCCCGCCACGCAGCTCGCGGCGGTCTCGGTCCTGCTGCTCGACGACTCGGGCAACCAGAACCAGGCGGCGGCGTTCTCGGTGTGCATCATGCTGGTGGTCGCCGCCGCGCTCGGCGCGTTCCACGCGCTGGCGGCGCTGCTCCGGCGGCATGGCACGCGCGCAGCGTCGCCGCGCTGAGCTCGCCGCTCGGCCTCAGACGTCCAGGTTACGCACGCCCAGCGCGTTGGACTCGATGAACGCGCGCCGCGGCTCGACTTCCTCGCCCATCAGCTTCGAGAAGATGTCCTCCGAGGTCACGGCGTCCTCGATCTGCACCTTGAGGAGCCGGCGCACCGCGGGATCCATCGTC
>DASTCK010000194.1:0-3508 GCA_035711225.1 Casimicrobiaceae bacterium
CGAGGCGTCTCGTTGTCGAAGGCGAAGCCCGGGCCCGCGTGGCCGACGTGCTCGAGCCCGCCCGCGTGCGCGATCCACTCGGGGGCGCCGGGGCGCACGGTCGCGAGCGGCCAGCCGGCCCGGTAGACGGGCGCGGTCGGATTGCGCGAGAACAAGTGCTTGACGTCGGTGAGGATCAACTCCTGGTGCTGCTGCTCGTGGTGGAGGCCGAGCTCGATGCGCGCCGCCAACTCGTCGTCGCGACGGCCCGCCAGGAGCGCGCGCATCCCGGTGTCGACGTGCTCGCGGTACGCGCGCACCGATGCGAGGTCCGGGCGCGACAGGAGGCCGCGCTCGGGGCGCGGGAAGCGCTCGCCGACGCCGACGTAGTACGAGTTGAACAGGACGCGGAACGCCGGGTCGAACGCGCGGTAGCCGGGACGGCCGTCGAGCAGGAAGGTCTCGAAGAACCACGTCGTGTGCGCGAGGTGCCACTTGACCGGGCTCGCGTCGGGCATCGACTGCAGCGCGCAATCCTCGGCCGACAGCGGCGCGGCGAGCCGCTCGGTCTGGCGGCGAACGTCGTCGTAGCGAACGGCCAGGTCGGAGGCCGGCGCGCTCGCGGCGCGCGTGCTGGGGCGGGAAGGAGCCATCGTCGAAGCGGTCGAAACGCTACGCTAGCGGGGCAGGCGACGGGCGGGCATCGGACGACCTCCCGTCTCGCTGACGGACAAGCACCGGGTGTCAGAGACCAGGGATCGGGGATCGGCGGCCATGCGGGGCGGATCGGGGAGGCGCGCGGTCACCCTTCGCTGATTCCGGATCCCCGGATCACTTGAACCCCGCCAGCGCGTTCTGGCAGACGGCGCCGTCGAAGTCCGCGTTGCACGCGTCGCGCACGGCGCCGCACACGGCGCCGGTCATCCCGGCGGTGACGCCCTTCACGAGGTCCTGCATCGTGCGGCTCATCGACTCCGCCAGCGTCGGGTCCGGGGTGTCCGTCGCCCTGGGCGCCGTCGCCGGCGCCGCCGTGCCGCCGAACTGCTTCATGCACGACGAGTACGCATGCTCGATACGCGCCTCGCGCGAGTACTCGCGCTGCCACAGGATCGCCGCGACGATCGCGACCGCCACGACGAGCACGGCGATCTTCACCGCACGACGACGCGCGGCTCGCCGGCCACGATGCCGCCGATCTCCGCGGCGTGCGCGAAGCCCTCGCGCCGGAAGACCTCCAGGACCGCTGCGACGGACTGCGGCGCGCACGCCACGAGCAGCCCCCCCGAGGTCTGCGGGTCGGTGACGAGCGCGCGCAGGAGGTTCGCGTCGTGCGCCTCGAGACTCACGTCGCTGCCGTAGCCGGTCCAGTTTCGCGCCGTCGCGCCGGTGACGTGACCGGCGCGCGCGAGCGCCTCGACGCCCGGGAGCAGCGGAAGACGGGTCGCCTCCACGACGGCGCCGGCGGACGACGCGCGGCAGATCTCGAGCAGGTGGCCCGCGAGGCCGAAGCCGGTGACGTCGGTGAGCGCGTGGACGCCCTCCATCGCGCCGAGCGCGATGCCGGGCGTGTTGAGCTTCGTCGTGCTCTCGATCATCGCGGCGTAACCGGCGGCGTCGAGCTTGCCCTTCCTGAGCGCCGCGCTGAAGATGCCGACGCCGAGCGGCTTGCCCAGCACGAGCCGGTCGCCCGGCCTCGCGCCCGCGTTGCGCTTGAGGTGCGCGGGATCGACCAGCCCGATCGCGACGAGCCCGTAGATCGGCTCGACCGAGTCGATCGTGTGCCCGCCGGCGATCGGGATGCCGGCCTTCGCGCACACGTCCTCGCCGCCTTGCAGGATCGCCCGGATCGTCGCGAGCGGCAGCTTGTCGATCGGCATGCCGACCAGCGCGAGCGCGAACAGCGGCGTCCCGCCCATCGCGTAGACGTCGGAGATCGCATTGGTCGCCGCGATCGCGCCGAAGTCGCGGGGATCGTCGACGATCGGCATGAAGAAGTCGGTGGTCGCGACGATCGCCTGGCGATCGTTGATGCGGTAGACGGCCGCGTCGTCCGCGGTCTCGACGCCGACGATGAGCGCCGGGGGCAGCACCGACGACCCGAGGCTCGCCTTCGCGAGGATCTCCTGCAGCAGGCCGGGCGCGATCTTGCAGCCGCAGCCGCCGCCATGGCTGAACTCGGTGAGACGGAGCGGTACCGGATCGGGGGCGTTCATCGTCGGGCTTTCGCCGCGGCGCGGCGAGCGGGAGCGTGGCGGCCGACCATTCTAGCCCCGCGGGCGGACCGACCTCGCAGTGCGGCGTCGATCGCGGCCTCCAGCGCCCGCGCTTCCGCCTCCGGCGTCATCAGGCGCGCGCGCCGGTCGCCGTGAGCCGCGAGCCGCGCGAGCCAGGCCGGGTCGCGCGCGGCGCGCGCGATCGCGGTCGCGAGGCTGCGCGCGTCGCCGACCTCGAAATATCCGGGATACGCCTCGCCGAGCATGCCGACGTTGCCCGACATCCGGGTGCCGATCACCGGCGTCCCGGCGGTCAGCGCCTCGACGACGACGTTCGCGCCCCCTTCGAGGCGCGACGCGACGACGAGCACGTGCGCGCGCCGGATCGCCTGTCGCGTCCAGCCGTGCTCGCGCGCGCCGAGCCACCGCACGCGCGCATCCGCGGCGCATGCGCGGCGTACGTCGTCCGCGAGCGCGGGGTCGAGCGCGCCACCCACCAGCGTCAGCGTGGCGGGGACGTCGGCGGGCAGGTGGCGCCACGCGGCGATCGCCGTGAGCGGGTCCTTCTCGGCGCGCAGGTGGCCGACGACGATCGCGTTGAGGCGCGTCGACGCCTTGGACGCGAACGGCGACAGCGTGCGCGCGGACTGCATCACCACGGACGCCTTCGCGCGCCGGACCGCGGGCAGGTGGCGCAGCGCATCGGATTGCAGCACGATCAGCCGGTCGGCGTCGGCGAGCGAGGCCAGCGCATCCGCGTCGCCGGCGGGAATGTCGCGGTAGAGATCGGTGCCGGTGAGCGCGACCACGAGCGCTCGATCGGGATGCGCGCGCTTCCACGCGGCGATCGCGTCGCGACTGCGACGCGCATGCAGCGCCACGAGCGCGACCGCGCGCTCGCGCGCGGCGCCGATCACCGGTGCGTCGGCCGACTGTAGAATGACCCGGAAGCGCGGCGCCAGCATGCGCGCCCAGCGGGCGGCGGTGCGCCAGTTCCCGTTGTTGGCGCTCGCGAGGTAGGGCGTGACGAGGATCAGCGTGGGTCGCAACGGAAGGCCGTCCGTGGAGCGCGCGCTGCGCGCACGTCGCTCAGCGGGCGTTACCGGCATGCCGCGCGGCGGGTCGACGTGACGGGAGATCCCCGCACCGGAGCGGCATGGCGCGACGCGCTCGGCGCCGCGCTGGTCGATGCGCGCGAGTATACGCGCCGCGCCTACGCGCACCTCGCCGCGCGCGACCCGGTGTTCCCGCGGCTTGCGATCGTCAATCCGGCGCGCTGGGAGCTCGGCCACGTCGGCTGGTTCCAGGAATACTGG
>DASTCK010000195.1:0-18631 GCA_035711225.1 Casimicrobiaceae bacterium
CGGCGTCGCCGTGAGCGTCAATACGTCGACCTCGGCGCGCAACGCCTTCAGCCGCTCCTTCTGCCGCACGCCGAAGCGGTGCTCCTCGTCGATGATGACGAGCCCGAGGTTCGCGAACGTCACGTCGGGCTGGATCAGCCGGTGCGTGCCGATGGCGAGGTCGGTCGTGCCGCGCGCGAGCCCCTCGAGCGCCGCCTTCACTTCCTTCGGCGAACGGAAGCGCGACAGCTCGACGATGCGCACCGGCCAGTCGGCGAATCGGTCGGAGAACACGTGGAAGTGCTGCTCGGCGAGCAGCGTCGTGGGCACCAGCACCGCGACCTGCTTCCCGTCGGCGAGCGCGACGAACGCCGCACGGAGCGCAACCTCGGTCTTGCCGAACCCGACGTCGCCGCACACGAGCCGGTCCATCGGTTTGCCCGACGTGAGGTCGGCGACGACGGCCTCGATCGCGGCCTGCTGGTCCGGCGTCTCGTCGAAGCCGAATCCTTCGGCGAACGCTTCGTAGTCGTGCGGCTTGAACGCGAACGCATGCCCGGTGCGCGCCGCGCGCTGGGCGTAGAGGTTGAGGAGCTCGGCCGCGGTGTCGTGCGCCTTCTGCGCGGCGCGACGCTTCGCCTTCTCCCACTGGCCGCTGCCGAGCTCGTGCAGCGGCGCGGCCTCGGGCGAGGCGCCGCTGTAGCGCGAGATCATGTGAAGGCTGGAGACCGGCACGTAGAGCTTCGCGTCGTTCGCGTAGACGAGCTCGAGGAACTCGGACGGGCCGTCGCCGAGGTCGAGGTGCGTGAGCCCGAGGTAGCGCCCGATGCCGTGCTGCTCGTGGACGACCGGGTCGCCGACGCGCACCTCGGAGAGGTCGCGCACCATCGCGTCGACGTTGGAGCGCCGGCCCGCGTCGCGCCGCGCGCGCCGCACGACGCCCGCGTAGAGCTCCGCCTCGGTGACGAACGCGATGCGCGTGTCGCGCCACGCGAACCCGGCGTGCAGCGGCGCGGCGACCAGCGCGTGCGGCAGCCCGCCACCGGCGAACGAGGCGAAGTCGTCGACGACCGGGAGCCTCAACCCGTACTCGGCGAAGTACTGGTGCATCGTCTCGCGCCGGCCCGCGCTCTCGGCGCAGACGAGCACGCGCACCTCCGGCGTCGCCACGAGGCGCTTGAGCGCCGCGATCGGGTCGTCGGCGCGCCGGTCGACGTTCACGTCGGGCAGCGGCCGCGTCGGCGCCTCCGGCGGGAACGCGGCGGACGCGTCCTGGCGCGGCAGCTCGACGCGCGCGAACGCCTTGAGGCGGCCGGCGAGCTCGTCGGGCGGCATCGCGATCTCGCGCGGCGCGAGCAGCGGCCGCGCCTTGTCGCCGCGCAGCAGCCGGTAGCGCCCCTCGGCGTCGGCGAAGAACCGCTGCGCCGCGTCGTGGACGTCGCCGTGCAATGCGACGACCGCGTCGGGCGGCAGGTAGTCGGGCAGCGTCGCCATCGATTCGAAGAACAGCGGCAGGTAGTACTCGATGCCGCCGGCGTAGACACCGCTCGACACGTCCTTGTAGAGCGACGAGCGCGACGGATCGCCCTCGAACAGCTCGCGGAAGCGCGTGCGGAATCGCGTGCGACCCTCGTCGTCCTGCGGGAACTCGCGCGCCGGCAGCAGGCGGATCTCCGGCACCGGGTAGACGGTGCGCTGCGTGTCCGCGTCGAACGTCTTGATCCCCTCGAGCTCGTCGCCGAACAGGTCGAGGCGGTAGGGCAGGCTCGCGCCCATCGGGAACAGGTCGATCAGACCGCCCCGCACCGAGAACTCGCCGGGCGAGACGACCTGCGTGACGTGCGCGTAGCCCGCGAGCGCGAGCTGCGCGCGCAGCTTCTCGACGTCGAGCCGCTGTCCCTGCTTCAGGAAGAAGGCACGCGCTGCGACGAACGAGGTCGGCGGCAGCCGGTGCATCGCCGTCGAGACCGCGGCGACGACGACCCGCGCCTCGCGTTGCGCGAGGCGGTAGAGCACCGCGAGGCGCGCGGAGATCAGGTCCTCGTGCGGAGAGATCGGGTCGTAGGGCAGCGTCTCCCAGTCGGGGAAGAACGCGACGTCGATGCCGGGCGCGAACCACGGGATCTCGTCGGCGAGCCGTTGCGCTGCGAGCGCGTCGGCGGCCAGCACCGCGAGCGGTCGCCGCGCGTCGACGCAGGCGATGGCGAGTTGCGCGACGGCCAGGGCGTCGGCCGAGCCGGCCTGGGGCGGCACGGCGATGCGCTGGCCGGGCGCGGGAAGTGTCGGGACGAGGCGCGGCAGCGAGGCGAGCGGCGACGCCGCGACCGCGGCAGGGGCGTCGGGCGCGTTCATCGGCACAACGTGCGGGCGGGAGCGGCGGTGCGCAAGGCGGAAGGCGCGACGATGCGCCGCGTGCGGGCGATTATACGGTTGTGCCTCTGCCGGAGCGTCGCATCGTCACGACCGGGTGTCGGGGGAGTCCCCCGACACTGCCGGAGTCGCGGGACTCGTCCCGCCCCCTTGAATGCGACAATCGGGCGATGGATCGACCCGTTCCCGCGTCGCCCTCCGAGCGCGCCGCGTTCCACCCGTCGCCCTACCTGCTGCTGGCGCTCGCGCCGCTGTTCTGGGCGTGCAACTGGATCGTCGGGCGGTGGCTCTACCACGACATCCCTCCGATGGGGATGACGTTCTTCCGCTGGTTCTTCGCCTCCGCGATCCTCGCGCCGTTCGCGTGGCGGCACCTGCGCCGCGACTGGCCCGTCGTGCGGCGTCACTGGCGCGCGATGCTCGGGCTCGGCGCGATCGGCATCGGCACCCACAACGCGCTCGCCTACCTCGGCCTCAACTTCACGACCGCCACCAACGGCGTGATCCTGAACTCGTTCATCCCGGTGATGATCGTCACGATCGCCTGGGTGTTCCTTCGCGAGCGCCTGCGCGCGTCGCAGATCGCGGGCGTCGCGATCTCGCTCGCCGGCGTGCTGGCGATCCTGTCGCAGGGGTCGCTCGCGCAGCTCCTCGCGTTCCGGCTGAACGTCGGCGACCTGTTCGTGATCCTGTCGATGGCGATGTGGTCGGTCTACACGATCGCGCTGCGCTGGCGGCCCGAGGGACTGCACCCGCTGTCGTTCCTCTTCGTGCTCGCGGTGGTCGGCGACGCATGCGTGTTGCCGCTGTGGCTCGGCGAGATGGCGCTCGGCCACTTCATCGCCTGGACGCCCGCCGCGCTCGCGGCGATGGCGTCGGTCGCCCTGTTCAGCTCGGTGCTCGCCTACATCTTCTGGAACCGCGGCGTCGCCGAGGTGGGCGCGTCGGTGGCGGGGCTGTTCGTCCACCTGATGCCGGTGTACGGCGTCGTCCTCGCGTGGGTCTTCCTGGGCGAGAGGCTCGCGCCGTTCCACGTCGCCGGCATCGTGTTGATTCTCGCGGGGATTGCGTTGACGAGCCGGGGAGGAAGCCAACGGCGGCGATAGGCGATAGGCGATAGGCGATGGGCGATGGGCGATGGGCGATAGGCGATAGGCGATAGGCGATAGGCGATACCGGACAGCCCACCGAATCGCGACACATGGGCCTGAGGAAAGTCTTCGGGCTTCCTATCGCCTATCGCCCATCGCCCATCGCCTCACGTCAGCGACCGTACCTGTCCTGCACCCGCTCGATATCGTCCTCGCCGAGGTAATCGCCGCACTGCACCTCGATGACGACCAGCGGCTCCCCGTCCCGGTTCTCGAGTCGGTGCAGCGTGCCGCATGGCACGAAGGTCGACTCGTCGCGCGCCACGTCGAAGTCCTCGTCGCCGAGCGTGACGCGCGCGCGGCCCTGAACGACGACCCAATGCTCGCTGCGCCGCCGGTGGCGCTGCAGCGACAGCGCCTGGCCGGGCGAGACCTCGATGCGCTTGATCTTGAACTGCGGGGCCTCGAACAGGACGGTGTAGGCGCCCCAGGGCCGCGCGACGGTGCGGTGCGAGCGCCACGCGTCGTGGCCGCGCGTGCGCAGCGCCGCGACGACGTCCTTGACCTGCTGCAGATGGTCGCGGTGCGCGACGAGCGTCGCGTCCGGGGTGTCGACGATGACGAGGTCCTTGACGCCGACTGTCGCGACGACGCGGTCCTCGGCGTGGATCATCGTGTCCCGCGTGCCGATCGCGATGCTCTCGCCCTGGCGGCGGTTCCCCTCGCCGTCGGCGGCGACGAGCTCGCCGACCGCCCACCACGATCCCACGTCGGTCCAGTCGAAGGCCCCGCGCACGGCCACGACGTTGCCCGCCTTCTCCATGACCGCATAGTCGATCGACACGTCGGGCATCGCGTCGAACGCCTCCGGATCGATCTCCTGGCGCGTGGCGCGCACGTCGCCCATGCGCGCGACGACGGCGTGCGCCGCGGCGGCGATCGCGGGCGCATGGCGCTCGAGCGCCGCGAGGATCGACCGCGGCGTGAAGCAGAACATGCCGGCGTTCCACAGGTGGCGTCCCGACGCCACGAACCGATCGGCCGCGTCGCGCGGCGGCTTCTCGATGAAGCGCTCGACCTGCACGACGGCAGGAGCGCGGGCATCGACGCTGGCGCCGCATTCGAGGTAGCCATAACCGGTTTCCGGCCGCGACGGCGCGATCCCGAAGGTCACGAGCCTCCCGGCGGCGGCCTGCTCGACGGCCCGGCCGACGGCGGCGACGAACGCGCCCGTGTCTCCGACCAGGTGGTCGGCCGGCAGCACGAGGAGGGGCACGTCGTCGCCGAAGACCCGTGCGGCCCACGCCGCGGCCACGGCGATCGCCGGTCCGGTGTTGCGGGGAAACGGCTCGAGCAGGAAGACCGCCTGCTCGCGCCAGCCCGGCCCGAGCGCGCCGTAGGCGTCGCGCGTGGCGAAGTAGTGCTCGTCGCGGGTCAGCGTGACCAGCGGCCCGGCGCCGGGAATCGCGGCGGCACGGGCGGCGGTCTTGCCGAGCAGCGTCCCGCCGTCGGGCAGGCGCATGAACGGCTTGGGCGAGGACTCGCGCGACAACGGCCACAAGCGGGTGCCTGATCCCCCGGAGAGGATCAGCGGAACGACGGTGGGGACGGGCATCGGCGTGGGTTCCAGGTGAGCCGCTACTCTAGCGCAGCATTCAGGCGTGGCCCGGGGCGGCCAGCGCCAGGGACGTGACGTCCCGAACGCGCGCGTGGATCGCGCGCGTCCGACGGATTCAGGCTCGAAGCCGTCCCGCGAGCCTGTCAGCGAGTGTAGGACAATGGCGGACAGCCGTATCGTCGGCGCGCCGATCGGGTCGTGCCGCAGCGGCCCGTAGGATGGCCAGCATTGCGACGTCCCCGCATGAGGCCTTCATGAATGCCACGCAAGCGGATGAGCTTCTCGCCGTCTCGGATCCGCCCGCCACGTCCCCGTTCGACAAGGTCGTCGACATCGTCACGCTCGCCCGCACCCGGGCCGCCTCGCGGCCGGCGGTCGGACGGTTCGGGCAGCTGTACGGAGGGTCCCCCGCGATGATCGCGGTGTACTCGATGATCGAGAAGGTGGCGCCGACGGACGCGACGGTCCTCGTGACCGGCGAGTCCGGCTGCGGCAAGGAGCTGGTCGCCCGCTCGATCCACGACCTCTCCGAGCGCCGCCGCGGCCCGTTCGTCGCGATCAACTGCGGCGCGCTGCCTCACAACCTGATCGAGGCCGAGCTGTTCGGCTACGAGAAGGGCTCGTTCACCGGGGCCAACCGCCAGCACGAGGGGTGCTTCGAGCGCGCCGCCGGCGGCACGCTGTTCCTGGACGAGATCACCGAGATGCCGACCGAGATGCAGGTGCGCCTGCTGCGCGTCCTCGAGACCGGCCGCTTCGTGCGGATCGGCGGCGATCGCGAGATCGCGGCGGACGCGCGCATCATCGCCGCGACCAACCGCGACCCGCACACCGCGGTGCGCGACGGGATCCTGCGCGAGGACCTGATGTACCGCCTCGCGGTCTTCCCGATCGGCCTGCCGCCGCTGCGCGACCGCGATGGCGACGCCGAGCTCATCGCCGAGCATTTCCTGCGCGACCTCAACGACGACGCGGGCACCGAGAAGCGCTTCTCGCGCGCCGCGCGCGACGCGATCCGCGCGCATCGGTGGCCGGGCAACGTCCGCGAGCTGCGCAACGCGATCCACCGGGCCTTCATCATGGCCGAGGACACCGTCGAGCTGAACCTGGGCGCGCTCGCCGGCCAGGCGCCGGTCGGCGACCGGATCGAATTCGTCATCGGCACTCCGCTCGCCGAGCTGGAGCGCCGTGCGCTGCTCGCCACGCTCGACCACTGCGACGGCAACAAGCGCAAGTGCGCCGAGATCCTGGGCGTCAGCCTCAAGACGCTCTACAACCGCCTCTCCGCCTACCAGGCGCAGGCCATCCAGGCGCTGCCGCAGTGATGCGGCGCGTCCTCCAGGGACCCCCGACATGATCCGCATCCTGATCGCCGACGACCACGCGATCGTCCGCGCCGGCTTGAAGCAGTTCGTCGCCGACCAGGCGGACATGACCGTCGTGGGCGAAGCGGCCACCGGCGCCGAGACCGTCTCGCTCGTGCGCAGCGAGCCCTACGACGTCGTTCTGCTCGACATCTCGATGCCGGACCGCAACGGCGTCGACACGCTGAAGCAGCTGAAGCAGATCCGGCCCGAGATGCCCGTGCTGATGCTCTCGGCGCACGCCGAGGAGCAGTACGCGGTCAACCTGCTGCGCGCGGGCGCCGCCGGCTACGTGAGCAAGGAGACCGCCTCGACGCAGCTCGTGCAGGCGATCCGCACCGTTACGCGCGGACGCAAGTACGTGAGCCCCGACCTCGCGCAGGTGCTCGCCGACGGCGTCACCGGGCAGGGCGATGCGCCGCTGCACGCGAGCCTGTCGCAGCGGGAATTCCAGATCTTCTGCAAGCTCGCCGGCGGGATGCCGGTGTCGAAGATCGCGCAGGAGCTGTTCCTGTCGGTCAAGACCGTGAGCACCTACCGGTCGAGGGTGCTCGAGAAGATGGCGATGAAGACCAACGCCGACCTGACCTACTACGCGATCAAGAACCGGCTGATCGAGTGACCGTTCCCGACCGCGGCAACCTTCGCGCGGGCCCCGTCGCACGACGGGGCCCGCGATCGCCTTGTTGAGTCCTCGTCCATGAACGCTTCCCTGCCATTGCGCGTCTTCCTCGTCGAGGACAATCCGCTGATCCGCGAGCGGCTGATCGAATCGCTCACCTCGACCGGGCGCATCCGCGTCGTCGGCTACGCGGAGAGCGAGCGGGAGGCGGTGGACGCGCTCTCCGACGGCAGCTGGGACGCGGTGCTGCTGGACCTGCAACTCAAGCAGGGGAACGGCCTGGGCGTGCTGCGCGCGATCGGGCCGTCGCGCCCGCATGGCGCGAAGATCCTGGTGCTCACGACCTACGCGATCCCGCAGTACCGCGACCGCAGCCTCGCGCTCGGCGCCGACGCGTTCTTCGACAAGTCGCGCGAGTACGACCGCGCCGTGGACATGCTCTCCGACTTCGCCGCGGCGAGGACCGGGCTGTCGTCGTGATGCCGTCGGTGCGTCGGCGCGTGCCCGACGCCCAGCGCATCGCTTGCAAGGCGCTTCGCCCGGGCGGGCTAGCCTCGCCGGCCGATGCACGATAACTCGTTGATCGTGAACGGTTTGAACGCTGGCACGATCGTCGCATTCTCAGGAGGGACGCGCCACCGGGCGCGCTCATCCAACTGGGAGAACGTCATGAAGCGACTCTTTTTCCTCGCGGTGGCCGGCGCGCTCGCCCTGATCGCCGGATGCAACACGATCGAAGGCGCGGGCCAGGACATCAAGGGCACGGGCAAGGCGATCGAACGCGCTGCCGACGACGCGAAGCCGAAGTAAGCCGTCTTTCCAACGAAGCATTCCAGCCGAGGGGCGCGCCGCGGTGCGGCGCGCCCTTCGCGCGAACAGGGGGAGAACCGCGTGACCGAGTCCCGGCGTCCCGCGGCCGTGGCGGCCAACGGCACGACGAAGCGCGCTGCCGCCGCTACGCCTGCAACCGGCGCGACGAAGCGCGCCGCCGCCGCGACGCCTGCCACGGACGCCAAGGCGACCGCCGAGCAGATCGCGAAGGACAGGCCGCTGTGGCGCGCGCGCGACATCGCGATCGTCGTGCTCGCGATCCTCGCGACGATTGCCGCCACCAAGATCGCGGCGCCGCTGTTCATCCCGGTCGTGCTCGGGCTGATGGGCAGCTACGCGCTGCGGCCGCTCGTCACGTGGCTCGAGAGCGTCAAGGTGCCACGCTGGCTCGGCGCGATGCTGGTGATGGCGTCGCTCCTCGCGGCGCTCGGCGGGGCGGGATGGTGGCTCGCCGACGACGTTGCGGCCGCCGTCGCGGAGCTGCCGACGGCCGCGCGCAAGCTGCGCTCGATCGTGCACCAGTGGCAGGAGACCGGGCCGGGCCCGATCTCGCACGTGCAGGAGGCCGCCACCGAGCTGGGCAAGACCGCGGCCGAGATGGCCGGGCAGCAGCCGGTCGACGCGCCCAAGGCGGGCACGCCAGCGCCGGCGGCGCCGACGCTGTCGAGCCGCGTGGCCGAGAACGCCGCGCTGGTGATCGGGCTCGTGAGCCAGCTCGCGATCGCGATCCTCCTCGCCGGGCTCATGCTCGCGGCGGGCGACGCGTTCCGGCGCAAGCTCGTGCGGATCGTCGGCCATTCGCTCGCCCGACGCCGGGTCACCGTCGAGATCCTCGACGAGATCGACACGCAGGTGCAGCGCCAGCTCATGATCCTGGTCGCCTGCAACGTGCTGATCGCGCTGTCGTGCTGGCTCACGTTCCAGGTCGCCGGGCTCGGCCGTGCCGCGCTGTGGGCCACGATCGTGGGCCTGCTGCACTTCATCCCGTACGTCGGGACCGCCGTGGCGACGTTGCTGATCGGCGCGGTCGCGCTCGTGCAGACCGGCTCGATCGCGAGCGGCCTCGGTTTTTCGGCGCTCACCGCGACGCTGGCGATCGCCATCGGCTTCCTGCTGATGGGGTGGTGGCAGGGACGCGCGGTGCGAATGAACGCGGTCGCCACGTTCATCGCGCTCCTGTTCTTCGGCTGGTTGTGGGGCGCGTGGGGCCTGATCCTCGGCGGTCCGCTGATGGCCATCGTGAAGGTGTGCGCCGACCGGATCGAGTCGCTGAACCCGCTCGGCGAGCTGCTCGGCCACTGAGCCGCGGAGCGCTCCCATGGGACAGCGCGCGCCGGGCCTGTCGGTGTCGCGATGACGGACACGGCAATCTTGTCGCGCGGGCACGCAGCGATCGCCCGCCTCGTGGCCGAAGGTTCACCCAAGGCCATGATTCCAAACGATCTTTCGTCTGGCACACCGGTTGCGATGGTAGTGGTATCTCCGGACGCTCGTCCGGACATCCACGAACGGAGTCAACGATGAATTGGGATCGCGTCGAAGGCAACTGGAAGCAGTTCAAGGGCAAGGTGAAGGAGCAGTGGGGTCGGCTGACCGACGATGACCTCGACGTCATCGACGGGAAGAAGGACCAGCTCGCCGGGAAGATCCAGGAGAGCTACGGCGTCTCGAAGGACGAGGCCGAGTCGCAGATCGATCGCTGGACGCGCGACTGGCGCGACGACACCGGCACCACCACCCGGATGTGACGAATTGACGGACACCCAAGGGAGGGCTCCATGAGAACCCAGCAGATGTCACGCACGCTCGCGGCGCTGCTCGCCGCCGCCGGCATCGGCTTTGCCGGCGTCGCGCTCGCGGCGACCAACCCGCCGATGTCGCGGGACGCGTACTCGCAGGAGAAGGACCGCATCGACGCCGCGTACAAGGCCGAGGTCGCGAATTGCAAGTCGCTCTCGGGCAACGCGAAGGACGTGTGCGAGGTGACGGCGAAGGGCCATCGCGACGTCGCGAAGGCCGAGGCCGAGGCTTCGTACAAGAACACCGCGAAGGCGCGCTACGACGCGCGCGTCGCGAAGGTCGAGGCGGACTACAAGCTCGCCAAGGAAAAGTGCGACGACCTCGCCGGCAACCCGAAGGACGTCTGCGTGAAGGAAGCGAAGGCGGCCGAGGTCAAGGGCAAGGCCGACGCGAAGGTCGACAAGGTCGCGACCGAGTCGAGCCAGTCGGCGGTGAAGAACGTCGCCGACGCCAAGAAGGATGCGGCCGAGGACAAGCGCGACGCCGAGTACAAGGTCGCGGCCGAGAAGTGCGACGCGATGAGCGGCGACGCGAAGGACCGTTGCATCGCCGACGCGAAGCGCCGCTTCGGGAAGACCTGATCGGTCGTCGCGACAGGTGGTTCGCATCGGGCGTCCGGGACGCCGCCCGGTGCGGGAGTGGAGCCGGTCGATTTCGGTCGACCGGCTCCGCTTCGTTTGCGGGTCGATGGAGTCGGCTTCAGCGCTGGGGTTCGGTACAGCGCTGGGGGTCGCGCAGCCGTCGGGTTCAGCGCGCGAAAACCGGAGGCGGCCCGCTGAACCTGACCCCGGTCTTGACGGTTGCGTTCGAAAGCACCCGACCCCGCGCGGCTTCACCGCGCCTCGACGTTCTTCGCCCGACACGTGCGATGCGATGAGCGGTGACGCGATTGACCGTTGCCTCCCGACGACGCGAAGCGCCGCTCAGGCCTGATCGGTCGTTGCGACAGGTGGTTCGCATCGGGCGTCCGGGACGCCGCCCGGTGCGGGAGTGGAGCCGGTCGATTTCGGTCGACCGGCTCCGCTTCGTTTGCGGGATGGGGTCGGGTTCAGCGCGCTAGAGCCGGAGGCGGCGCGCTGAACGTTACCCCGGTCTTGACGGTTGGAGGCGGCCGAACCTGCCCCCGGTGTCGTGCCTGCGATAGCGGCTAAACGCCGCGCGGGCTCACCGTCTGGCGAGCGGCCCTTCGACTCCGGCGACGACCGCCGCCGTGCCTGGGGACTCCCTCACGCCTCCACCACCGGCAGATGCACGTCGATCAGCGTACCGTGCCCAGGCGTGCCTTGGATCGAGAACTCGCCGTGCAGTGCGCGCACGCGCTGGCGGATGCCGGCGATGCCGTGGGACAGGTGGTTCGACAGCGCGTCGTCGGGCAACCCGACGCCGTCGTCGGAGAACGAGAGCGTCACGCCGCCCGCGGAGCGCACGAGATCCACTGCGACGTTCTTCGCCTTCGCGTACTTGAGGACGTTCGTCAGCGCCTCCTGCACGATCCGGTAGATCGCGATCGACTGTTCGGGCGACAGCGCGTCGGCGCGCTCGTCGAGGCTGATCGTGCAGCCGAGCCCCGCGCGCTCGCAGGTTCCGCGCACCAGCCAGTCGAGCGCCGCGCCGAGGCCGAGGTTGTCGAGCAGCGTCGGGCGCAGGTCCTCGATGATGCGGCGCTTCACCGCGATGCCGTCGTCGAGCGACTTGATCGCCCGGGCGAGCCGCGTCGCCGCCGCGGACGTGTCGGGCTGGCCGAGCTGCTTGGCCGCCGCGGCGACGTCCATCTTCGCACCCACCAGGATGCCGCCCATCTCGTCGTGCAGCTCGCGGGCGATGCGCGACTTCTCGTCCTCGCGCACCGTCTGCAGGTAGGTCGAGAGCTCGGAGAGCTCGGCGGTGCGCTCGTCGACGATGCTCTCCAGTCGGGCCTGCTCGCTCGCAAGCCGCAGGCGCTCCGCCTCGCGATGCGCGGTGTCGCGCCGCACGAGCATCCAGACGACGATGAGCAGCATGATCGTGAACGCGGTCATCGCCTGCAGCCCGATGCGGATGATCGACAGGTCGCTCGCCCAGCGGCTCGCGCCTTCGCTCCACACCTCGCGCTGCTGCTGCGACATCAGCGCCACCTCGGCGCGGATCGCGTCCATCGTGCGGCGCCCGATGCCGGTGTTCATGAGCTCGAAGGCGACGTCGCGGCCGCTCCGCTCGTTCAGCGCCAGCGTCGCCTCCATCTCGGCGAGCTTCTTGCCGATGAGCGTGTTGAGGCGCGTGGTCGACTCGCGGAGCTCGGGCGTGCCGATCGTGCGGGTCAGCTCGCGCAACCGGGTGAACGTCGGCTCGATCTTGGAGAGCGCGTCGCGGTAGGGACCCAGGTATTCGTCGCGGCCGGTCAGGAGGTAGCCGCGCTGGCCGGCCTCGGCGTCGACGACCAGCGCCTGCGCCTCGTAAAGCGACGACTGGAGCTCGAGCGACGCGGCCACGCGCTGCGCCGCCGATTCCAGACGCTGGTACCCCAGCTCGGCGAAGATCAGGAGGGCGAGCGAGCCGATGATCCCGAGCAGCAGCGGGACGACGATCAACCGCGGGGCGCGTATGCCGGGGGTCTCCGCCATGGGCGGACTATACCGCGCGGCCGAAGGATAGCCTGCGTCCATGCTGACGGGCGAGCGGGACGCTGCGCGCGTGTCCCGCAGCGCTGAGGACGTCGCGACCGGAAACGGTCAGTGGACCGGATTGTCCCGGCGCTCGACGCCGGGGGCGAGGCTTCCGCCTTCCTCTTCCCAGGTCTTGAGCTGTTCCTTGAGCGCGCGCTTCTCGCGCAGCCGTCGGCGCTCCTGGTGCTCGATGACGTTGCGCACGAGCCAGCCCGTCGCGGCGCCGGCCGCGGCCAGCATCACGACGCTCATGAAGGATCGGTTCGTGGTCATGGCTGCGATTCCCCCCTCGTCTGCTCCGGGCGCGACGCGGCGGCGTCGCGCCAAGTCGGTCACGACTGCGGCTTCGGCGCGTCGGTCGGCGTCTCTGCGCGCTCCGGCACCTTGTCGATCGGCGTTTCCGCGCGCTCCGGGGCCTTGTCGCCCGCCGCGTTCGCGCCGCTTTCGTTTCGGCCCGACTGGAACGCATCGCTCGAATGGTTGTTGACCTGGCCCGCGAGCGGCATCTCGGTCTTTTCCTTCTGGTCGGCAATCGTGGCCGCCGGCGCGTTCGCCGGCGTATCGCGCGCCGTCGGTTCGCTCGGTGCCGGCGGCGCGACCTCAGCGGTGTGCGTCGCGGGCGTGGGATCGATGGGCGTGCCCGCCAGCGACGGCGCGGGCGGTGCCGACAGCTTCGAACCGTCCGTGAACTTGGTGGTCGGAGCGGGCGGCGTGCTGCTGGTCCTCTCGCAGGCCGCGGTGAGCCCGGCGAGCAGGATGAGTGCGGTCGTTGCGGCCGTGCGGGCGTTCATGAGCGGCCTCCCTGGCGTGGTCGACATCGAAGCTCGACTGTAGGTCGTCGGGCCGGGGACGACGGTCGGACGCGGATCGAAGTTCCTGTAGGACGCGCGGCGACCGCGTCGCGCAAGCTTGCAGTCGCGTGAGGCGAATGCACCGGCGCCGCAGGGATCGCATGCGGGGCGACGCGCCGCAAGCGATTGACGCAACGGCGATTTTCGAGGCGCCGCGCGGTGGCACGACGCCTGCGTGCATCCGGGGACCGCCGGCGTGCCGGCACATCCATCGTGGAGGGAGGGTCCATGCTTCACTACGCTGTCGTGTTCTTCGTCATCGCGCTGGTCGCGGCGCTGTTCGGCTTCGGTGGCATCGCCGCCGGCGCCGCCGAGATCGCGAAGGTGCTGTTCTTCATCTTCCTGGTGATCGCGGTCGTCACGTTCATCGCGAGCCTGATCAGGAAGACGTGACGCGCGCGGACGGGGGCCCGAGCGCTTCCGTCCGCGCTCCAGGTCGATAGACCGAATCCGAGGCGCCGCACGCCGGCCCCTCGGATTCGACTCCGCGGCGGAGGGCCTCGGGCTTTTCGCCGCTCGTCTTTGTCCCGGGAGACTTCGATGCCGACCACCCTTGCCGAGCGAGATCCGCAGCGCGGCGCGCTCGAGCGCGATACGTCGCGCCCCTTCCTCTCCGACGTCCAGGCGCTGCGCCAGCGCGCGCGACAGGCCATCGAGGAGGGTGCCGTCACGCAAAGCTACGACGCCGACCGCCAGCAGGTCTGCCGCGTGCTGAACGAGGCGCTCGCCACCGAGATCGTGTGCGTGCTGCGCTACAAGCGGCACTACTTCATGGCGGACGGGCTCTCCGCGGAGAGCGTCAAGGCCGAGTTCCTCGAGCATGCGAACGAGGAGCAGGCGCACGCGGACCGCATCGCCGAGCGCATCGTGCAACTCGGCGGCGAGCCCGACCTCGATCCGAAGAACCTCGCGAGCCGCAGCCACGCCGAGTACGTCGAGGGCGAGAGCCTCGTGGACATGATCAAGGAGGACCTCGTCGCCGAGCGCATCGCGATCGAGAGCTACCGCGAGATCATCGCGTGGCTCGGCGCCACGGACACGACGACGCGTCGCATGATGGAGGAGATCCTCGCCGCCGAGGAGGAGCACGCCGACGACCTCGTGTCGCTGCTGCGCGGGCTCCGCTGAGCCGGACGGGACGGCGCGACGGCGCCGCCCGCGGGACGGGTGGCGGAGATGCAGCGCGACCGGGCGTCTCAGGGCGCCGAGTGGCGCGTGCGCATCAGCGCGGAGGTGTCGAAGCCCAGCGCGCGCGCCTTCGCGACGAGTCGCGCGTAGACATCGGAACCCATGTCGGGCCTGCGCGCGAGGATCCACATCGCGTCGCGCTCGGGCGTCGCGGCCATCGCGTAGCTGTAGTCGGGCGCGAGGTCGACGATCCAGTAGCCGGTCCACGCGTAAGGCCACCACGCGACGGCGAGCGGAAGGAAGCGCCACTCCATCTTCGCGTTGGTCGTCGTGTCCTGGACGCGCGCGATGCCCTGGTCGTCCTCGATGCGGCCGTCGAACCGGCGGCAGCGCGTCAGGATGTCGTAGGTGCGCATGCCGCGCAGCGTGAACGTCGTCGTGACGTCGCCGGCGCATTGCTCCTGCATCCGGTTGGGCAGCCGCGCAATCTCGTACCACGTACCGGCATAACGGACGAAGTCGACGCGCTCGACGGTGGGCAGGGTGCCCTGCGCGCACAGAGGGGCCGCCGCGACGGCGAACGCGACGGCGAGCGCGGCGGTCCACGCGGCACTTGCGGGGCGACGCTCTCGCATGCGGGCCTCCGGTCGACGGCTTGTGTTCGGGGCTTCCGGCCCCATGTCGGGGCATGCGGCCGGAAGGTCGCGACAGGGTCGATGCTACAATGAATCACTCGGCGCTGCGGCCATCGACCGGCCGCTGAAGCGCCCGGCGACACTCCGGGGGTGACCTGGTCTCGACGGGGGCATCGAAGCAGCGCGGGGCATGCCGAGGCGTTCGTCCTCGTAAAAAACGGGCACTCGCAAACTTAACTGCGAACGACGAAACCTACGCTCTGGCGGCTTAACCCCGCCGGACCTCGCACCGGGCAGCGTCCGGCCCGGGCGGTGAGCGGGTAACTCCGCGAATCGCAGCGAGGACATTCAGGACGATCGCGCCCGGTCGGGTCACTTGGCCGAAGCGCTAAATCAAGGTGACTGGCACCTGCGCAGCCTGTCGGTCGGCGGTGTGGGGGCGAGATCCAATGACCAGACTAAGCATGTAGTCCCGACTGTGTAGGGTCTTCGGACGGCGGTTCGATTCCGCCCACCTCCACCAACACCAACCATGAAGCCCGCCGTGCGCGGGCTTTTTGTTGCCCGTTTTCAAAGGTCGTCGTCGTCTTGCTGCGCGTCCGGTGCGGACACGTTCGGAGGTTCGAAACCCGGGCGTTCGCCCCGACGATTTTCGGCTCGCGGGCGGTGCTGCCGACGCGGCTCGTCGCGGCCACTTCATTCCGGCGACACCGGACTACTTGATCACCTCGTCGGCACGCAGCAGCATGGTTTGCGGTATCGCGAGGCCGAGCGCCTCGGCCGTCTTTCGATTGATGACGAACTCGAACTTGGTCGGTACCTGGATGGGCATTTCGCGCGGATCGGCGCCGCGAAGGATGCGGTCGACCTGGATGGCCCCACGCACGTACATGTCCAGCAGATCCACGCCGTAGGACATCAGGCCACCCGCCGTCGCCATGTAGCGGTACGGATAGACCGCGGGAAGACGATGCTGCGCCGCCGCCGCTATGATGCGGTCCCGGTGCACGACGTTGAAGCTGTCGGGCATCACGATCAACGCGCTGGTCCGTTCTGCGCCGAGTGACGCGATCGCGCGATCGAGCTCCGAGGGATCCTGCACCGCGACGGTTCGCGGTTCCAACCCGATTGCCCGCGCGGCCGATTCGAAAGGTGCCTGGAAGTAAGCGCCGGCACCCGCGGCGGTCGTGGGATTGAAGACGATCGACACGCGGGTGACATGAGGTGCGATTGCCTTCAGCAACTCGACCCATTTTCCCGCCATCGATGACTCGATGTTGATGAAGCCCGTCGCGTTGCCGCCAGGCCGCGCAAGTCCTTCGACGAACCGGTCGCCCACGGGGTCGGAGACCGAGACGAAAACGATGGGAATGGTCCGGGTCTCGCGCAGCAGCGCGCGCACGACCGGCGTGGTCGCCGCGAAGATCGCACTCGGCTGCGACTTGACGAGCTCTGCGGAATGAGCGGCTATCTGCTGGGCGTCCCCTCCGGCCCAGCGGTAATCGATGTGCAGATTCTGGCCAACGGTCCAGCCGAGGCGCTGCAGCTCGCGAACAAACGCCGTCACGCGCGTCACCGCTTCCGCGTCCGTCTGCGCGTACGCCATCAGGACGCCGATCCTGCGCGGTCGTTCGGACGATTGCGCCGCGGCGCCTGGAGGCCGCGCGCACGCCGCCAGAGCCAAGATCCCCATGAACGTGCGTCGTTGCACGCCAGCGTCCCTGAAGCGACTACGTCACGATAGTTGCAATGATACTCAAGCGACGCTGACTGGTGGATGAGCCGTTTGTAGGACGACGACACCTCGTTGCGCAGGTCAACTTCCCAATGCGCTCATCTTCCCTGATTGGAACTCGCTTTAGCCGGCGCCGAGCTCCAATCGACGATCAAGCCCGCCCAGGCGCGGACTCCTTCGTGCCTGGCGAGCGACGGCGCGCACCGTCGCCGGCCGCAGTGTGATGTCCGCTCCTCCACGTCCCCGCCCGCCCGATACCGCGTTAGGACGGCGCCCGATGGCGCGAAAGCGCGGCTGGCGTGGACACTCTCGCGTCAACACCGCGGAGCGAGCGCGTGGACCAGGCGCCGACAACTCATCCACCCAAAGACAGGCGCGTTCACGACGCGCGACTCCCGGGAAGCTCCGCGTCGCGCAGGAGCACGCTGCGCATCGCCACCTACAACGTCAACGGCGTCAACGGCAGGCTTCCACGCCTTCTGGAGTGGCTGCGCGACACGCAGCCCGATGTCGTCTGCCTGCAGGAGCTCAAGACCGACGACACGAAGTTCCCGATCGCCGCGTTGCGCCACGCAGGATACGACGCCGTCTGGCATGGCCAGCGCTCGCATCATGGCGTGGCGATCCTAGCCAGGGGCGAAACGCCGCAGGAAGTGCGACGCGGCCTGCCCGGCGAGGCGAGGGACGTCCACACGCGCTACGTCGAAGCGCGCGTGGCCGGGCTGCGCGTGGCGTCGGTCTACCTGCCCAACGGCAATCCCGTCGGCTCCGACAACTACGCGTACAAGCTCCGCTGGTTCGAGCGGTTCATCCGGCACGCGAGCCCGCTTGCCACGCTCGACGAGCCGGTGATCCTCGCGGGCGACCTCAACGTGGTGCCGACCGACCGCGACATCTACAACCCCGCGTGGTGGCGCTTCGACGCCGTCATGCAACCCGAAGTCCGCGACGCCTACGTTCGGCTCGTCTCGCAAGGGTGGGTCGATGCGGCCAGGCGCCTTCGGCCCGACGAGCGGATCTACACGTTCTGGACGACGGAGCAGGCATACGCGCGGAACAAGGGTTTTCGACTGGACTTCCTGCTGGTCAACGAAGCGCTGGCGCCCCGGCTTCGGGCGTTCGACGTCGACGCCTCCTTTCGTGGTGGCATCAAGCCGAGCGACCACGCACCGGCCTGGATCGAGGTGGCGCGATCGCGCGCGATGCGGTCGGGGAGGTAATCGAACCGGGTTTCTGGCCCCGCGCGCCGCGGCTATGGGCCGGTGCGTGCGGGTCCGTCCGACGCACAAGTCGGTGCCTGCGCGACAAGGCCCCGTTTCCGACCCGATAGAATCGCTTCGAGCGCGATGCGGCCGAGGGTCGCGTCCCGGACGATGCAGTGGCACACTTGGCGGTGGCGAAGACGCTGGAGCGAGGAGCGGCAGGGCGCCCCGGGGGGAGCGGCCCGCGTTCGAAACCCAGAGCAGGAGGTCTCCCCATGCACCCGTTCCCACTCGCGCCTAAGCGGGCGCTCCTCGCGCTCGCCGGCCTATCGCTCGGCTTCGCGGTCCTCTGGTGGTCCGGGAGCGTACGCGCCGCGTCGTACATCCTGCAGGTGCCGCCGTTCCCGCCGAAGACCTATGAATACTCGGTGTGCACAGGTTTCACCTGGAGCGGCAACACGCTGACCTGCGTCACCGGCGGCACGCCACCGCCGCCGCCGCCCCCGCCGCCGCCCGATACGCCGTCGACCGGCACGCCGTTCGAAGGCTGCCCGGGTGACGCGCTCAAGATCGACGGGCAGTGGGGCAATACCGCGATATCGACGTTCGATTTCGGGTATTTCAGTTCCAACATCCTGTCGATCCGCATCCAGGTCCCTAACAACGCCACCGGTGATCGCATCCGCACGTCGTCCTGGGTCGCGTTCGGCGCCGGCCAGGTCTCGCGCGAGGCAATCCTGACGACGGCGGCCTGCGATTTCTC
>DASTCK010000196.1:0-18482 GCA_035711225.1 Casimicrobiaceae bacterium
CGCCGCGTTCCCGCTGATCGCGCTCGACGACGTCGGGCCGGCGAACGTCTTCGTCCGCGCGTGGGACAGCGTGCGGCTGTGGTTCAAGTGACGGCTGCGAGGGCGCACACGATGACCGACGACCCGATCGTCTACCTGAACGGCGAGTACGTGCCGATCAGCGCGGCGAAGATCTCCGTGCTTGACCGCGGCTTCATCTACGGCGACGGCGTCTACGAGGTGATCCCCGTCTACCATCGCGCGCCGTTCCGCATGCCGCACCACCTGAAGCGGCTGCAGGCGAGCCTCGACGGCATCCGGCTCGCGAACCCGATGGACGACGAGGGCTGGGACACGCTGGTGCGCGCGCTGGTGGCGCGGCAGCCCTTCGACGACCAGTCGGTGTACCTGCAGGTCACGCGCGGCGTCGCGAAGCGCGACCACGCGTTCCCGAAAGGCGTGCCTGCGACCGTGTTCATGATGAGCAACCCGCTCGCGCTGCCCACGCGCGACCAGGTCGAGCACGGCGTCGCGGTCGTCACCGCCGAGGACAACCGCTGGCTGCGCTGCGACCTCAAGACCACGTCGCTGCTCGGCAACGTGCTCATGCGCCAGCGGGCCGCCGACGTCGGCGCCGTCGAGACCGTGATGTTCCGCGACGGATGGCTGACCGAGGCGTCGGCGTCCAACGTGCTGGTCGTGCGCGGCGGAACGATCGTCGCGCCGCCCAAGGACAACCAGATCCTGCCGGGGATCACCTACGACGCGACGCTCGAGTTCGCGCGCGAGGCGGGCATGCCGATGGACATCCGGCCGGTCCGGCGCGAGGAGGCGCTGTCGGCCGACGAGCTGTGGCTGTCGTCGTCGACCAAGGAAGTGATCGCCATCACGACCGTCGACGGCGTGGCGTTCGGCAGCGGGGCCCCGGGTCCGGTGTTCCGCCGCATGTACGCCGCGTTCCAGGCGCACAAGCCGCCGGTCTCGCGGCGCGGCTAGGCCGCTAGGCGTCCGGCACGCGCCCGACACCCAGCGGTGCCGTCGTCGCGTAGCGATGCTCGTGGAACACGAGGCCGCTGCCGTGGCCGCGCTCGCAGGCATGCACGTCGCCGATGAACACCACGTGGTCGCCGGCGCGATGCCGAGCGTGGTGCGAGCACTCGATCCACGCGACGCAGCCCTGGATCAGCGGCGCACCGGCCCAGCCGAGCCGGTAGGGAACGCCGTCGAAGCGATCGGCGTGCGGTCGCGAGAAGCGGCGCGCGAGCTCGACCTGCGCGGCCGACAGCACGTTGACGCTGTAGCGCTCGACCGCTTCGAAGGCGGGCAGCGACAGCGAGCGGCGCGACAGGCTCCACAGGATCAGGGGCGGCTCGAGCGACACCGAGTTGAACGAGTTCGCGGTGAACCCGACGTAGCGGCCGTCGCGGTGGCTCGCGCAGATCACGGTGACGCCGGTCGCGAACTGCGCGAGCGCATCGCGGAACTGCTGCTCGGAGAAGGGTCGGGCGGGCGCCGGGGCGCGGGTCACGTTCGGGGGATCGCTTCGGCGCGGCGCGGCGCGGCCGTCGGGCGATGGTACCGGCAAATCGGGGCGGAGCCGTGCTTCCACGCGGTGCCTCGTCGGCGGCGGGGCGGTGCGACGGTGAACGCGCCCGCCCGCGCCGGGGGGTGACGAACCGGACGCTTTTGCTACACTCTGGGCAGCCTCCGGTCGACACCGCGCCTCACGCCGATGGCCCTGCCACTGCAATCCCTGATCGCGAGCCGCTACGCGGGCCGCAACATCCCGGTTGCGCTCGTGCTGCCCGACGGCAACCGCGTCGCGCTCTCGCCCTCGCCCGAGGTCGAGGTCGTCGCCCGAACGATCTCGGGACTCAAGGCGCTCGCCGCGCCCGCGATGGGCCGCCTCGCGCGCGCCTACGTCCGCAACGACCTGGACTTCTCGGGCAGCGCGCGCCGCGTGCTGGACGTCGCGGAATCGCTGGTCGGCGACTTCGCGCACGGCAGCGACCCCCTCCATGCCCGCCTGCGGCTGTGGCTGCACCAGCGCCGCAGCAATCGCGCCAACATCCAGCACCACTACGACGTCAGCAACGCGTTCTACCGGCTGTGGCTCGACGAGCGGATGGTGTACTCGTGCGCCTATTTCGAGCGCGACGGCGACACGCTCGAGCAGGCGCAGGTCGCCAAGCTCGAGCACATCTGCCGCAAGCTGAGGCTCGCGCCCGGCGAGCGGTTCCTCGACATCGGCTGCGGGTGGGGCGCGCTGATCCTGCACGCCGCCGAGGCCCATGGCGTGCACGCGACCGGCATCACGCTGTCGAGGAACCAGTTCGAGCACGTCAAGGCGGCGATCGCGGCGCGCGGGCTGGAGGGTCGCGTCGAGGTTCGGCTGCAGGATTACCTGGACCTGCCCGAGGACCAGCTGTACGACAAGGTCGCGAGCGTCGGCATGTTCGAGCACGTCGGCATCGCGCGCTTCCCCGCGTACTTCGGCAAGATCTGGCGCGTGCTGAAGCCCGGCGGATTCGTGCTGAACCACGGCATCACGCACAACGCGCTGCACGGCGCGAGCCTCGGCAGCGGCATCGGCGACTTCGTCGAGGAGTACGTGTTCCCCGGTGGCGAGCTCACGCACGTGCACCGCGTGATCGAGGCCATGTCGGCCGCGGGCCTCGAGACCGTCGACGCCGAGGCGCTGCGCGAGCACTACGCGCGCACGCTCACGCAGTGGACCGACCGGCTCGAGGCGAACGCGGAGGCCGCGCGCCGCGAGGCCGGCGACGCGCGCTTCCGCGTGTGGCGCATCTACCTCGCCGGCTCGGCGCACGCGTTCGCCCGCGGCTGGCTGTCGCTGTGGCAGATCCTGGCCGGCAAGCCGCTGCCCGACGGCGCGCTGCCGCATCCGGCCACCCGGCGCTACATGTACCCGGGGTCGGAGGACAGGAGTCAGGAGCCGGGAATCAGAGGCGGTGGCATCGCCTGAGGCGGCGCATCGGGTGCCGGCGGCATCGCGCCGGCCCCGCAGGGAGGCCCGCGTGAAGCCACGGTTCCGCGCCGGCCCGCCGGCTTGCGCCGGGGCATCGGAAGCGCAACATAGCGTTCGATGAAGACCTTCGACACGCTGATGGCCGGGGAAGGGCGCCCGGCGCTCGAGTTCCCGACCGCGTTCCCGATCAAGGTGATGGGGCGGCGCACCGACGACTTCGCGCAGGCGATCGTCGACGTCGTGCTGCGTCACGCCCCCGACTTCGACGCCGCCACGCTCGAGATGCGAACGTCGCGCGAGGGCAACTACCTCTCGGTGACGGCGACGATCACGGCGACCTCGCGCGAGCAGCTCGACAACCTCTACCGCGAGCTCACGTCGCATCCGCTGGTCGCGATGGTGCTGTGAGCGGCGGCGCGCCCGCGCGAGCCCGCGGCCGCCCGCTTGCGCTAGGCTTCTTTCCGTGGCAAGATTAGGCCACATGGATTTCTACAGAAAGACGCCATGGCGATGACGCCCGGCTCCTCGTCCCCGGTCCGCGAGCGGCCCGTCCCCGCCCCCGGGGCGGTGCTCGGCAAGGCGGTCGTGCGCGCGGCCGCGCTCCTCGCGCTGACGCAGAAGGAGCTCGCCGCGATCCTCGGCGTCTCGGAGGCCACGGTATCGCGCCTGCGCGACGACAAGTACCGGCTGTCGCCCGACCGCGCCAAGGAATGGGAGCTCGCGCGCCTTTTCGTGCGGCTGTATCGCTCGCTCGACGCGCTGTGGGGCCACGGCGAGGAAGCGAGGGCGTGGCTCGCGGGCCCGAACCTCGCGCTCGGCGCGAAGCCGCGCGACCTTCTCGCCTCGGTCGAGGGACTCGTCCGTGTCGTCGACTACCTGGACGCCGCTCGCGGGAGGGTGTGATCCCCCCGATGCGTGCTTCGCACGCCTCCCCCCGAGGGGGCCCCGCGCCCTTGGGGCGGCCCGGCGGGCGCGGGGGTGATCCCGCCGAAGCGCGCTTCGCGCGCCTCGTCCCGAGGGCGCCGCGCCATTGGCGCCCGGCGGGCGCGGGGGAGTCGGCGACGGGTCCGGCATGATCGATGAGTCGACCGCCCGCGACGCAACGGCGGCGCAGAAGATCCGCGCTGCCGCGGCGCGCTGCTCGGCCGACTTCTGGCGCGCCGTCGAGGCCCAGCACGTCGTCGCGACGATGGCGCTCGTCGACACCGCCGACGAGCAGAAGGTGCTCGAGGACCTTGTCGACGCGGGCAAGCCCGCGCGTCCCGCGGGCACGGCGAAGCTGCATTACCTGCTGTTCACGCCGTTCCGCTACCGGCCGCCGCGCCACGGCTCGCGCTTCCGCGGCGACAACGACCCCGGCGTGTTCTACGCGGCGGACGAGGTGCGAACCGCGTGCGCGGAGCTCGGCTACTGGCGCTGGCGCCACCTGCTCGACACGCCGTCGCTCGCCGCGATGCCGCTCGCGAGCCAGACGGTGTTCCGCGTGAGGCTCGCGGCGTCCTCGGTCGACTTGCGCGATCCTCCCTTCGTCGCCGACCGCGCGCGCTGGACCGATCCGGACGACTACGCCGCCTGCCAGGCGTTCGCCCGCGCCGCGCGCCAGGCGCCGGTGCAGGCGATCCGCTACGAATCGGTGCGCGATCCGCGCCATGGCGGCTGCTGCGCGCTGCTCGATCCCGCGGGATTCGCGAAGCGCGACCCCCTCGAGCAGCAGACGTGGACGCTGTCGGTCACCCGCGAGCGCGTCGTGTGGAAGCGCTCGCACACGCTTCGCGACGAGGCGTTCGATTTCGTCGCGGACGAGTGGCGCGCCGCACGGTCCGCGAAGCCGCCAGCCGCGCGCCTGCGGCGCCGGGGCGCTCGGTCGTGAGCGTCGCCGGCGACATCGACGTCGCGCATGCGCCGGCCCGGCGCGACGCGGCGAGCGGGCTCGTCGTGCGCACGCTCGGCCGCACCGACTACGAGCGTTGCTGGCGCGCCATGCAGTCGTGGACCAACGCGCGGGACGACGACACGCCCGACGAGCTGTGGATCACCGAGCACCCGCCGGTCTATACGCTGGGCCTCGCAGGCCGGCGCGACCATCTGCGCCGGGCGAATGCGATCCCGGTGCTCAAGGTCGATCGCGGCGGGCAGGTCACCTACCACGGCCCGGGCCAGCTCGTCGCCTACGTGATGGTCGACCTCGCGCGCCGCGGGCTCGGCATCCGCGCGCTGGTGCGGCGCCTCGAGGACGCGGTGGTAGACTGGCTCGGCGCATCGGGGATTGCGGCCTACGGCAAGCCGTCGGCGCCCGGCGTGTACGTCTCGCGCGACGGCGTCGAGGCGAAGATCGCGGCGCTGGGGCTCAAGGTGCGCAACGGCCGCACCTACCACGGCATCGCCGTCAACGTCGCGATGGACCTCTCGCCGTTCGCGGACATCGATCCCTGCGGCTTTCCGGGGCTCGCCGTGACGCAGCTGGCCGACCTCGGCATGGCGACGACGGTGGAGCGGGCGGGCGAGACGCTGGCGCCGATCCTCGCGCGCACGATCAGCGAACCCCCCCCATGAACGATCCGACGTCCTCCGCCCCCGGTCCCGCTCCCGACAACGCCGCGGGCGTGAAGCACAAGGGCGCGTCGAAGACCGCGCGCATCCCGATCAAGGTCGCCACCGCAGCGCCGCTCAAGAAGCCGGCGTGGATCCGCGTGCGCGCGTCGTCGTCGCCGCGCTTCGCCGAGATCAAGGCGATCCTGCGCGAGCACCGCCTGCACACGGTGTGCGAGGAGGCGAGCTGCCCGAACATCGGCGAATGCTTCGGCAAGGGCACGGCGACGTTCATGATCATGGGCGACATCTGTACGCGGCGCTGCCCGTTCTGCGACGTGGGGCACGGCCGCCCGCTGCCGCTCGACGCCGACGAGCCCGCGAACCTCGCGAAGACGATCGCGGCGCTCGGCCTCCGCTATGTGGTGATCACGAGCGTCGACCGTGACGACCTGCGCGACGGCGGCGCGCAGCACTTCGTCGACTGCATCCGCGCGGTGCGCGAGCGCTCGCCGGTGACGCAGATCGAGGTGCTGGTGCCGGACTTCCGCGGACGGATGGAGCGCGCGCTCGCAATCCTCGTGGCCGCGCCGCCCGACGTGATGAACCACAACCTCGAGACGGTGCCGCGGCTCTACCGGCAGGCGCGGCCCGGCGCCGATTACGCGCATTCGCTCGCCTTCCTGCGCGAGTTCAAGGCGCGCGTGCCGGGCGTGCCGACCAAGTCCGGGCTGATGGTGGGGCTGGGCGAGACCGACGACGAGATCCTCGCGGTCATGCGCGACATGCGCGCTCACGGGATCGACATGCTGACGATCGGCCAGTACCTGCAGCCGACCCCCGGCCACCTGCCGGTGCAGCGCTACGTTCACCCGGACGCGTTCGAGCAGTGGGGCCGCGAGGCCGAGGCGATGGGCTTCCGGCACGCCGCCGTGGGGGCGCTGGTGCGCTCGTCGTACCACGCCGACCGGCAGGCCGAGGAAGTGCTTACTCATACAGGCTGAGCCGGAACCGACACACCAAGCCTGGGGTGTGGTGGAGGTTCCATGTCGTGTGGCTCTGGTTTCGCAACGGAGCGTCGCCGCGGCGAGTTAGCGCTCACTCATGCGGAGACGGCGATCGGGCGAGCCACTCCCGGCCCGCTCCCTAGCCCACCGTCGAGGGCTTGCCGCCCGCCTCGCCCCAGGGGAGTCCCCATCAGGGTGTCCCCATCGATCGCTCGCACCCATCCTCCCCCGCCTTGCGGCGCGTCCGCCGTCAGTCGGAGCCGGGTTGACAACGTCATAAACCGAGTGGGAATATTTCCCACGACGACGTTGTTGACGTGCCTGCTGCCCGCGCTTCTTGCCGGCCGATCGTGGCCCGGCGCGGGCCCAACCCGGGAGACTGTCATGCACTGGAGCACCAAGGGGTACCGTGGATTCCTGGCCCTCGTGGCATTGGCGACGATGCTGTTCGCGTCGCTCGCTTTCGCGAGTGGCGGCCAGGAGATCAAGGGCGCGGTGCAGGCGATGCCCGACGGCGGCCTGATCGGCAACTGGACCATCGCGGGCAAGGCGGTGTGCACGGACGCCAACACGGTGTTCGACCAGGAAGACGGGCCGCTCGCGGTCGGCGCGATGGTCGAGGTGAAGGGCACGCAGGGGGACGCCTGCTTTCTCGCCACGAAGATCGAGGTCCAGTCGGCGGACGGCGAGAACGACGGCGAGGACGACGGCCCGGGCAGCGGGCAGGTCGAATTCAAGGGTCCGGTGCAGGCGATGCCCGCGAGCGGCTTCGTCGGCGACTGGATGATCGGCGGGCGGGCCGTGAAGACCACGGCGACGACGACGATCGACCAGAGCGACGGTCCGCTCGTGATGGGGGCGATCGTCGAGGTCAAGGGCACGCAGGCTGCGCCGGGCGAACCGGTGATGGCCACCAAGATCGAGGTGCAGAGCGGCGCCGGCGGCAGCGGCGACGAGGAGGACGACGACGAGAGCGACGGCGACATCACCGGCCCGATCGAATCGCTTCCCGACGGGACGTTCATCGGCGAGTGGATGGTCGGCGGGCAGAAGGTGATCGTGCTGACGACCACGCGCCTCGACCAGGAGCACGGCGGCTTCGTCGTCGGCGCCATCGTCGAGATCGAGGGAACCCCGAGCCCGGACGGGTTCGTCGCGAGCAAGATCGAGACGAAGAAGTCGTCGATGCCCCCCGAGCCGGAAGATGCGCAACTCAAGATCGAGGGCCTCATCGACGAGCTGCCCGCGGGCGGCGGATTGATCGGCACGTGGAAGGTGAACGGCGTCTCCGTCGAAGTGACGGCCGACACCGAGCTCGAGGACGACGGCGGCCCGTTCGTCGTCGGAGCCTCGGTCGAGGTGAAGGGCTTCCCGCTCCTGGGCGGCGGCGTGCAGGCCACCAAGATCGAGACCGAGTCGGGCAACGGCGCGCACGAGCCGGCGTTCGTGTTCTTCGGCGACGTCGAAGCGATGCCGCCGTCGGGGCTGATCGGCGTGTGGACGATCGCGGGCAAGACGGTCAACGTCACCGACGCCACCGAGCTGCAGGAAGAGGACGGCCCCTTCGCGGTGGGCGCGCACGTCAAGGTGAAGGGCTGGCTGCAGGACGACGGCGCGATCGAGGCGCGCGAGATCGAGACGGTGTCGAAGCTGCCGACGGCGTTCTCCGAATCGGGCCCGCTCGCGGTCGAGTTCTTCAACGCCAACCTCGGCCACTTCTTCATCACGGCGTCGAAATCGGAGATCGCGGCGCTCGACGCGGGCGCGTTCAACGGCGCGTGGACGCGCACCGGGGAGGCGATGAAGACCGGGGGCACGGTCGGCGTGTGCCGTTTCTACGGGATGCCGCCCAAGGGCCCGGACTCGCACTTCTTCACCGTGAACCCGGCCGAGTGCCAGAAGGTGATGAGCGACTACAAGGCCTGGACGTTCGAGAACCACGCGTTCGCGATGACGCCGCCGGTCGACGGCACCTGCCCGGTCGGGCTCGTTCCGGTGCACCGCTTCTACAACAACCCCGCGGTCGCCGCGGCGATGAACCACCGCTACGTGACCGATCCGAACGTGATCGCCGACATGCTGGCGCAGGGGTGGACCGACGAGGGCGTCGTGATGTGCGCCCAGCCCTGACGACCCGCCGGTTCGCGCCGGCAGGTCCTGGGGCGATCGGCGCGGAGGGTCCCTCCTCCCGCCCGGCGTTTCCGCGCCGTGGTCCCCAGACGACGAACGGCCGCCCGCGGGCGGCCGTTCTCGTCCGGGGTCTTGCCCTATTCGAGCACGAAGGTCACCTTCAGGATCACCTTGTAGCCGCTGATCTTGCCGCTGTTGTCGATCGTCACTTCCTGGTCCTTCACCCAGGCGCCGCGCAGGTTCTTGAGCGTCTTGTGCGCGCGGGCGACACCCTGGACGATGGCGTCCTCGAAGCTCTTCTGGCTGATGCTCGAGATCTCGGTGATGCGGGCGACGGTCATGGCGGCTCTCCGGTGACGGGCGGCGCGACCGGCCGCCCAGCCGTCAAGCATGCGCGCATTCCGCTGCCGTCTCCACGGGACGGCCGAGGATTCCGCTGTCAGCGGGGCGAGGACGGCACGCGCCCGCGCGGCCACAGGAGCCACAGGCTGCCGTCCTGGCGCATGCGACCCGCCTCGCGTCCGGCATCGTCGCCGAAGCCCCAGAAGTAATCGGCGCGCACCGCGCCGCGGATCGCGCCGCCGGTGTCCTGTGCGAGCGTCAGGCGTTCGAGCCTGCGGTCGGACAGCGGGAACGTGGTGGCCAGGAACACCGGTGCGCCGAGCGGGATCGCGCGCGCGTCGACCGCGATCGCGCGCCCCGCGAGCAGCGGCACGCCCAGCGACCCGAAGGGCCCGTCGATGGCCGCGTCGAGGGTGCCGCGCTCGGGCGGCGGCACCTCGCGGAAGAACACGTAGCTCGGGTTCTCGTCGAGCAGGTCCTCGAGCTTGTCGGGATGGCGCTGCGCCCACGCCTTGATCGCCTGCATCGACGCGGTGTCGCGCGTGAGCTCGCCGCGTTCGATCAGCACGCGGCCGATCGACCGGAACGGATGGCCGTTCTGGTCCGCATAGCCGACGCGCATCACGCTGCCGTCGGGCAGCTCGATGCGTCCCGATCCCTGGATCTGCAGGAACGCGGCGTCGAGCGGATCGGCCACGTACGCGAGCGCCTTGTCGTCGAGACGCACCGCGCCGCGCTCGATCTCCGCGCGCGTCCAGTAGGGCACGACGCGCTTGCCCTCGACGCGCGCGCGCACGCGCCGGTCCTTGAGCTCCGGGTACAGCGACGCCAGCTCGACGGTGAGGAGGTCGTCGGGCGACGCGTACAACGGAACGGCGAAGGCGGCGGACTTCGCGCGGCTGCCGAGGAGCAGCGGCTCGTAGTACCCGGTGACGAGCCCGGTCGTGCGTCCATCGGGGAACGCCACCGACCACGGCGTAAACTGCGCCTCGAAGTAGCGGCGCACGGCATCGGCGTCGCTGGCGTCGACGCCCGACGCGGCGTCGCACGGCGCCGTCCAGGTGTCGCGCGTCGCGTCGCGCGCGAGCAGCGCGCGGCACGAGACGAGCCAGGCCGGCCACGCTTCGTGAACGCGATCGTCCTGCCAGCCGGGAAGCGCGCTCCACGGCTCGGCGGTGAACGTCGGCGGGAGCGTGGCGGCGGTGGGCGGAGGGGGAGGCGGTGCCGTCACGCAGCCCGCCAGGGCGAGCGCGAACGCGACAGAGCAGGCCAGTCGGACGAAGGAGGGGCGCAGCAGCGTCATGGAGTGGATCTATCTCGAATCGCTCGTCGCGCTCGCGATCGCCATCGGCATCGTCGCGTGGACCGTGGCGCCGCTGCGCCGGCGTCGCCGTCGCGAGCGCGAGGCCCGTGAGCGGGAACGCGCGCCGCGTTAGCGCTCAGTGCAGCGTGCGCGGCACCGACAGCGTGAACGGCGGGATCGGCGCGTCGAACTCCCGGCCGTCCTCGGCGACCATCCGGTAGCTGCCGCGCATCGTGCCGACCGGCGTGTTGAGGCTCGCGCCCGACGTGTACTCGAAGCTCTCTCCGGGCGCCAGCAGCGGCTGCTGGCCGATCACGCCGGCGCCGCGGACTTCCTGCACGCGGTGCTCGCCGTCGGTGATGATCCAGTGGCGCGACACGAGCTTCGCCGCGACGGTGCCGGTGTTGGTGATGCGGATCGTGTAGGCGAACACGAACTGGTCGCGCGACGGATCGGACTGCTCGGCGACGTACGTCGACGCCGGCTCGATCCGGATTTCGTAGCGCGTTTCGTCCGCCATCGTCGAGGCGCCGCGCCGCGGCGCGAGGTACGCTAGCATTATAGCCATGGCCTCCCGCTGCCGGATCGCGCCGTCCCTCCTCTCCGCGGACTTCGCCCGGCTCGGCGAGGAGGTGCGCGCCGTCGTCGCCGCCGGCGCGGACCTCGTGCATTTCGACGTGATGGACAACCATTACGTTCCCAACCTCACGGTGGGCCCGCTGGTGTGCGAGGCGATCCGGCCGCATGCAGGCGTGCCGATCGACGTGCACCTGATGGTCGAGCCGGTCGATCGCATCGTTCCCGACTTCGCGAAGGCCGGCGCCTCCTACATCAGCTTCCATCCCGAGGCGTCCAGCCATGTCGACCGTACGATCGCGCTGATCCGCGAGTCGGGGTGCAAGGCGGGGCTCGTCTTCAATCCGTCGACGCCGCTCGACTGGCTCGACTGGACGATCGACAAGCTCGACCTCGTGCTCCTGATGTCGGTGAATCCGGGCTTCGGCGGCCAGTCGTTCATCCCGGCAACGCTGGCCAAGCTCGCCGAAGCGCGCAAGCGCGTGGACGCAGCGCGCGAGCGCACCGGGCGCGAGATCCTGCTCGAGGTCGACGGGGGCGTGAAGGCCGACAACATCGGCGCGATCGCCAGGGCCGGCGCCGACACGTTCGTCGCGGGCAGCGCGATCTTCGGCGCGAAGGACTACCGCGCGACGATCGCGGCGATGCGTGCGGCGGTCGATCAGGCTCGATCGGCGCCCGGTCCATCGCGCTGACGAATCGGCGCCGCGGCCGATCGACCTGCCCGCGTTTCCTGCTCGCCTCTCGCCGTGGCCCTCTCCCCGCAGGCGGGATGAGGGAGGTGCGTCGCAGGACGTTCTCCGTCCCAGGCACGGCGTGGGGGTCGCGCGCAACGAGGGCGGCGCGTCTTCGAGACATCCCCTTCTCGCGCACCGCGGGTTTCCTCCTCTCCCCGCCTCGCGGCGAGAGGGCCGGGGGTGAGGGGCGCGGGCGATGCTATAGTCATCGCTGCGGCATCCTCGTCGCCGCCCTCGACCGATGACCTTCCACGCCCCCATCCCGTCCGACCGCCGCGGCACTGCGTGGCGCGGGCACACGGGTGCGTGGTGCCGCTGGCGCCGCTCGAACTAGCCGTCGCCCGCGCCGGCGTCCGCGCCTCCTGGACGCCCCGAAGAAAAGCCCGTCGAGGGGTCGAAGCATGCTCACCGAAGCCGAGTTCCGCGCGCTCGCCGCGCAAGGCTACAACCGCATCCCGCTGGTCGAGGCGTCGTTCGCCGACCTCGACACGCCGCTGTCGCTCTACCTCAAGCTCGCGGGGACGCGGGACACCTACCTGCTCGAGTCGGTCGTCGGGGGCGAGCGCTTCGGGCGCTACTCGTTCATCGGGCTCCCCGCGCGCACGCGCCTCGCCGCGCGAGGCCGCGCGATCGAGGTGAGCGAAGGCGGGCAGGTCGTCGAGCGCCACGAAGGCGATCCGCTCGAGTTCGTGCGCGGCTACATGAAGCGGTTCCGGGCGGCGCCGCTGCCCGAGCTGCCGCGCTTCTGCGGCGGCCTCGCCGGCGTGTTCGGCTACGACCTCGTGCGGCACATCGAGCGACGGCTCGAGCACACGGCGAAGCCGCCGACACCGGGACTCGCGGGCATCCCCGACATGCTGCTCGTGCTGACCGAGGAGCTGGCCGTCGTCGACAACCTCGCCGGGCGCATCTCGCTCATCGTGTACGCCGATCCCGGCACCCCGGACGCCTATTCGAGGGGCGTCGCGCGCCTCGACGAGTTGCGTCGCAAGCTGCGCGTGCCGGTGTCGATCCCGTACCAGACGGCCGGCGCCAGGACGGCGGCGGCGAGCGAGTTCGGCGAGGAAGCCTTCAAGGCGGCGGTCGCGCGCGCCAGGGACTACATCGCCGCCGGCGACATCATGCAGGTCGTGATCTCGCAGCGCATGTCGCGGCCGTTCACGGCGCCGGCGATCTCGCTGTACCGCGCGCTGCGCTCGATCAATCCGTCGCCCTACATGTTCCATTACGACTTCGGCGACTTCCACGTCGTCGGCGCGTCGCCCGAGATCCTGGTGCGCAAGGAAGGCCGCGACATCACGCTGCGGCCGATCGCCGGCACGCGCCCGCGCGGGCGCACGCGCGACGCGGACGAGGCGCTCGCCGCCGAGCTCCTCGCCGACCCGAAGGAGATCGCCGAGCACGTGATGCTCGTCGACCTCGGCCGCAACGACGTCGGCCGCGTCGCGGCGATCGGCTCGGTGCGCGTCACCGAGCGCATGATCGTCGAGCGTTACTCGCACGTGATGCACATCGTGAGCAACGTCGAGGGCACGCTCAAGCCGGGGCTCGACAGCCTCGACGTGCTTCGCGCCGCGTTCCCCGCCGGGACCGTGTCGGGCGCGCCGAAGGTGCGCGCGATGGAGATCATCGACGAACTCGAGCCCACGCGCCGCGGCGTCTACGCAGGCGCGGTCGGCTACCTCTCGTTCCAGGACGACATGGACACCGCGATCGCGCTTCGCACCGCCGTGCTGAAGGACGGCATGCTCTACGCGCAGGCGGGCGGCGGCATCGTGCACGACTCGACCCCGGACGGCGAGTGGCAGGAGACGCTCAACAAGGCGCGCGCGCTGATGCGTGCGGCGGACCTCGTCGAGGCGGGGCTCGACGCCGGGCCCTGAAGGGCGACGTCCGCTGTGGCATCATCGCCCCTCGACCAGAAGCTCGAATCCGGATCGCCATGAACACCCGTCGCCGCTTCATCGCCGCCGCCCTCGCCTCGCCGCTCGTCCTCGCCGGGTGCAAGGTGGAGACGATCAACTACTTCCCCGCGTCGAACGCGCGCGTGCGCTTCGTCAACGTCATGCTCGGGAGCACGGCCGTCGACCTGGTCGAGGGGGACACCGTGCTGTTCGGCGCGATCCCGTTCGAGGGGAGCACCGCCTTCACGGACCTCGAGAACACCCAGCGGACGTTCACGATCCGGTTCACGGGCGAGACGACCAGCCTCGGCAGCCTCGACATCGCCCTCGCGGGCGAGCAGTCCTACACGATCGTCGCCTTCGGCACGACCGATCAGCCTGAGCTCCTGATCGCGCCCGATGTCACGTCGTCGAGCGCCGGCCACGTCCAGATCCGCGTCGTCAACGTCGCGTTCGGCAGTCCGGCCTACGACATCTTCATCACCGATCCGGACGTCGTTCTCGACAACAACCTCTCGCCGAACTTCATCGGGATCTCGGGAGGGTCGTCGACGACCTCGCTGCGCTTCGAGCAGAAGACGCTGCGCATTCGCGCCACGCCCAACGGGTCGTCGTCGATCGCTTTCGACTCCGGCCCGGTCGACTTCACCGTATCGTCGTCGGTGGATCTCGTCTTCTACACGCTGGGAAGCCAGGCGCTGCCCGCGGTGCTGCTGCTCGACGTGGACGGCGCGTCGCGCCACCTGCCCGTCCCGAGCTCGACGACCGCGATACGCTACATCAACGCCGCGTACCAGACCGGCGCCATCATCGGCAAGTACGACGGCACCATCATCACCGCGGAGATCCCCTATCCGGGCGTCACCGGGTACGGTTACCAGAATTCGGGCGTCCACACGGTGTCGTTCGAGGCGGTCGCGACGCCCGGCGCCACCGTCGCGTCGCTGACCTACGACTTTCCGATGTCCCGCGACACCTCGCTCGTCGTCGTGGGCGCTCCGGGCGCCCTGCAGGTCCTGGCGCTGCCGGACGACAACCGGGTTTCCGGTCCCGGCGCGATGCGCATCCGTTTCGTCAACGCGGTCTCCGACTCGGGAACCTACGACGCCTTCCTCGGCGACACGAAGCTCGTGTCGGCGCTGCCCGCACGGACCGCGTCGGCGTACTTCACGCAGCCGGCCGCCAACTACACGATCACGTTCCGCGACCCGGGAACCGGCGCGACGGTCGCGACGCTTTCCGACGTGGGGCTGGGCGAGGGTCGCGTGACGACGATCTACCTGACGGGCGTCGCCGGGAGCCTGCAGGTGCTGCGCAGCACCGACCGCTGACGCGATCGCCCGTCCGGCGTACGAACGCCATGCTGCTGATGATCGACAACTACGACAGCTTCACCTGGAACCTGGTCCAGTACCTGGGCGAGCTCGGCGCGGACGTGCACGTGCACCGCAACGACGCGATCACGCTCGAGCAGGTCGAGGCGTGGGCGCCGGAGAAGATCGTCGTGTCGCCTGGCCCTTGCACGCCCAACGAGGCGGGGATCTCGGTGCCGCTGGTCCGCCGCTTCGCCGGGCGCGTGCCGATCCTGGGCGTCTGCCTCGGCCACCAGTCGATCGGCCAGGCGTTCGGCGCGAGGATCGTGCGCGCGCAGCACGTGATGCACGGCAAGCTCTCCCCGATCACCCACGGCGGCGAGGGCGTCTTCGCCGGCCTGCCCTCGCCGTTCCAGGCGACGCGCTACCACTCGCTCGCGATCGAACCCGCGAGCCTCCCCGACGAGCTCGAGGTGACCGCCCGGTCGGACGACGGCGAGATCATGGGCGTGCGGCATCGCGAGCACGCGATCGAAGGCGTGCAGTTCCACCCCGAGGCGATCCTCACCGAGCACGGCAAGCGCTTGCTCGCCAATTTCCTCGCCGCCTGAGCGCGGCGCCGCCGGAGCCATCGCCCATGACCATCTCGCTGCAGGACGCGCTCCAGCGCACGATCGAGCACCGCGAGATCTTCCACGACGAGATGCTGTCGCTGATGCGACGCATCATGAGCGGCGAGGTGACGCCGGTGATGATCGCGGCGCTCACCGTCGGCCTGCGCGTCAAGAAGGAGACGGTCGGCGAGATCGCCGCGGCGGCGCAGGTGATGCGCGAGTTCGCGACCAAGGTCGAGGTTCCGGACGCCGAGCACCTGGTCGACATCGTCGGCACCGGCGGCGACGCGTCGCACACGTTCAACATCTCGACGGCGTCGATGTTCGTCGCCGCGGCCGCGGGCGCGCGCGTCGCCAAGCACGGCGGCCGCTCGGTGTCGTCGAAGTCGGGCAGCGCCGACGTGCTCGAAGCGCTCGGCGCCGACATCATGCTCTCGCCCGTGGCCGTCGCGCAGTGCATCGCCGAGACCGGCGTGGGTTTCATGTTCGCGCCTTCGCACCACGCGGCGATGAAGCACGCCGCGCCGGTCCGCCGCGAGCTGGGCGTGCGCACGATCTTCAATATCCTGGGCCCGCTGACCAACCCGGCCGGCGCGCCGAACCAGCTGATCGGCGTGTTCCACCCGGACCTGGTGGGCATCCACGTGCGCGTCCTGCAGCGCCTCGGCGCGAAGCACGTGATGGTCGTCTACGGCCGCGACGGCATGGACGAGGTGTCGCTCGGCGCCGCGACGATGGTCGGCGAGCTCAAGGACGGAGAGGTGCGCGAGTACGAGATCCATCCGGAGGACTACGGGATGGCGATGAAGTCGCACCGCGGTCTCAAGGTCGCCGACGCGCAGGAGAGCAAGGAGATGGTGATCGAGGCGCTCTCCGACGTCGAGGGTACGCCGCGCGAGATCGTCGTGTTGAACGCGGGGACCGCGCTGTACGCGGCGGGGATCGCGGCGACGATCGGAGAAGGCATCGAGCGTGCCCGCGCGGCGATCGTGTCCGGCGGCGCGCGGCGCAAGCTCGAGTCGTTCGTTTCGACGACGCAAAAGCTCGGCGCCAGGGCCTGACGCGACTGCATGGACGCGAAGCGCAACGACATCCTGGCGCGGATCGTCGCCGACAAGGCGCAGGAAGTCATCGCGGCGCAGCTCGCACGGCCGTACGACGACATCGCGGCCGCCGCGCGCGATGCGCCGCCGCCCCGCGGCTTCGCGCGCGCGATCGAGGCGCGCGTCGCGGCCGGCAAGCCGGCGGTCATCGCCGAGATCAAGCGCGCGAGCCCGAGCAAGGGCGTGCTGCGCGAGTCGTTCGACGTGCCCGCGATCGCGGCGTCCTACGAGCGCGCGGGCGCGACCTGCCTTTCGGTGCTCACGGACGCCAAGTACTTCCACGGGTCCGACGACTGCCTCGTCGCGGCACGCGCCGCCTGCTCGCTGCCCGTCCTGCGCAAGGAGTTCATCGTCGACGACTACCAGGTCGCGCAGTCGCGCGCGCTCGGGGCCGACGCGATACTGCTGATCGTCGGCGCGCTCGACGACGCGCAGCTCTCGCGCTTCGCGACGCGCGCGCGCGAATTCGGCATGGACGTGCTGGTCGAGGTCCACGACGCCGGCGAGCTCGGGCGCGCGCTCGCGACGGACGCGACGCTGATCGGCATCAACAACCGCAACCTCAAGACGTTCAACGTGTCGCTGTCGGCGACGCTCGACCTGCTTCCGAAGGTCCCGCCCGGCCGGCGCGTGGTCACCGAGAGCGGCATCTCGTTGCCCAAGGACGTCGCGCTGATGCGCAGCCGCGGGGTCGACGCGTTCCTCGTCGGCGAGGCGTTCATGCGCGTGCCCGATCCGGGCGCGGGGCTCGCCGCCTTGTTCGGCTGAGGCGCTGTCGCCGGCGCCTCTCGCGTCCCGGCCGGATGACGCCCGCCGTCGGCGCGTTGTACCATCCGGTCGCCCGCGAGAGCGTCGGCGCGGCGCCCCCCGGACGCGGGTCTTCGCGTTCCCGATTCCCGACTGCACAGCCCCGTGTCCGCGATCGTCGTCGAAGGCGCGAGCAAGCTCTGGACGACCAGCGGCGGCCAGGTGCGGGCCGTCGACCGCCTGTCGTTCTCGGTCGACGAAGGCACGCTCACCGTGCTGCTGGGGCCGTCCGGATGCGGGAAGTCGACCACGCTTCGCCTCGTCGCCGGGCTCGAGGTCGCCGACGAGGGCACGATCCGCATCGCGGGGCGCGACGTCACGCGGTTGCCGCCGTCGCAGCGCAGCATCGCGATGGTGTTCCAGTCCTATGCGCTGTTCCCGCACCTGACGGTCGCCGAGAACATCCTGTTCGGCCTGCGCGTGCGCAAGGTGGCGCCGGACGAGTGCCGGCGCAGGCTCGCCGAGACGGCGGAACTGCTCGGCCTGAGCGCGCTCGTCGATCGCAAGCCTTCGCAGCTGTCGGGTGGCCAGCAGCAGCGTGTCGCGCTCGGCCGCGCGATCATCGCGCGCCAGCCGGTGTGCCTGATGGACGAGCCGCTGTCGAACCTGGACGCGCAGCTCCGCGCCGAGATGCGCCAGGAGATCCGCGCGCTCCAGCGCAAGCTCGGCATCACGATGGTGTACGTGACGCATGACCAGGTCGAAGCGATGTCGATGGCCGACCGCGTGATCCTGCTGAACCAGGGCAGGATCGAGCAGAACGGCACGCCGGTCGAGCTCTACGAGACGCCGGCCAATGCGTTCGTCGCGCGCTTCATCGGCACGCCGCCGATGAACCTGCTGCCGCTGGTCGCCGGCGACGGCGGCGCAGTGATCGACGGCACGCACGGCCCCGCGGTGCTGCCGCGCGAATGCGCCGGCGGCTCGCTCGGGGTGCGTCCCGAGCACATTCGCGTCGTGCACGGCCGGGGCGTTCCCGCGATCGTCGAGAGCGTCGAGTACCTCGGCGGCGACTCGCTGATCGCGTGCCGCGTCGGCGCGACGCCGGTCGCCGTACGCGTCGCAGGCAGCACGGCGCTCGCGCTCGGCGACACGGCATCCCTGGAATGGTCGGGCGGCGCGCAGCATTTCTTCGGGCGGGACGGCAAG
>DASTCK010000197.1:0-15641 GCA_035711225.1 Casimicrobiaceae bacterium
CCGGGGGACCGTCGCCGCCTACCACGACGCGCCGGTCAAGCGCGACGTGAAGGCCCTTCGTGCCGCGATGTCCGACGAGTACGGCGCCTACCTCGACCCGCTGGTGAAGAAGGGCAAGGCGGAGCCCGCGATGCGCTCGCTCGCCCGCGAGCATCCCGAGAAGTCGATGCGAATCGTGCAGGGCTGGAGCAGGGGCAACCACGCCGTGCTGCTCGTCGCCGGCGAGGGGAGCGTCGTGAAGCTCGCCGGCCAGGCGATCCTCGTCAACGGGGGCGGGCGCTGGCGCGTCGACGACGAGCTGATGGACGTCGTGCTGAAGTAGGCCGCGACCGAAGGCCGCGGCCTGGCGTCAGGCCAGCGTGTTGCCGAGGTAGTCGCGCTTGCCGATCTCGACGCCGTTGTGGCGCAGGATGTCGTAGGCGGTCGAGACGTGGAAGTAGAAGTTGGGGATCGCGCGCGCGAGCAGGAACTGCAGCCCGGTGTACTTGGTGTCCTGGCCGCCGACCTTGACGGTCAGCTCCTTGCCCTCGGTGCCGTCGACCTGCCCCGGCTTGATCGTCTTCAGGAACGCGATCGTCTTCTCGATGCGCGCCTTCAGGTCGGCGAGCGTCTTCTCGTCGTCGGCGAAGGTCGGGCCGGTGACGCCGGAGAGCCGCGTCGCCACGCCGTTGGCGCCGTCGCAAGCGATGCGCACCTGGCTCGCGAGCGGCAGCATGTCGGGGAACAGGCGCGCGTTGGGCAGCGTCGCCGGGTCGATCTTCCTCGCTTCGGCATGCGCCTCGGCCTTGTCGAGGATCGCGACGAGGTTCTGCAGCATGTGGACGAAGCGCGGGATGCTCACCTGGTACATCGAGATGGTCACGCGGGACTCCTGGCGGTAGGGAAGCCGGGCCGGCCGGACGCCGTCACGGGCGAGGAAGGATAGCGCACCCCGAGGCGATCGCGCCCGGGCGGCGCGATAATGGGGCGTCGCCGCCGAGCCCGCATGGAAACCCTCGATCCCTCGCCGAACGAATTCGTGGTCCGCCGCGTGCGCGCCGCGAAGAAGTCCGCGGCGCGCGCCGGGGTGGCCGGCGAGTGGACGCTCGTCGACGCGGCGAGCGACACCTGGCTGTGGCGGACGCCGCCGGGGCGCGATGCGCGCGGAGCGTGGGAAAGCGCGGTGCGATCCCTCCACGGGGACGACGTGGTGCTGCCGTTGCTGCGCGACCGCGACGGCGTCGCGCATTACCCGACCGGCGAGGTGACCGTGCGCTTCGACGTCGCGCCGGCCGACGACGCGCTTCGCGCCTTCGCGCGGGAGCATCGCCTCACGCTCGAACGACGCAACGCCTACGAGCCTCGGCAGGCCGTCTTCGCGCCGGCTGGCCCGCGTTCCGACTGGTTGCCCGACGTCGTCGCGCGGCTCGCGAAAGCGCCCGGGGTCGCTCGCGCGTGGGCGAACACCGCTTCCAGCTACACGCGCGCTTGAATGGGTGCACGCTTGAATCCGGTCAGACTCGACGGGGCGCGTGAGTGGGGTCAGGCGCATCGATGGAAACGACTGAAACCGCCTCACCCGCGAACACCTGAATGGGGTCAGACACCACCCCGGCCCCGAACGAAGCGGGGTCGAGCGGGCACCGACCCCGTGGGTGATGTTCTACGGGAGCGCCAGCGCGGCCTGCACGGCACGCCCCGCGTTGAGCCGCCCACGGCCGTAGCGGTCGCTGTGGCCGTTCGCGTCGTAGCCGATGCCGATGCGATCGCAGGTCGATTCCATCACCGCGCGCACCTGCGCGCGAGTGAGGTCGGGGCGCGCGGAGAGCACGAGCGCCGCGACGCCGGCGGCGAGCGGCGTCGCCGACGACGTCCCGCCGAAATCGTTCGTGTAGAGGCCGTTGACGCCGCCCGCCGCCGCGCTGCCGAGGTTGAAGCCGCGGTTGGGGATTCCCACGTCGGTCGTGAAGATCGCGCGCTTCCCGCCGTTGGACGGCGCGACGAAGGCGATCTGCTTGCCCACCGCCGAGTACCACGCGAGCTTGCCTTCGTCGGTCGACGCGCCCACGGCGATCGCCAGCGGATCGCGCGCCGGGTACTCGACCGGCTCGTGCTCGTTGTTGCCGGCCGCGCAGAACACCAGCGTGCCGAGCCCGCCCCGCCCCTGCGTCGCGACGTCCTCGATCGCCTGATGCAGGTCGGCGCTGTAGCCGCCCGACCACGAGCACGACAGGACCGCCGCGTGCTGCGCCGACCAGCGCATCGCGTCGGCGACGCGCTCGTCCGGCGCGAGCGCGGCGGCCTGGAAGACGCGCACGCCGAGCACGCGGCAGCGAGGCGCTACGCCGATCGCGCCGTTCTTGCGGCCCGACGCGACAATCACGCCGGCGCAAGGCGTGCCGTGGATGTCGTTCAGGTCCATGTCGTCGAACGGATCCTGGAAGGCCTTGGGACGCGGATCGAAGTGCCCGTCCTCGTCGTCGGCGAGGAAGAAGTCGCGGCCGTGGCGGTCGCGCGCCTTGCTGTCCGGATTGCGCCACAGGCGCGGCTTGAGGTCCGGGTGGTCGATGTCGACGCCGTCGTCGAGCACGGCGACGACGATCGACGGCTTGCCGCGCGTGATCTTCCACGCTTCGCGCGCGTCGACGTCCTCGTCGTCCTTCGCGCCGGCCGCGCCGTGGTTCTCCAGGTGCCACTGCTCGCTCCGGATCGACGGGAGCGCCGCCTGCCGCCAGTACTGCGAGACGAAGTTCGGCGTGGCGAACCTCACCTCGTCGAGGGCGGTCCAGCCATTGGCGATCTCGAGCAGCTCGTCGCCGGCGTACTTGCGCTGCGGGTGGTAGACGACGACCTGGTCACGGGCGAAGCGATTGCGCCGGCGCACGACGAAGCCCAGGTCGCGCAGGATCCCGCGGCGGCGCTTGGCGGACGCGTTGCGCTCGAAGCGCACGACGATCTCGCGGTAGACGACGCGGATGGCGCCGCTCGCCTCGTCGCGGAACGTCAGCGGCGGCGGGCCTTTCGGCGGCGGCGGTGCGGCTTCCTTGCCGGCCCGCCGTCCGAGGTCGAACACTCGCCGGGACGCGCGCGCCACGAGCGCGCCGGTGCTCACCGGGTCGCGCCGCAGGTCGGCGTCCACCTCGACGCGAACGTTTCGGGTGCGCCTCGACACCGCGACCGTCGTCGCGAGCGGCGTCAGCGCGACCTTCTCGCCGGATTTCGTGAGCAGGAACATGGTCGCCTCCGCGCGGAACCCCGCAACGCCGCGTGAAGTGTAGCTCGTGGCATGGACCCGCCCTCTCGACGCGCGGCCGGGGTCGGCTGGGGTCTGACCCCGGGGTAACGGTGGGGCCCGACCCCGGGTAACGGCTGGGGTCCGACCCGGGTGTAACGGCGTGGGGTCCGACCCTGGCGTAACGACTGGGGTCCGACCCCTGAGGCGCGAAGCGCCGTGGGTCTGACCCCGGCGTATCCCCGGCGTAACGCGTGACCCCGATGTGACGCGTGACCGCGCAACCGTAAGCGCGACGCGGCCGCCTGCCGAACCCGGGATTATTCTTACGGGTTGAACACCCCGCGCATGAGCCTCGCCCTCACCTGGCACGACCTCCCCGCCGCCGACGACGAGTCGCGCGCCGAGCGACGGCTGTGGCGCACCGGTTTCCTGTCGCTCGTCGTGCACGGCGCGTTGCTCGTGGCCTTGCTCCCGCACCTGACCGACCTGCGCCACGCGGGCGAGGAGTCCGACGTCCAGGCGCCGCCGCTGGCCGTCGAGCTCGCGTCGCCCCGTTCTGCGCCGCGGGCCGAGCGGGTCCCGGGGGAAGCCGCACCCGCCATCCCGCGCGCGCCGGCGGAACGCCGCGAGCGCCCGGCGCCTCGGCCGCCGATCCCCCCGCTCATGACGATGCCACGCGAGCCCCTTCCCGACGCCTGGCGCGTCCCTCCGCCCGTCGCGGAGCCGCTGCCGGACCCGCGGATCGCGCCGCGCACCGAGGCGCGCCCGGTGGCGCCGACGCCGGAAGGCGACCTGTCGTCCTACATCGCGGCGCGTCGCGCCGCGCGAGGCGAAGCGCCGACCGGCTCGAGCGGGCCGGGCCGCGACTCGGACGCTGCCCGGCGCGAGCGCGCGATCGCGCAGAACCTCGCGTCGCTCAACGAGCCGCGGCCGCTGCTGGGCAATCCGCGCACCGGCGGCGGGCTGTTCCAGATCACGCTCAAGAGCTACGACTTCGCCGAGTTCCGCTTCTTCGGCTGGAACAGCGAGATCGGCCGGCAGGCGCCGCAGCGCATCGAGGTGCGCAAGGGCGACAATCCGACGATCGACCTCGCGATCGTGCGACGGATGATCGCGCTGATCCGCGAGACGCAGCACGGCGATTTCACGTGGCGCTCCGACCGGTCCGGGCGCGACGTGACGCTCTCCGCGCGTCCCGAGGACAACGGGGCGCTCGAGACCTTCCTGATGAACGAGCTGTTCGGCCCGCCGGTTCGCCAGGGGCCCGTCGGATCGGGATGACCGGCCACGCGGCGCCAGCCGACGCGCGCGGATGCTTAACCTCCTAATTATCGGCGTCGCCGAAGCGCGGCGCACGGGAACGCGAACGACGGGCAGCGCGGGCCCGCACTGTCGGCGTCGTCCGACGCGCAGTTGCGCGCGCGTCCTCGCGCACGCCGGCCGGCGTCGTCCGATCATGGCGAATGCCCGCGTCGGCACCGGGCGCCGCGTCACCCCGACACGTCCCCGGGAGTCCCCATGTCCCTTCATCGCCAGCAGATCCACGAGCTCCTTCTGCAGTCCCTCGAAGCCGAGCTTGGCGGGGTCCAGGTCTACGAGGTCGCGCTCGAGTGCGCGATCAACGACGACCTGCGCGAGGAGTGGCAGCGCTATCTGGACGAGACGGAGCGTCACGTCGAGGTGATGCAGCAGCTGTGCGCGACCTGCGGCGTCGACCCGGATGCCGAGACGCCGGGCCGCGCGGTCGTGCGCCAGATCGGCGAGGCACTGGTGTCGGCCATCACGCTCGCCAAGGAAACCGGCACGCCCGAGGGCGCGCAGATCGCGGCGGCCGAGTGCGTGGTCCTCGCGGAGACCAAAGACCATCTGGACTGGGAGCTGATCGGGCGTGTCGCCGTCCAGCTCGAGGGCGACGAAGCGCAGGCGCTGCGCCTCGCGTACGCGGAGATCGAGGACGAGGAGGACGAGCACCTCTACCACACGCGGGGCTGGCTTCGCGAGCTGTGGATCCAGTCGTTCGGCATGCCCGCGGTGCTGCCGCCCCCCGAGGAGGTGCGCCACGTCGAGACCGCCATCGGCGCGGCGCGCGCCGAGCAGTCGCGCGAGGGGATGCTGAAGAAGCGCGGCCGCTCGGGCGAGCGTTGACCGGGGGCGGATGCTTCCGGAACCAGGTTCGGAACCTGGTTCCGGACGCCCCGCGGAATTGGGCATGATGCGGGCGCAGAAGCCCCGCGAGATGCCCGCTCCTTCCCTTCCTTTTCGCTGCACGGCGCTCGCCTGCCGTTGCCGGACGGCCGCCGCCGCGTTGGGCCCGGCGGCGATCGCGAATGACCGGAAGAACCCGGCATCGATCTGGCCAGGTGCGGCTCGGCCGTGAGCGCTGACGCGTCGCCGTACACGGGTGAGCCGCCCGCCGAGGTCGACCTCGTCGTCGTCGGCTCCGGTGCCGCGGGGCTCACCGCCGCGGTGACCGCGGCCGCGCACGGGCTCGCCGTCGTCGTCGTCGAGAAGGACACGGTGTGCGGCGGCGCGACGGCGTGGTCGGGCGGCTGGATCTGGGTGCCGTGCAATCCGCTGTCGCGCGCCGAGGGCGTCGCCGAAGACGTCGGCGCCGCGCGCACCTATCTCGAGCACGAGCTCGGTCGCGAGTTCGACGCGCCCCGTGTCGACGCGCTGCTCGAGCACGGGCCCGCGATGGTGGCGTTCCTCGAGTCGCGCACGACGCTGCAGTTCGTGAGCGGCACCGCGATCGCCGACATCCACGGCGACACCCCCGGCGCCGGCACCGGCGGGCGCTCGGTCGCCCCGAAGCCGTACGACGCGCGCGGCATGGATCCGGCGCTCTTCGCCATCACGCGCGCGCAAAAGCCCGAGACGGCCCTGCTCGGCATGGGCATCATGGCGGGACCCGACCTCCACCGGTTCCTGCACGCGACGCGGTCGCTGCGCGCGTTCGCGCACGTCGCGCGGCGGCTCGGCCGGCATGTGCTCGACCTCGCGGTGCGCGGGCGCAGCCTGCAACTCGTCAACGGCACCGCGCTCGTCGCGCGCCTGCTCGTGTCCGCCGACGCGCTCGGCGTCGCGATCCGGGTGTCGACGCCCGTGATCGGGCTGGCCCGCGACGGCGCCGCGGTGCGCGGCGTCGAGGTCGTCTCGGGCGGACGTCGCACGACGATCCGAGTGCGACGCGGCGTCGTGCTGGCCGCGGGCGGCTTCCCGCACGATCGGGCGCGCCGCAGCGCGCTGATCGAGCGCCTGCCCGGCGGCGGAGAGGCGTGGGCGCTGCCGCCCGAAGCGGTGGACGGCGACGGCATCCGCCTCGGGGAATCCGCCGGCGGGCGGCTCGCGACGGATGTCGCGTCGCCGGTCGCGTGGTGCCCGGTCTCGGTCGTGCCGTACCGTGATGGCGCCGCCGGCCTCCACCCGCACATCGTCGACCGCGGCAAGCCCGGCGTGATCGGCGTCCTCGCCGATGGGCGGCGGTTCTGCAACGAGGCGGACGGCTACCACGACTACGTGAGCGCGATGCTCGCGGCGATTCCGCCGGGGCGCGAGGTCGCGTCGTGGCTGGTGTGCGATCACGCGTTCCTTCGACGCTATCCGTTCGGCATGGCGAAGCCCTTCCCGGTGCCGTTGCGCCCGTGGCTCGCCAACGGCTACCTGCAGCGCGGGACGACGATCGCGGCGTTGGCGCGGGCTTGCGGCATCGATGCCGCGGGCCTCGTGGCGACGCTCGACGGGTACAACCGCCACGCGAGGCGCGGCGAGGATCCCGCGTTCGGCCGCGGGCGAACCCGCTTCAACCGCGGCTCGGGCGATCCCGACCACGGCCCGAACCCCTGCGTCGCGCCGATCGAGAAGGCGCCGTTCTACGCGATCAAGGTGCTGCCGGGGAGCTTCGGCACGTTCGCCGGGCTCGCGACCGACGCGCAGGCGCGCGTGCTCGACGCGGTCGGAGCGCCCATCGACGGCCTGTACGCGGTCGGCTGCGACCAGGCGAGCGTGATGGGCGGCCATTACCCGTCCGGCGGGATCAACCTCGGGCCCGCGATGACGTTCGGCTACGTCGCCGGCCGGCATGCCGCCGGCGGCCGGGCCCCGGTCGGCGCCCCGTCGCAACGGGATCCGAGTGGGCTCTGACCGCTGTACGCGGGGTCGTCCCGGGGAATGCCCCGGTGCCGACGCCTGTTAGCAGCGCGCCGACGGTCCGGGTGGACGCGTCGATCCGAGGGGCGCGCCCCGACGACCGGCGCTGCATCCGTCCCGGACGCCGCCTCGTACCTCACCAAGGCACGCCGAGGGCGTATCGTTGCGGTGCGCCCCCCGACTTCGGCCTCGCCGTCCCCCACAGGAGAAGACCATGAATGCCACCCCCTGGAACCGCCGCACCACCGTCCATGCCCTCGCGATGGCCGGCGCGCTCACGCTGCTCGGCGCCTGCACGTCGATGACCCCGATGTCGACCGACACCAAGGCGGTCGTGCTGATCGGCGCGAGCGAGGTTCCGCCCGTCGTCACGGCGGCCACCGGATCGGGATCGGTGACGATCCGGCCCGACATGACCGTCAGCGCGAAGATCACCGTGCTCGCGATGGACGCGACCGCGGCGCACATCCACAACGGCGCGGCCGGCACCAACGGCCCGGTGATCGTCCCGTTCACCAAGACCGCCGACAACACGTTCGAGGCGCCGGCCGGCGCGAAGCTCACCGCCGAGCAGTACGCGGCGTTCAAGGCCGGCAACCTGTACGTCAACGTGCACAGCGCCAAGCATCCGGGCGGCGAGGTGCGCGCGCAGATCATTCCGTAGACGTCGCGGGCCACCGGGCGCGGCGAGCGTCGCGCCCGGCCGCGCGCGGTCAGGTTCCCGACCTGACCCCGAACCTCACCCTGGGCCGGCCCCCGGGGTCAGTGCCCAGCGAACGCGCACAGGGCGACCGTGGGAATGCCGCGGCGCTCGATCCTCGCGCGCCCGCCCAGGTCGGGAAGGTCGATGACGAACGCGCAGCCGACGGTCGTGCCCCCCGCGATCTCGATCAGCGCGAGCGCGGCCTCCGCGGTGCCCCCTGTCGCGACGAGGTCGTCGACGAGGAGCACGCGCTCGTGCCGCACGATCGCATCGCGGTGCATCTCGAGGCGGTCCGCGCCGTACTCGAGCTCGTAGTCTCGCCCGAAATTCTCGGCCGGCAGCTTGCCGTGCTTGCGGATCGGCACGAACCCGCGGCCAAGGCGCGCAGCGACCGCGGCGCCGACGATGAAGCCGCGCGATTCGATGCCGGCCACCTTGTCGATCGCGACGTCGCGATGCGCGTCCGCGAGCCGCTCGACCATCGCGGCGAAGCCCCTCGCATCCTTGAGCAGCGTCGTGATGTCGCGGAACTGCACGCCCGGCCGCGGGAAGTCGGGGACGGTGCGGATCAGCGCGCGCAGGTCGACGTCGTCCGCCATCGTCCGCGCCGCCGCCGCGTCAGTGGTCGTGGAACGGCGAGTCGAGGCTGACCGCCGAGTCGACGAACCGGAACAGCAGCGCGGGCGCTCCGGGTCCGCCGGCGGGACGCAGGATCCTCTCGGGCGAGTCGTTGATCTGCACCTTGACGCGCACGTTCGGCGCGAACGTCCGCTCCCAGTGCGGCAGCGCGCGGCCGAGGTACTCGAACGCGTCCGGCTCTCGTGCGATCACGCCCATCGTCTCGAGCAGGCTCACCTTGGGCCAGTGCTCGCCGTTCGGGCGGCCGTGGGTGACGACCGCGAGAAACCGGCCGAACGCGTCGGCGAACGGATCGCCCGGTTCGACGAGCTTGCCGTTCGAGTAGATCGCGTCCATCAGGTAGGTGACGGTGACGTTGCGCTGGGCGCGCGTCGACCAGCCGAGCAGCACTTCGTGCACCGTCACCGACAGGCAGTTCTCGAGGTGCCCGCCGGCCAGGTAGACGTTCGCCGGCGGCACGTCGAAGTTAAGCTCGCCGTCCTGCGAGCGCACCCGGTAGTCGGGCTCGCAGTCGTCGGCGAAGTAGGCCTCGGGCGCCGAATCGTCCTGCAGGTAGACGACCGGAATGTGCCGGCGCTTCGCGTAGCGGACCGCTTCGTCGACGCCCCGCTTCGTGGCGAGCCGCGCGTCGTAGGTCGACGTCGCGTGCGTGACGATCAGCACCTCGTCGCCGGCGAGCTTCACCTGCGAAGGCGGCGTGAAGGCGTGCGGCGGGCAGCTCGCGGCCGCGACGGGGCCGCTGGCGCAGGCGAGCAGGAAGGCGGCGAGGAAGCGCGGACCGTGCATGGCGTCAGCCGCCATCATAGCGGCAACGCGCGCCGGTCGCGATGTCGCCGCGGCCGCCGCCGCTTGCGCCTTCGCCGCGGCGGGCGCTTCGCTTCCCCGCGGCGTGCGCTAGTGGGCGAGCCGCAGGCGCGCGAGCTTCGCCGCGTAGAGGTCGTGGTCGCGTCGCGTCGTGCTGTTGCGCAACGCGAGCTCGAGCTCGCCTCGCGCCGCGTCGTTCTCGCCGAGGTTGAGCAACGCGATGGCGAGCCAGAAATGGAACTCGTGGTATTCCGGCGACCGCGCGACTTCGCGCTCGAAGGCTTCCTTCGCGGTTCTCGCGTCCCCGGCGCGCAGGGCGGCCATGCCGCGCCGGAAGTGCGAGAAGGGCGGTTCCGGCTCGAGCCGCGCCAGCTGCGCGGCCAGGCGCTCCGCCTCGTCGCCGCGGCCGAGCGCCCGCAGGACCGCCACCTGGTTCGACATCGCCTCGGTGTTGAACGGCTCCTCGTCGAGCACGTGGGTGAACGCCCGCGCGGCGGCGTCGAGGTCGCCGTGGCGCAGGTACACGCCGCCCAGCGTGTTGTACGCGGACAGGTGAGCGGGCGCCTGCACGATGGCCGCCCTCGCCCACCAGTACGCATCGTCGAGCCGCCCGGCCGCCATCGACTCGACCGCGCGGTTGTTGAGGTACATGGCGATGACGACGTCCTCGGCGATCGCGCGGGTCCGCGCCGCGCGCAGGTCCTGCGGCGGCAGGAAGTCGATGGTCATCGATTCGCTCTCGAGCGGCGTGCGGGCCGCGCGGAAGCCGATGTCGAGCCCCTCGATGTGGCTCCGGCCGAGCGTCACGTTGACGTGCCCGATCGCGAGGTAGAGGTCGCCGCTGCGCGCCCAGACGTCGTCGACGTAAACCTTCTGGAAGGTGACCGACAGGCCGAGCTCCTTGGCGAACGCGGCGGTCATCAGCACGAGCGACAGGCAGTTGCCCGAGCGCGCCGCGAACGCCTGCGCGGCATTGCGCGTGAACTCGGTGTCGTACTCGAGCCGGAGCTCGCCCCGGCCGTACAGCGCGTCGATGAGCGCGCGCTGGCGCCCTTTCTCGTGCGCCGGCCCCGCGATCTCGGCCTGCACGTAGCGGCGCATCGGCTCGCTCAGCGCGAGGACGTCGGACGGGTCGATCCGCTCGGAGGGCGGCGAGAAGCGGGCGTCGAGGAAATGGCGCTCGACCGTCACGGCCGGTGGCGCGCTCGCGCACGCGGCGAGCAGCAACGTCGCTAGCCAGGCGCAGCCTCGTGTCATCGGCGTGCCCCGCGGGACCGGTCGGCGCATTCTAGCGCCGGGCGGGCGGGCCGTCGTCCCCGGCGCCGGCTCAGGTCGCCGGCCGAAGGGCCGCGCCCTGCGCAGGGGCGGGAATCGTGAAGGCGAAGCGGGAGCCCTTCCCCACCTCGCTCTCGACCCACATGCGCCCGCCGTGCAGCTCGACGAACTTGCGCGAGATCGCGAGCCCGAGGCCGGTGCCCTCGACCTTGCGCGAGGCCGCGCCGACCTGCCGGAACTCCTCGAACACCGTCGCCTGGTCCTCCGGCGCGATGCCCACGCCGGTGTCGGCCACCGAGATCTCGACGTTGCCGTCGCGAGGCACCGCCGCGAGCTCGACGCGCCCCCCCTCGGGCGTGAACTTGAGCGCGTTCGACAGCAGGTTCAGCAGCACCTGCTTCAGCTTCCGCTCGTCGGCGCAAAACGCTCCCAGCCGGGGGTCGATGCTGCGCACCAGCGCGATCCCGCGGCGCTCGGCGCGCTCGCGCACGAGCGTCAGCGTGTTGTCGAGCGCGGCCGGAAGCGGGAACTCGGAGAGCTCGAGCTCCATGCGGCCGGCCTCGATCTTCGACAGGTCGAGGATGTCGTTGATGAGCGAAAGCAGGTGGCGCCCGGATTCGCGGATGTCCGCCAGGTACTCGGCCTGCTTCTCGTTGATGTCGCCGAACATGCGCTCGGCGAGCGCCTCGGAGAAGCCCAGGATCGCGTTGAGCGGCGTGCGCAGCTCGTGCGACATGTTGGCCAGGAACTCGCTCTTGTGGCGGCTCGCGGCCTCGAGCTGGCGACCCTTGTCCTCGATCTCGCGGAACAGCCGCGCGTTCTGGATCGCGAGGGCGGACTGCGTCGCGAAGCTCTGGAGCAGCCCCACGGTCTCCGGCGGGAAGTCGCCGGCGACCTGGCGGTTGACCACCAGGCCGCCCAGCAGCCGCCCGTCGCTGATCAGCGGCACCGCGAGGATCGACCGGTAGCCCCGCCGCACCAGGAGGTCGCGGACGCGGCTCTGGTAGCTCGACTCGTCCGCGATGTCCCGCACGGCCACCGGCTGCATCGTGAGCGCGAGGCGGCCGACGACGCCCTCGCCCTTGCGCAGCGCCGTCGCCCTGAGCGCCTCGGCGACGTCGTCGGGCAGGTGGTGGGTCGCGTGCAGGTGGAACGCCTCGCCCTCGGCGTCGTATTCCCACAGCGACCCGCCTTCCATGCCGCTCAGGTCGACCGCGCGCCGGACGATCGTCGCGAGCACCGTCTCGAGGTCGAGCGTCGAGCTGACCGCCTGCCCGATCTCGCCGAGCGCCTTGAGCTCGCCCACCGAACGCTGCAGCGCGCGCGTGCGCTCGGACAGCTCGTTGAACAGCCGCACGTTCTCGATCGCGATCACGGCCTGGTCGGCGAACGACGCGACGAGGTCGATGTCGCGCGGCGCGAAGGGCTCGACCGCCTCGCGCCACACGCAGATCGCGCCGATCGGCTCTCCGGCGCGCAGCATCGGAACGGCGAGGATGGTCCGGAAGCCCAGCATCTCGGACGCGCGATGCCACGTGTATTCCGGGTCCGCCATGGCATCGACGATATGGGCGGGCTGGCAGGTCAGCACCGCGCGACCGACCGAGCTGCCGCGGTCCGCGGACACCGGGTGCGCCTGCATGTACGCGACGAATTCCGGCGATGCGCCGTGGCTGGCGGTGAACCGGTAGACCTCGCCGTCGCGCAGGTACACGTGCCCGTTCTCGGCCTTGCACATGCGCGTGGCGTTCTCGATCAGCATCTCGAGCACCGGTCCGAGGTCGAAGGTCGAGCGGCTGATGGCGCGCAGCACGTTGGCGGTGCCGGTCTGCCGGTCCAGCGCTTCCCTGGTCTCGTTGAACAGCCGGACGTTCTCGATCGCGATCACGGCCTGGTCGGCGAACGTCCTCAGCAGCTCGATCTTGGCGGGCGCGAAGGGCGCGGTGTCTTCGCGCCCGACGAAGATCGCGCCGATCACGCTGTCGTCGCGCAGCATCGGCACCGCGATGCAGCTGCGCCAGTGCCCGACCATGGCGGCGTCCTTCATGCCATACGCGTCGTCGGACAGCACGTCCGTGTAGTGCACGACCTCCCGCGTGCGGATCGCGCGCGCGGTGGCCGACGGGGCGTCGAGGGCCATCGGGAAGTAGCGCAGGATCGCCGCGCGGGCCTCGGGCGTGAGCCCGCCCACCGCGCCGAGCTGGATCGCGCCGCCTTCGACGATCGACACGACGCTGACCTCCGCCTCGCACAGCCGGACCGCGTGCCCGCCGATGAACTCGAACACGGGCTGCGTGTCGCCGGGCGAGCGCGAGATCACGTGCAGGATCTCGCTCGTCGCCGTCTGGTGCTCGAGCGCCTCGGCGAGGTCGCGGTTGCGCACCTCGAGCGCGTTGAAAAGCCGCGTGTTCTCGATCGCGATCACCGCCTGGTCGGCGAAGGTCTTGAGCAGGGAGACCTGGCTCGCGGCGAACGTCCCGGGCCGGGACTGCGCCAGCGCGATCGCGCCGATCGGCTCGCCGTCGCGCAGCATCGGGACCGCGACGATGCTGCGGAACGACTGCGTGCGCGCGTAGCTCGCGTGCTCGTAGTCCGGGTCCGCGAAGACGTCCGGGATCATCGCGGTCTCGCGGCCGAGGACCGCGCGCGCGGCCGCGCTTCCCCGGCCGGGCGCCATCGGGTAGGCGCGCAGGAGCGAGGCGTGGCTCTCCGGCGAGAGCCCATGCGACGACGCGACGCGCAGCATCCCGTCGTCGTAGCGGAAGACGTGGCAGAACTGCGCCGAGCACAGCTCGGCGGCGCTGCGCGCGATCGCGTCGAACACCGGCTGCGTCTCGGTCGGCGACCCGCTGATGACCTTGAGGATGTTGGCGGTGGCGGTCTGCCGCTCGAGCGCCTCGTGCGTCTCGCGGAACAGCTGCGCGTTCTCGATCGCGATCATCGCCTCGTCGGCGAACGTCTGCAGCAGCGCGACCTTGTCGGGGGGGAACGGCTCCGCGAGCGCGCGGCCGACGAAGATCGCGCCGACGGCCTCGCCGGCGCGCATCATCGGGACGCAGAGGCAGCCGCGCCATCCGCTCGCGAGCGCGGCGTCCTTCGACGCGTAGCTCGCATCGGCGAGGACGTCGCCGATGTTGACGACCGAACGCGTGCGGATCGCGCGCGCCGACGCGATGTTGGCGTCGAGGCGCGCCGGGAAGTAGCCGCGGATCGTCTGCACGGCGGAAGGGTCCACGCCGTGCACGGCGACCAGCTGCACCAGGCCGTCGACGACGCGCGACACGATGGACAGCCGCGCATCGCAGAGCCTTTCGGCGAGCTCGCCCAGCACCTCGAACACCGGCCCCGTATCCGCCGGCGAGCGCGAGATGACGCGCAGGATCTCGGCGGTCGCCGCGAGGTGCGCGCGAGCTTCGGCGAGCGCCGTGACGGGGTCCTCGGCGGCGGACGTCGCGAGGGACGTCGCCGCGGGCGACGCGGCGCCTGCCCCGACGGGAACGGCGGACCCCTTCTTCCCCCTCATCGCGCTCTCGGTGTCCCGGGCGGCTGCGCGGCGCTCGGCGGTCCCGCGTGGGCTCGACGCCCGCTCGCCGGGACGGCGGGCAACGCCTACACGCGTGGCTCGCCGCGTCCGTTGACGGTGATCGTGGGTCCCGGCGGGAACGAGAGCTGTGCGCGATAGTCGCGGCCGCGGAAGCGGTAGCTCACGTCGTAGTAGGCCGGCGCGCCCGGGTACTCGGTCGTGCAGCGCTCGACGCCGCCGTGACGTCCGCCCGCGACGTTGGAGCCGACCACGGCGCCGCCCACGGCACCGAGCGCCGTGGCGACGTCCTGGCCCCGGCCCCCGCCGATCTGGTGGCCGAGCACGCCGCCGAGAATGCCGCCGACGACCGCGCCGGCGACGTTGCGATCGCTGTACCTGCGGCCCTCGACCCAGCAGCGGCGCTCGGGAGGCCCGCCGACCGCGCGCACGGCGGTCACGTCGGCCTGGTAGAGCGTCTCGCCGTAGCGTGGGTAGTAGCCGTACGCGGGCGGCGGCGCGGGCTGGTATCCCGAAGGGCGGCCGTCGGCCACGCGGCGCACCGACGACACGGTGCTCGCGAGGCCCATCGCGCCGAGCGACGGGTACTGCCCGGGCATGAGGACCGTGCACCGTCCCGAGAAGTACGCATCGCTGCAGAATTCCCAGCGGCCGCGCTCGATGATCACCGATTGCGCGCGATCGTTGAAGCCGTACGGGTCGAGGTTGGCGACATCCCAGTTGATGCCGTAGCTGGGCCCCCGGAAGCCGTCGTCGCCGTAGAGCGTGACCTGGGCGGCGGCCAGCGGAGCGGCGAGCGCGGCGACGAAGGCGGTCGTGGCGGCGGCTGAACGGACCATGAAGGTTCCTCCGGGGCGACGGGCTGGCCGGAAGTGTAGCCGAAGCGCTCGGCGACGAGGGCGCCGCGACCGTTGCGCGAGGTCGCGCGTTACGCGTCGACCGCCAGTTCCTTGAGCGCGGCGAGCGGAACGACGGCGAGGGTTTCCTCGTGCGTGGCCGCCAGGACCACCGGGGGTGCGATGCCGGCCTCGTAGGCCTGGCGCCAGGTGCCGGCGCACACGCACCAGCGGTCGCCCGGCACGAGGCCCGGAAAGCGGTACTGCGGCGCCGGCTTGATCAGGTCGTTGCCCTGCCTCTGCGCGAACTCGAGGAACGCTCGCGTGACGCGCGCGCACACGACGTGCAGCCCGTGGTCCTCCGGGCCGGTGTTGCAGCATCCGTCGCGGAAGAATCCCGTGCGCGGCTCCATCGAGCACGGCTCGAGCGGTCCCCCCAGCACGTTGCGATCGGCGGGCATCGGGCGATGATAAGGCGGCGGT
>DASTCK010000198.1:0-5689 GCA_035711225.1 Casimicrobiaceae bacterium
TTCCGCCGTCCGGCGCGGCCGCGGCCATCGCGGTGGTGCCCGCAAGCATGCCGCCGCCGAAGTTCTCGACGACGATGGGCTGCCCGAGGATCGTCGCGAGTTGCGTGGCGACGACGTGGCCGACCTTGTCGGCGGACCCTCCCGCTGGCGCGGGCACGATCAGGCGTATCGGGCGCGTCGCATCGACGGCCTGGGCGGCCGCGGACATCGCTGCGGGCAAGAGCGCCATCGCGGCGAGGCGGCGAAGCCACGACCACGCAACGGCGCTGCGCGCGGATGCCACGTCCTCCCTCCCCGGAGGTTCGTCGGTTCGACGCCGTCCCGAAAGTCCTCGTCGCTCGGTGCGTCGCCTCCCTATCCTCGCCCCGCGTGGGCCGGACTGCAAGTCCCGCGCCCGATGCGGCGGCACCCGGCGAGCGCACCGCCAGCCCCAAAACGATGCGGCGCCCGGATCGCCCCCGGAGGAGCGCGGCCAGGCGCCGCGATGATCGGCTTCAGCGGTTCAGGCGGCCCGTGCCCGACAGGCGCTGCGCGCGCTCGGCCTCGATCTGCGCGGCGGACCACTCGGGCGCATCGGGATCGTAGCCGCTCCACCCCGAGCGCTTCCACTCGGCGACACGCTCCTCGATGTCGACGGCGTCGTGGCGGTCGAGGATCTCCTCGGCCGCGGCCGCGCGCGCTTCGTCGGTGCGCACCGTGACCACCGCTCCGCCGCGGCGAACCGATTCCGCGTAGATCTGCGCGTCGGTTTCCGACACGCCCACGTCGGTGAGCGCGCCCACCACGCCGCCTGCCACCGCGCCCGCGCCCGCCCCGGCCAGCGCCGCAGCGATCGGTCCGGCCGCGAGGATCGGGCCGATGCCCGGGATCGCGAGGCCCATCAGGCTCACCGCCAGGCCCGCCGCCCCGCCGAGCGCGCCGCCCGCGAGCGCCCCCGTCGCCGCGCCGCTCGCCGTGTCGGCGACGACGTCGCCCGCGTCGGAAGCGACGTCGCGTGCCGCGCGGCTCGCCACCAGGTTGATGTCCGTCTCGGCGAATCCGGCGGCGCGCAGGTCGCGCATCGCGGCGGAGGCGTCGGCGAGACGGTTGAACGATGCCACCACGGTCTTGTCGTGCATGGGAATCCTCCCGGGCTATTGCATTGCAGGATCGGTTCCCGGCGCCCGCTTCGCGCGAGGATCGCGCGCTGCAGGGCTCCGGAGTCGTCGTCGTCGGAGCGCGGCCGTGGGCCTGTTCCGAGGCGCTGCGCCAGGTCGACTCGACGCGACGCAACCACGATGATTCGCGAGCGGCGCTGCCGCCACCATCGGCGGTCGCCGGCAGCCGACGTGCGGCGCCGTCCGACGAAACGACGACGCGACCGCCTGCTCGCGCTTGCCCCTGCGCGCGGGCGCGTATCATCGGCGCGTCGCTTCCTCGCCCCGGAGATTCGCGCGTGAAACCCGTCTCGCTTCGCCGCTCGCTCGCGGCTCTCGCCACCGTCGCGCTCGCCGCGGCCGCCCCCGCGGCATCCGCGCAGGGCTTCCCGTCGAAGTCGATCCGGCTGCTGGTTCCGCTCGCCGCCGGAAGCACCGCCGACATCGTGTCGCGCTACGCCGGGCAGGAGCTCTCGAAGGCGCTCGGCCAGCCGGTCGTCATCGAGAACAAGCCCGGTGCCGGCGGCACCATCGCGATGGCCGAGGTCGCGCGCGCCGCGCCGGACGGCTACACGATCGCGTTCGCCTCGCAGGGGACGCTGGTGTTCAACCAGGCGATCTACGCGAAGCCCGGCTACGATTCGCTGAAGGACTTCGCGCCGGTCGCGTTCGTGGGCGGCGTGTCGAACGTCATGATCGTGCCGCCGGGAAGCGCGGCGACGAAGCCGCTCGACGTCGTCGCTGCGGCGAAGGCGAAGCCGGGCGAATCGACGTTCTCGTCCGGCGGCGCCGGGACGAGCCACCACCTCTCCGGCGTGCTGTTCGGGCGGCTCACCGACACCCAGCTCGTGCACGTCCCCTACAAGGGCGCGCCGCAGGGGGTGCTGGCCGTGATGGCGGGCGAGGTGACGATGGGCTTCTTCAACACGCCCACCGTCATCGGCCAGATCAAGGAAGGCAAGGTGAAGGCGCTCGGCGTGACGAGCCTCAAGCGCTCGCCGCTCCTGCCCGACGTGCCCACGCTCGACGAGCAGGGCATCCGGGGCTACGAGGTCAATACCTGGTTCGGGTTCGTCGCGCCGGCGGGAACCCCCGCCGAGGTGGTCGCGCGACTCAACGGCGAGTTGACGCGCATCTTCGCGTCGGCGGAGGCGAAGGAGAAGCTCGGGCCGCAGGGCTTCGACCTCGCGCCGCCGATGACGCCGGCCGCGTTCGGGAAGCTGATCGCCGACGATCTCGCGACCTGGGTGCCGATCGTCAGGGCCTCGGGCGCGACGGCGAACTGACGGGAGGGGCGCGAGCGCGCCACGTCAGAGACCCGCCGCCTCCGCGACCAGCCGCCGCAGCTCGCGCCGCAGGCGCTCGCGCACGGGCGCCGCGGCGCGGCTCGCGTTCAGATTCTTAACCTCATAAGGATCCGCGTCGAGGTCGTAGAGCTCGTCGAGCTCGCCGTTGCGCGCACGGTTGACCCAGTGGATGTACTTCCAGCGGTCGGTGCGCACCGCCTTGTACGTCATGCCGACGAGCCAGGGCAGCGCCTGCTCGGCCCAGTACTCGACCAGGATCGACTTGCGCCAGCCGGCGCGGCTGCCGGAGCGCGAAGGCCGGCTGCCGCGTGCGAACAGCGGCCACAGCGAACGGCCCTGGATGTGCGCGCCGGGACGGCCGCCGGCGAGCTCGATCATCGACGGCGCGATGTCCTGGCAGATGACGAGGTCGCGCACGCGCGAGCCGGCCTTCACGCGGCGCGGGTAGCGCACGAGGAACGGCGAGCGGATCCCCTCCTCGTAGGCGAAGCGCCGCTCGGGGCCGAGCGCGTGCTCGCCGAAGAAGAAGCCGTTGTCGCCGAGGAAGACGATGCAGGTGTCGTCGAGCCGGCCGCGGCGCTCGAGCAGCGCGAGGATCTCGCCGAGCCCTTCGTCGACCGAGGCCATCATCCGCGCGCGAAGCCGGATCTCCTCCTGCTGGCCCGAGTGCAGCGCCGCGAGGATCTTCTGCGCGTCGTCGCCGCGCCGGAGCGCGAACGCCTCGGCCCACGCGGGCTTGCCGCGCGCGACCTCGCCGGGCGGCAGCATGTTGGGCTTGGCCGGGAAGATCGCGTCGCGGTAGAGGTCGCGGTGGCGATCCGCCACGACGTAGCCGCCCTGCGCCGAGATGCGCAGCGTGCCGTCGGCGGCCTGCTCGGCATCCGGATGGACCGCCTTGTGCGCGAAGAACAGCGAGAACGGCTTGCTCCGCTCGCGCGCGAGGAAATCGAGCGCGAGGCCGTTCATGATGTCGGTGACGTAGCCGTGGTGCTGGACGTAGCGGCCGTCGTGGTTCAGCACCGGGTCGACGAGCCGGCCGTGGCCGTCGTAGCTGATCCAGGTGTCGTAGCCCGGACGCGGCCTCCCGTCGTTGCCCATGTGCCACTTGCCGATGTGCGCGGTCTCGTAGCCCAGCCGCTGCAGCGCGAGGTGGTAGTTGGGCAGCCGGTGGCTCATCGCGTCGCGCGCGACGTTGTCGATGACGCCGTGGCGGCTCGCGTACTGCCCGGTGACGATCGACGCGCGGTTGGGCGAGCAGATCGGCGTCGTGTGGAACGCGCGCTCGAACAGCGCGCCCTCGTGCGCGAGCCGGTCGACGTTCGGCGTCCGCAGGTACGGGTGGCCGCCCGCGCCGAACTCGTCGAAGCGGAGGTCGTCGATCAGGACGACCAGCAGGTTGGGGCGCGCTCGCGTCATCGGGCCGCCTCGCCGTGCGGTGTCAGAACGGTGCCTGACACCGGGGGTTGCCGCGCGCCACTAGTGCACGCGCGCGCCGGAGGCCAGCGCCACGAGCTGCTGGCGCAGGATCTTGCCGCCCTCGTTGCGCGGGATGCTCTTCACCTGCAGCACGAGCGAAGGCTGCTGGTGCGACATGCGCTCGCGCAGGCGCGCGTCGAGCGTCGCGCGGTCGACCGGAGCGCGCAGCACGATCGCGGCGCACAGCCTCACGATCCCGTTGGGATCCGGCACGCCGAACGCCGCCGCGTCGGCGATGAAATCGAGCGACAGCAGCGTCTTCTCGATGTCGGTCGGGTTCACCTTGTACCCGCCGACGTTGATGACGTCGTTCGCGCGCCCGACCACCGAGAGCGTGCCGTCTTCCGTGATGCGCCCGAGGTCGGGCAGGGCCACCCAGCCGTCGCGGAACGTCTCGGCCGACGCCTCCGGCGCGCCGAGATAGCGGTCGACGCAGACCGGGCCGCGCATCCGGAGGATCCCCTCGCTGCCGCGCGGCAGCTGCCGGCCGTCGGCATCGAACGCCTCGACCTCGAGCGCGGGCAGCACCCGGCCGACTTCGCCGCGCTCGAGGTCGAGCCCGTCGAGAAGGCCGGTGGCGATGAAGCCCGACTCGGTCGAGCCGTAGATCGAGTAGAGGCGCTCGCACAGGCGCTCGCGGGCGAGCCGGTACAGCGACGGCGGCAGCGACGCGCCGCCGAGCTCGATCTCCTCGAGGGCCGCGAGCGGGTTGCCGGTTGCCGGCAGCGCGCTCACGAGCTGCTCGACCCAGATCGGCGACATCGTGATGCGGTTGACGTGGAAGCGCTCGACCGCCGCGATGATCTCCGCGGGGGTCGCTGCGGCGACAAGCGTGCCGCCGGCATACAGGACGCGGAGCAACGTGACGATGCCGAACCCGCTCGCCGCGGTCGGCACGCAGACCTGTCGCGGCGCGGCGGGGAGCGGCACGCCCTGGTTCGCCGCGGCGATGCGCGCGGCGAGCTGCGCATGGCCGATCGGGATGGCCTTCGGCGTGCCGGTGGTTCCCGACGACGGGCACACGATCGCGGTGGCGGCCGGATCGTCGTGCATCGCCACCGGGGGACCCTCGCCCGCGGGCTCGTCGAACCACGCGTCGATGTAGTGCCTGCCGGGAGGCGGATTCGGCTTCGCGTCGCCTTCGATGAAGCGCACCTCGGCGAGCGTGCGGTCGACCGACGGCGACATCGCCGCGGCCCCGATGCGCGCGAGCGCGAGCTCGATCTGCAGCAGGCGAAGCGGCCGCCGCACCGCGACCAGCACGAGCGTCCCGGGTCCCACGCCGACGGCGAGGCAGCGTCGCGCGATGTGGTCGACCTGCCGCTCGAACTCGCGCAGCGTGACCTTGCCGCCGCGCGGGCGAACGACGGCGACGGTGTCCGGGCGCCCGCCGGCGAGCGCGCGCAGGGGTTCGGTGATGTTCAAGGCCCGCCCGCGAGTGAGGGAACCCCCTGATTCTAGCCGACAGGTGCCCCCGCGCCTCATGCATCGCGCCGTCGAAATGCCGGCGGTGCTCGCGGCGCAGCCCGGAGCGACGTTTCCCCGCCCCCTCCGGCGCCCCGCTCGCGGTGGTCGGAGGCCTCGCGACGATCAACCGGCCGCCGCGGCAGCGGCATGCGCGGCGCCGGCACGTACCCGCGCCGATCGCGAGGGACGCCGCGCGTTCGCCACCCGGCGCGCGTTGTCGCGCATCGCGAGCAGCATGCCGAGCGTCGCCTGCTCGTCCGCGCGCAGGCCGCGCAGCGTCGCCGGCGGGGCGTCGACCGCCTC
>DASTCK010000199.1:0-7377 GCA_035711225.1 Casimicrobiaceae bacterium
TGACGCGCGTGTACGGCGGCACCGGCCTCGGCACGACGATCGCGCGGCAGCTCGTCATGCTGATGGGCGGGCGCATCGGGCTCGCGAGCACCGTCGGCCAGGGCAGCCTGTTCTGGTTCGAGGTCCCGCTCGGCTACGCCGAGCCGCAGGGGCTCGACCTCACCTCCGAGCTCGGCGTGACCCGGACCTCCGCCGCGATCCAGGCGGCGACCGGCGGCCCCGGCGCGAAGGTCCACAAGATCCGCGGCGCCCGCATCCTCGTGGCCGAGGACAACGCGACCAACCAGCGCGTCGCGCAGCTGATCCTCGAGTCCGGCGGGCACCACGTCACGCTGGTCGACAACGGCGAGGCGGCCCTCGACGCGCTCGAGCGCGGCGGCTTCGACCTCGCGCTGTTCGACCTGTCGATGCCCCTCGTGTCGGGCCTCGAGGCGCTGAAGCTCTACCGGTTCACGACGCGGCGGCCGATCCCGGTGCTGATCCTGTCCGCGAACGTCACGACCGAGGCGATCCTCGACTGCGAGCGTGCCGGCGCGGCCGAGTTCATGCCCAAGCCGCTGCGCGCGTCGCTGGTGCTCGACGCGGTCGAGCGCCACCTCGCCGCCGAGGCCGACCGCCAGGGGCCGCCGCCCGAGCGCCTCGACGAGCGCCCGTCGCTCACCGTCGTCGAGACGCCGCCGCTCGATCCCGAGGTGCTGGGGGACCTCGTCCGGCTGTCGACCGACCCCACGTTCGTCGAGCGCCTGCTGCGCGGCTTCAAGGGCGACACCGAGCGGCTGGTGCGCGAGATCGGCGACGCGCTCGGCGGCCGGCGCTACGAGGTCGCGAAGGACGCCGCGCACGCGCTGAAGGGCGGCGCCGCGTCGGTCGGGGCGATGCAGCTGGTCCAGGTCGCCACGCGCATCGACAAGGCGACCAACGACATGCTGCGGCTCAAGGCCGCGCAATGGACCGAGGAACTGGTCGATGCCGCCAACCGGGCGCTGCTCGCGCTCGACGAGTATCTCGAGAAGCGCCGCAAGGCGCAGACGGGCGGCGACGCCCCGGGGTGAGCGCCCGTTGCGCGGGCCGGATCGACGCACCTTCGCGAGCCGCGGCCCGACCGACCGCAAAAAAAAAGCGCCGGCCCCCGCCGGCGCTTCCGCGTCCAGGACTCCCCAGCGTCGCGCTAGTCGCCCGTGCCGACGGCGAGCGGCACGACGTTGCTCGGCGCCGCGGCCGCGAAGACCGGCTCGTCGGCCGACTGCCGCTGCTGCGCGCGCACGATGCGGTCCATCATCCGCATGTCGCGGTCGGTGAGCTTGAGCGCCGCGTCGGCCCACAGCTCGACCACGCGCACGAGTTCCTCGTGCGTGAGCGGGTTCATCTCGCGCGCGACCGCCTCGATCCCGCGCCGGCCGTTGCCGGAGCGCGCGTGCCTGCGCACGTAGCTTTCGACCGCGGCCTCGCCGGTCCCGGTCGGCGTGATCACGTCGACGACGCCGAGGTCGTAGAGCTGGCGCGCCGTGTAGATCGTGCCGCTGCTGATGAGCTCCTCGGTGACGCGCCGTCCCACCTTGCGCGACAGGAAGCTGTACGCGCCCATGCCGGGGAAGAGGTTGAACAGGATCTCGGGGAAGCCCATGCGCGCGTCCTCCTCGGCGATCAGCACCGACGACGAGAGCGCGCACTCGAACCCGCCGCCGAGCGCGTCGCCCTGGACCAGCGAGATCGTCGTGATCGGGAGCTGGCAGTTGCGCCACCACCGGTACAGCGTGTCGACGCAGCTGCGGCCGTAATGCACCAGCGTCGTGCGTTCGCGCCGCTGGATCGCGGACTTGAACAGCGCGAGGTCGCCGCCGAGGTTGAACACGCCCGGCGACTTCGACGCGATCACCGCGTAGCGCAGCTCACCGCGCTCGCCCCGCGCGTCGCTCATCGTGCCGGCGCCGTTCTCGATGGAGTCGACGTAGTGCGTCAGCTCCGCGAGCAGCTGCGGATTGAAGAACGGGCGCGGCTTGGGATTCATCCACGCCCAGTACGTGCCGAGTTCGCGGTCGAAGCGGGTGTCGACCTGCTCGTAGCGGGCGTGCGAAAGGTAATGGACGTCGGCGAACGCGTTCATGGCGGGACTCCGTGAGGGCGCGGAAAAAAGCCGGCGGTTGCCGGGGTGTACAACGCATTGTGGCTGACAAGGTATTCCCGTGCAAATTGTGCACGCCGTGCCTTGCGCGAAATCAAGGGTTTCTGCCGCTCTTTGAAACCCGAAAACAACAAGCTCGGTCAATGTGTAGCTCACAGATTGTGAGCATCATCTGTACAGGACAAGGTGGACGAGACGCAAGGGATGGGGTTCGCCCTGCCCGACCGCCCCAAGGGGTAGCGACCGACACCGGGGCGGATGGCCAGCCCCGGCAGCGGTTCGCGACCAGTGTTGCGGATTCGCCACGCAAACGGTGGCGGCGCGAGGCCCGCGGGCGGACTGGCGCCGGACCTGGCCGAAAGGGCAGGTTTTCGGCGGTGCCGCGCCCCGTGGGAGCGCGTGGGAAAATTTCCCTAAATCACCGCCCAGCGGCCGTCGACCAGACCTTCGATCGGGCGGAACGTCGCCTTGTAGGCCATCTTCGCGCTCGCACCGATCCAGTAGCCCAGGTAGAGGTACGGCAGGCCGAGCTCGCCGCAGCGGCGGATCTGCCACAGGATGTTGTAGGTCCCGTAGCTCGTTCCCTGCATGCCCGGCTCGAAGAACGTGTAGACCGACGAGAGCCCGTCGGCGAGCCGGTCGACGAGGCTCACCATGCGAAGCACGCCGTCCTCCCGGAATTCCACCAGGTCGGTGGCGACGTTGCTGTGGAGAAGGAAGTGCTGGTACTGCTCGCGGCTGTCCTGGTCCATGCCGCCACCCGGGTGGCGATGGCGCTGGTAGCGGAGGTAGAGCGCGTAGTGCTCGGCGTCGTAGCCGAGCTCTCGCCGCGTGACGGCGAGCGCGGCGTGCGCGCGCGCCACGCGCCGCTGCGTGCGGTTCGGCCGGAACGTCGCGACCGGCACGCGCACCGGCACGCACGCGCGGCAGTGGTCGCAGTACGGGCGGTAGGTGAACGCGCCGCTGCGGCGGAAGCCCAGGCGCACGAGCTCGCCGTACACGCGCGTGTCGATCAGGTGCGAGGGCGTGGCGACCTGCGAGCGCGCGAGCCGGTCCGGCAGGTAGCTGCACGGGTACGGGGCCGTCGCATAGAACTGCAGCGATGCGAGCGGCAGGTCGTTGAGCTTGCTCACGGCGTGGCCACGGGGCGGTCGGCGGTCGCGATGACGTCCTCGAGATCGGGGTCGGGCGCCGTCCACGGCCCGGCGGTCCACGGGGCGGGCGGCGCTTCCGAGTGTATCAACTCGCCGAGAAGCGCCGCAAACGCGCGCCGGGGGATCGGGCGGGCGCCGAACGCGGCGAGGTGAGCGGTCTCCTGCTGGCAGTCGATCAACGGCACGCCGTCGTGCCGCAGCCTGGCGACGAGGTGGACGAGCGCGACCTTCGACGCGTCGGGAGCGCGCGCGAACATCGACTCGCCGAAGAACACGCGGCCGAGCGCGAGGCCGTAGAGGCCGCCGGCGAGCTCACCGTCCTGCCAGGCCTCGACCGAGTGGGCGACGCCGCGCCGGTGGAGCGCGCAGTACGCCTCGATCATCGACCCGGTGATCCACGTGCCGTCCTGATCCGGGCGCGGCGCGGCGCACGCGCGGATCACCCGCTCGAACGAGGAATCGAGGCGGATCTCGTAGCGGCGCTGGCGCACGCGCTTGGCGAGCGAGCGGCGCACGCGGAACTCGGCGGTGAACAGCACCATTCGAGGGTCCGGGCTCCACCACAGCACCGGCTGGCCGTCCGAATACCACGGGAAGATGCCTCGCCGGTAGGCGTCGACGATGCGGTCCGTCGACAGCCCGCCACCCGCCGCGAGCAGGCCGTTGGGATGCGGCAGCGCGCGCTCGAGCGGCGGAAACGGATCCTGCGGGCCGAGCCAGGGAAGCATGGCGGGAGCCGGGACGGCGATGGTGGACGGTGGAGGGTCGAGGGTGGATTGTGGAGCGTGGGGCGTGGAATGTCGCCGGTGAAAGGACCAGGCGAGTTCGCGCGAGCCAGCGCCATCTACAATCCGCGATCCCGCCTTTCCCTTCCGCGCCCCATGCTCCCCGCGCCCGACCCTCCCCGCTGCCCCTGGTGCGAAGGGAGCGCGATGGAGCGCGACTACCACGACCGCGAATGGGGCGTCCCGACGCACGACGAGCGCGCGCTGTTCGAGCTCCTGACGCTCGAAGGCGCGCAGGCCGGGCTCGCGTGGCGCACGATCCTGGCGAAGCGCGACGGCTACCGCGACGCCTTCGCCGGATTCGACCCCGCTCGCGTCGCGCGCTTCGACGCGCGGCGCATCGACCGGCTCGTCGCCAATCCCGCGATCGTTCGCCACCGCGGCAAGATCGAGAGCACCGTGGCCAATGCGCGCACGCTGGTTGCGCTTCACCGTGCGGGCACCTCGCTCGCTGCCCTCGTATGGTCGGTCGTCGGCGGCCGTCCGCTCGCGCCCCGCTACTCGCGGAGCGGGGCGCTTCCCGCGCGCACGCCCTCCTCCGACGCCCTCGCGAAGCTCCTGGCGGCGCAGGGCTTCCGGTTCGTCGGCTCGACGACCTGCCAGGCGTTCATGCAGGCGGCGGGCCTCACCAACGACCACCTGGTCGGCTGCCACCGGCATGCCCCGCTGGACGCGCTCGCTGGCGCCTTCGCCCTGCCGGTCAGCCTGCCAGCGCCCGTATCGTCGGCGAGCGGAAGTCGCGCCGCCACAGCACGGCGACGATCAGGAAGGTGAGCGCGACGAACGCCAGCGTGTGCAGGAACCAGCCCAGCGCCGCGAAGCCGAAGTAGTAGCTTCGCGTGCCGCGGTTGAACTCGTCGGCGGCGAGCGTGTTGATGCGCGCGAACGTCTGCGCGTAGGCATCGATCGCGCCGGGCTGGCGCGAGCGGTCGGGCGTAGCGCCGATCAGCACCAGCATCAGGCTGTACTGGCGGTGCGCCCAGGTGAACTTGAAGTAGGCGAATACGAAGATCGCGATGAGCAGGAAGATCTTCGCCTCGACGAGCAGCTTCGACTGCCTGCCGGCGAACGGAAGCTCGGCGGCGAACGACACCAGCGAATCGAGCGCGCCCGCCGTCGCGATCAGCGCCGCGACGATGTAGATCGTCGTGTTGGCGTAGAACGAGACGCTGTTCATCAGGTGGCCCATCAGCGCCGCGTCGAGCACTCGCTGGTCGCGAACGACCATCTGGCGCGCCCACTCGAGCCGGTGCTGGTGCATGACCGCGCGCAGGCCCCGCACCTGCACCTCGCGGTCCACGACGAAGCCGTAGCCGAACCATGCCGCGCAGAAGAAGGCCAGCGCCAACGCGTCGGAAGGCGTGACGACGAGCAGCAGTCGCTGGAACGTTTCCACGGGTCTCGCGGCGGTGCGGCAGTGTAGGGCTTCCGCCGCGCGATGCCACGCTGCGCCGCGTCATCCCGGCGCGTGGCGCCGCTCCGGTAGAATCGCGACCGCGCGCCCCGGTAGCTCAGTGGATAGAGCAGTCCCCTCCTAAGGGACAGGTCGCACGTTCGATTCGTGTTCGGGGCGCCAAGGAATCGAACGGCGGCGATGGGCGATGGGCGATGGGCGGTAGGCGACAGGAACGGCGCCGTCGCGACGCTTTCGCCTATCGCCTATCGCCTATCGCCTATCGCCTATCGCCTATCGCCTATCGCCACCTTCCACCTTCGATGCACCCACCACCATTGCTCCGGGTGGCGGACGACCAGGCGCTCCAGCGCGGCGTTGTAGGCGCGGGTGTTCGCGAGGAGCTCCTCGTGCGGATCGTCGCGCACGATGGGCGTCAGGGGGTCCTCGAAGCGCAGCACGTGCGTGCCGTCCTTCTCGCGCCACGAGGCCGCCGGCACGACCGGCGCCCCCGTCGCCTGCGCGATGACGGCGAGGCTGCGGAAGGTCCCGGCCGGGTGACCGAAGAAGTCGACCACCACGCCGTCGCGCCCGCGCGCGTGCTGGTCGAACGGGAACACCACGAGGTCTCCCGCCTCGAGCCGCTCGCACAGCGCGTCGAGCGAGCCGCGCTTGGGGAGCACCCCGAAGCCGGCCCGCCGGAAGCGCCGCGTGACCAGCGCCTCGAGCCAGCGCGGCTTGATGGCGCGGCGGACGAAGTGGAAGCGGCCGTGCGCCTCGGGGAACTTGCGCACGCCGGCGATCGTCGCGACCTCCCAGTTGCCGAAGTGGCCGGTGAGGATCAGCACGCCCTTGCCGCGCGCGTGCACGGCGCGCAGGCTGTCGAGGTTCTCGACGCGCACGAGCGCGGCCTTGCGGGCTGGCGTCAGCCAGCGGAACCGCAGGAACTCGCCGAGGAGGCGCGCGAGGTGCGCGTAGTGCATCTGCGCGAGCCTCAGGATCTCGGCCTCGTCGACACGCTCGCCGTACACGCGCCGGAGGTTCTCCATCACGACCGCGCGCCGGAACGGCAGCCAGCGCCACAGCAAGCGTCCCGACGCCGGCGCGCTCGACGCGGCGCGCTGCGCGATGGCGACCGCGCTCGCATGCTGCGCGTCGTGCGACATCGACAGCGCGATCCGCTCGATCCGGTAGCGTCCCATCACCACCTCGGCGGCAGCCGAGGGCACGACCTGCGGTGCGCCGAACGCGTCGCGCACGACACCGAAATCGGCGGCGGCGATGGTCTCGAGCGCCGCCTCGCGCGGGAACAGCTTGAGGCACGCTTCCTTCGCGGCGAAGCGCGCCGCGAGCGACGCCATGCGTCCTGGCCCGGTGCCGGCGTCCTCGATCTCGACCGCCGTGAACAGGCGCGCCAGCGACGCCGGCTCGTTCGCGTCGACGAGCCGCGCGACGCGCGCGATCTCGACGGTGTCGATCCCGCAGCGCTCGCCGGACGGCGGAACGCCGGCCATCGATCAGGCGCCGGTCAGGGGGCCGCGACGACGAGCGCGGCGTCGGTGCCCCCGAAGCCGCGCGACAGCACGAGCCCGATGCGGCTCGTGGGCTTGCGCGCCTCGCGCGACACCGGAAGCGAGTCGAACGCCGGGTCCACGCGCTCGAGCACCGGGATGCCCGGCACCACGCCGCGCCGCAGCGCCTCGAGCGCGATCACCGTCTCGATGGCGCCGGCCGCGGCGATCAGGTGGCCGATCGACCACTTGAACGCCGTCACAGGCGGGCAGGCCGCGCCGAACACGTCGAGCAGCGCGAGCGCCTCGGAGGCGTCCGAGGCCGGGGTCCCGTTGCCGTGCGCAACGATCATGCCGACGTCGCGCGCGCCGATGCCGGCGTCGGCGAGCGCTGCGCGGATCGCGCGCGCCG
>DASTCK010000200.1:0-25238 GCA_035711225.1 Casimicrobiaceae bacterium
GCTCCGCGGCGTGGCCGGCAAGGCAGGAAACGGCGACGGCGGCGCCTGCCAGCGGATCGGCGAGACCGGCGACCAGCCACACGCCCGGCACGACGACCGAAGCGACGAGGAACAGCACCCGCGCCCGCGTCCTGCGCGTCCGGATCGGGACCGACGAACTCGCGCGTCAGGAAGGTGCCGCGCGAATGGCTTCCGTCGAGCAGGCGCGCGGCCATCACGCTGCCCGGCCGCTGCGCGCCCGGCGGGCCGACGCCATGCGCGACGCCGATCGCGTCCTCGATCGTCAGCGCGCCTTCGCCGCTTCGCGCGTGGCGCCGGTACTCCTCGTTGACGAGCCACGAAGCGACGAGAAGCGCGACGCCCGCCGACGCGATCCAGGTGGCGCCGCCCGCGGGCCGCACGACGGCCTCGACGATCAACGCGCCCGAGGCATGCGCGAGGACCGGGTACGCGAGCGGCACCCGTGCGGTGTGCCACTGCCGGATCGGCTTCAGCCTCGCGCAGATCATCGCGGTGCAGGCGAGCACGGTCCAGGCGAGCAGCAGCGTCGCGGCGGCCCAGCCGCACATCCGTCGCGGACGGACGTCGAGCGCGGGCGCGGCGATGAACACGACGGCGACCGGAACGAGCAGGAGCGCGAACGACGCCTCGCGCGACAGCCACGAGGTGCGGAAGCGGGTCGCGGAGCGCCACGCGTTGCGCGGGTTCGCGAGATGGAGCGTCGACGAGCAGAGTCCGGCGAGGACGAGCGCGACGGCGGTCGCCGCGGCTACCGCGAGCACCCGGCGCGAGGCGAGAGCGGGCCAGCCCGCGTACGCGGCGCCGAGGTCGCCGAGCGGGACCAGCGCGAGCGCGCCGAGCCCCGCGCCGGACAGCACGGTGAAGGCGATGACCGACGGCGCGGGGAGCATGGGTCAGCCTGCGAGCGCGCGGCGCGCGAGCGCGACCAGCCGCTCGCGTGCGCAGCTCGACGCCTCGCGACGCTTCCAGCGATCGTCCTGCGCCACACCGCGGGGTTCCACGATCCTGCCGGCGGGGCGCGGTCGGCGGTCCGCCGATCCGCCGCGTAGAATCGCCCGGGCATGGACGAGTCCGGGGCGCTGAAGGTGATCGCGGTGCGGGCGGTCGAGACCGCGGACGCCGCTCGCGCGGCCTGGAGCGACGCCGACCGCGCGTGGGCGAGCCGCGCGGCCGCCGAGGTGGTCGGCGCGAGCGCTCCGGCCGACACCTTCCTCGCGCGGCGCGCCTCGCTCGTGCTCGAGCGCCTCGGCACGCGCGAGCCTGCCTTCGGCACGGCGGTGCGCACGCTGGCGTGGCGACCGTGGATCGGCACCGCGATCGTCGGCCTCGCGTTCGCGCTCGGCCTCGCGCTCGACCAGGTCGACGCCACGAAGCGCGTCAACATCCTCGCTCCGCCGGTGTGGGGACTCCTCGTGTGGAACGTGGCCGTCTACGTGACGATCGCCGTCGGGTACGTCGTGCGCTACGGCGACGCGCCGCGGCCGGGCGGGCTGCGCGCGGCCATCGCGCGCTGGGGCGCGGGCAGCGTGCGCGTGCGCGGCGAAGGCGGCGTGCGCTCGGCGATCCTCGCGCTCGGCGAAGACTGGGCGCGTCGCGCCGCCCCGCTCTACGCCGCCCGCGCCACGCGCATCCTGCACCTCGCCGCGGCGCTCCTCGCGACCGGCGTCCTCGCGGGACTCTACTTGCGCGGGCTCGCGTTCGAGTATCGCGCGACGTGGGAGAGCACGTTCCTCGACGCGAACGACGTTCGCACGATCGCGTCGCTGCTCTATGCGCCTGGCGTCTGGGTCACCGGCGGCCCGATCCCGACGCCCGCCGAGATCGCGGCGATCCGTGCCCCGGCGGGCGAGAACGCCGCGCGCTGGCTCCACCTGATCGCCGCCACGATCGCCATCGTGGTCATCGCCCCGCGTCTCGTGCTCGCGCTCGTCGCGGGGGCGGTCGAGCGCTACCGCGCCACCCACGTCCCGGTCGGGCTCGACGAGCCGTACTTCCAGCGGCTGCTGCGCGGCTACCGTGGCGGGCCGGCGCGCGTGCGGGTGATCCCCTACAGCACCACGCCCGGATCGGCGGCGCTCGCCGGGCTGGAGGCGGTGATCTCGCGCTCGTTCGGCGGCAGCGCGGCGCTCGTCGTCGCGGCGCCGGTCGCCTACGGCGCCGACGTCGACTGGCCGGGCGATCCCGCAGGAAGCGGCGTCACGCTGGCGGCGCTGTTCAATGCGACGGCCACGCCCGAGCGCGAGACGCACGGCGCGTTCCTCGCCACGCTCGCCGCGCGGCGCGGCGAGCTCGAGACGCTGTTCGCGCTGATCGACGAGCGCACCTGGCGCGAGCGCTTCGGTGTCGACGCCGACCGCAGCACCGGGCGCCGGGCCGCGTGGCAGCGGTTGTGCGACGACGCTCACGTTCCCGCCGTGTTCGTCGATCTCGCGTCGCCCGACCTCGTGGCGACCGACGCCGCGCTCGATGCGGCGATCGGCGATCGAAACGCATGAGCGCCGCAGCGCCGCCCCAAGGCGCAACTGCCGAGGATGCGCCGCGCGGCGGGGGCAAGCTCGCGGAGCGAGCCTCGGGGGAATCGTCGACGATCTCGCTCTCGCTGATCTCGCACACCAACGCCGGCAAGACGACGCTCGCGCGCACGCTCGTCGGCCGGGACGTCGGCGAGGTGCGCGACGAGCAGCACGTCACTCAGGAGGCGGCTGTGTACCCGCTGGTCGAGACGCCGGAAGGCGACGCGCTCGTGCTGTGGGACACGCCGGGCTTCGGCGACAGCGCGAGGCTCGCCCGGCGACTCGCTTTGCAGGGCAACCCGATCGGGTGGTTCCTGACGCAGGTGTGGGACCGCTTCCGCGACCGGCCCTTCCACCTCGCCCAGCGCGCCGTGCGCAACGTGCGCGACAGCGCCGACATCGTGCTCTATCTCGTCAACGCGTCGGAGGCGCCGCAGGACGCCGGCTACCTCGCCGCCGAGCTCGACGTGCTCGCGTGGATCGGCAAGCCCGTCGTCGTCGTGCTGAACCAGACCGGACGCCCGCGCCCGCACGACGAGGAAGCCGCCGACGTGCTGCGCTGGCAGGCGGCCGTCGGCGCACGGCCGGTGATTCACGCCGTGACCTCGCTCGACGCGTTCGCGCGCTGCTGGGTGCAGGAGATCGCGCTGTTCGACCTCGTGGCCGCCGCGCTGCCGCAAGCGCGCCGGGCGTCGTTCGCGCGCCTCTCGGCCGCGTGGCAGCGGCGCCGCGCCGCGCAGTTCGACGAGGCGATGACGATCCTCTCCGCCCCCATCGCCGCCGCCGCGTGCGACCGTGAGCCGCTGCCGGATGCCGGCGTCGGCGGCACGCTGCGCGACATCGGGCGCGGCCTAGGGATCGCGCGCGACGACGGCGACGGCGCGAGGGCGACCGCCTCGCAGGCGCTCGCCGCGCGGCTCGACGAGCGGCTGCGCGAGAGCACCGACCGGCTGATTGCGCTGCACGGACTGTCCGGCCAGGCGACCCGCGAGGTGCTCTCGCGCCTCGCCTCGGGCGTCGCCGTCGACGCCCCCATGGACGAGCGCAAGGCCGCCATGGTCGGCGGCGTCGTGTCGGGTGCGCTGTCGGGGCTCGCGGCGGATCTCGCCGCGGGCGGCTTCACGTTCGGCGCGGGCATGCTCGCCGGCGCGGTGCTAGGAGCGCTGGGAGGCGCGGGCGTCGCGCGAGGCATGAACCTCGCGCGCGGACGTACCGGCACGTCGCTGCGTTGGGACGACGCGTTCCTGTCGGGACTCGTGACCTCGGCGCTGCTGCGCTACCTCGCGGTCGCGCACTACGGGCGCGGCCGCGGCGACTACGTCGAGGCCGAGTACCCGCCGTTCTGGCCGCCGCTCGTCGCGTCGATCGTCGACGGCAAGCGCGAGGCGCTCGCGTCGGCCTGGGCGCGGCGCGAGCCCGCATGCGATGAGCGCGTGATCGCGGCGGCGCTCCATGCCGTGCTCGCCGACGCCGGCCGCGAGACGCTCGCCCGGCTCTATCCCGGCGCCTCCGCCGCGCTGGCGCGCAACGACCAGCCGCGCTGAATCCCGTGCGCCGCGGCTCACGGGGCGAAGCCCTCGGCGAGCTTCATGCGCTGCACCTTGCCCGAGGGTCCCTTGGGCAGCGCGTCGACGAAGCGCACGTAGCGCGGCGACTTGTAGCGCCCGAGCTCGCGCCGGCAATGCTCGTCGACCTCGTCGCGCGTCAGCGCGCGGTCCGGCTTGACGACGATGCACGCGAGGATTTCCTGCCCGTACTCGCGGTCGGGAACGCCCACCGCGGCGGCCTCCAGCACCGACGGGTGCCGGAGCAGCGCCTCGTCGATCTCGCGCGGCGCGATGTTCTCGCCGCCCTTGATGATCAGCTCCTTGAGCCGCCCGGTGATGAAGTAGAAGCCGTGCGCATCGCGGTAGCCCAGGTCGCCCGTCGCGAGCCAGCCGTCGGCGTCGACGCTCGCTGCCGTGAGCTCGGGCGAGCGGTAGTAGCCCAGCATCACGCCGGGCCCGCGCAGCTGGATCTCGCCGCGCTCGCCGTCGGGAAGCGGCCGGCCCTCGCGGCCGACGACGCGGGCCTCGATGCCGAGCGGAAGGCCAGGGCTTCCGACGCGGCGCGCTTCGAGTGCCATCGGGTTGCAGAACGCGACCGACGCGCACTCGGTCAGCCCCATCGCCTCGACCAGCGGGATGCCGAAGCGCTCCTCGAACGCGAGCTGCTGGTCGGGCGGCAGCGGCGCCGACGCGGAACGTGCGAAGCGGACGTGGCGCATCGCGGCGCGCTCGCCCGACGTCGGCTCCGGGCCGTTCAGCAGGTATGCGACGATCGTCGGCACGAGGTTGAGCCAGGTCGGCCGCCAGCGCTCGACGAGCGCCCACCACTGCGTCACCGAGAAGCGGTGCGGCATCACGAGGCTGCCGCCTGCGCACAGCGTCCCCACCGTCGAGATGCACTGGCCGTTGATGTGGTAGAGCGGCAGCGACGACAGCGCGCGATCGCGCGGGCCGAGCCCGTGGTGCCGCGCGACGGTGCGCCCGGCGTGCAGCATGTTCGCGTGCGACAGCAGCACGCCCTTCGGCAGCCCGGTGGTGCCCGACGTGTACATCAGCATCGCGGGCCGCGAGGGGTCGCGTTCGCGGAGCGCAGGCGTGGCGGCCGCCGGCAGCTCGAGGCGGTCGGCGTCGACGGGCACGACGGTCGCGCCGCCGCGTGTCCGCGCCAGCGCGGCACGCACGCGGCCTTCGTGCTCGGCCGAGGCGAGGACCACGGCAGGCTCCGCGTGCGCGAGCGTGTGGTCGAGGTGCGCGTCCTGCGCGAGCAGATTGATCGGCACGACGATGCGCCCCGCCGCCATCGTGCCGACGAACGTGGCGGCCGCGGCGACCCCGTTGGGCAGCATGAACGCGACGCGCGCCCCTTCGGCGGCGCCGCATCGCTCGAACAGCGTCGCGAGCGCGTCGGCCGCCGAGCGCAGCGCGCCGTACGACAGCACGGTGCCGGTTTCCGGCGCGCAGAGGAAAGGCGCCTCCGGCGCGTGGGCGGCGCGCCCGTCGACGAGCGCACGAAAGTCGTCGGCGCCGCTCACGTGACGTCCGACGCGACGCGACGCGCGGCGGCTCTTCGCGCGATCACAGCCGGTACCGCTGCCGATACGCGCCGAACAGCTCGTCCTCGGTCGGCTCGCGCGCCCGTGCCGCCGGCAGCGGATGCACGACGCGCGTCACGTTCAGGAAGTGGCGGACGTTGAGGTTGTCCGAGAAGCTGTTGCCGCCGAAGGTGCCGCAGCCCATCGACAGCGAGAACGGCAGCGCGTTGTCGTACGCGCCGCCGGTCGCGAAGCAATGCGCCTGGTTGACGATCACGCGGCACACCGGCAGCGTGAGGCCGAGCTCGGTCGCGCGCTCGGGCTTGCGCGTGTGCACCCCGACCGAATGACCGGCGCCCTGGAACGCGAGGAGCTCGGCGGCGCGCGCCGAGGCCGCGGCGAAATCGCGGGCGCGGTAGAAGGCGAGCACCGGCGAGAGCTTCTCGCCGGAGAACGGGTGCGCCACGCCGACGCCGTCCTCGGCCACGATGAGGAAACGGGCCGTTGCGACCTCGGGCCGAACGAGCCCGGCGAGACCGGCGATCGTCGGCGCCGACTGCGCGACCACCTCGGGGGCGAGCTTGCCGCCGCCGAACATCGCCGAGCGCAGCCGGTCGGTCTCCTCGCGGTCGAGCAGCACGCCGCCTTCGCGGGCGAGCGCGGCGAGCAGGGCGTCGGCGACGCTCGCGACCGCGATCACGCTGTTCTCCGACGAGCAGCTCGTCGCGTGGTCGAAGGTCTTCGAGCGCGCGATCTTGTCCGCGGCATCCGCCACGTCCGCGGTCTCGTCGACGATGACCGCGACGTTGCCGGCGCCGACGCCCAGCGCCGGCGTGCCGCTCTCGTACGCCGCGCGCACGTTGCCCTGAGAGCCGGTCGCCACGACCAGGTCGGCCTGGCGCATCAGCTCGCGCGTGTGCTCGCGGGACACGGGCGCGGGCAGCATCTGGACCAGGTCGCGCGACGCTCCGACGCGGTCGAGCTCCGCGTGGACGTACGAGAGCAGCAGCGCGAGCGTCGACGCCCCTTTCGGCGACGGGGCGAGCACGATCGCGTTGCGCGCCTTCAGCGCGTTCACGATGTTGTTGGCCGGCGTCGCGCCCGGGTTCGTCGACGGCGTGATGGCCGCGACGACGCCGGCCGGGCGCGCGATCTCGATCAGGCCGCGCTCGCGGTCCTCGGCGACGATCCCCGCGGTGCGCATCCCGGCGAGGTCGCGCAGCAGGCCCATCGTCTTGCGGCGGTTCTTGGCGATCTTGTCGTCGACGTCGCCCATTCCGGTGTCGCGCACCGCCGCCTCGGCCAGCGCCCGGTTGCGCGACGGCTCGACGATCGCCCAGGCAGCGGCGATCGCGAGCTCGTCCGCCCGTGCCTGGTCGCAGTCGGCGATCGTCCGCTGGGCCGCGCGCGCGCGCGCCACGATCGCGGCCACCTCGTCGCGGACGCGCCGCTCGTGCGCGGCCTGGGGGGCGGCCGTGCTCATTCGGGCGTGATCTTCGCCTCGCGGATCACGTAGTCCCATTTCTTGAGCTCGTCGCGAATCAGCGCGTCGAACTCGGCGGACGAGCTGGATACCGCCTCCGCGCCCTGCGCGAAGAGCTTCTCGCGCACGTCGGGCATCTGGAGCACCCTGGCCAGCGTCGCGTTGAGCTTCGCGACGATCGGCTGGGGCGTCTTCGCCGGAACGAGCACGCCGTACCACGAGTCGACGACGACGTCGGGCCCGCCGTTCTCCGCGATCGTCGGCACCTCCGGCGCGGAGGCGCTGCGCTTGCTGCTCGTGACCGCGAGCGCCTTCAGCCGCCCGGCCTTCACGAACTGCAGCGCGGCCGGCATCGAGACGAACAGGAGCTGCACCTGCCCGCCCATCGTGTCGGTGACCGCCGGACCGCCCCCCTTGTACGGCACGTGCGTCATCTGCACGCCGGTCCTGAGCTTGAAGAGCTCGCCCGCGATGTGCCCGGGCGAGCCGATGCCCACCGACGCGTAGTTGTACTTGCCCGGGTTCGCCTTCAGCAGCGCGACGAGCTCGGCGACCGTGTTCGCCTGCACCGACGGATGCGCGACGAGGATTTGCGGGATCTGCGCCGCGAGGCTGACCGGGATGAAGTCGCGCTCGACGTCGTAGCCGAGCTTCGGATAGAGCTTCGGATTGATCGTGTGCGACGACAGCGTCAGGAGCAGCGTGTAGCCGTCGGCCGGCGCCTTCGCCGCGAGCTCGGTGCCGACGCTCCCGCCCGCGCCGCCCTTGTTGTCGATGACGATCGGCTGGCCGAGCTCGGTCGAGAGCTTCTCGTTGACGATGCGCGCGACGACGTCGGTGCCGCCGCCCGGCGGGTAGGGCACGATCATGCGGATGGGCTTGCCCGGCCAGTCGGCCTGCGCGTGCGCGAGGCCGGCGGCGAGAGCGGCGGCGAAGCCGAGGGCGACGGCGTGTCGGTTGGGGCTCATCGGTCCTCCTCGGTCGTCGGACGCGCTACTTCTTCGCAGCGGTGGACTGGTACTTGGCGAGATGCCGCGTCGGCATCGCGAGGGCGTCGCGCCGGAACGGGTCGCCGAGCTCGCGCGTCACCATCATCTCGAGCACCGTCGTCTTGCCGTCGCGCTGCGCCGCGGCGGCAGCGCGCAGCGCCGGGCCGACGTCCGACAGCTTCTCGACCCGGTGCCCCTCGGCGCCCATCGCCTTCGCGACGGCGGCCCACGACGGCTGCCTGTCGAGGTTCACGCCGACGAAGCGATTCGCATAGAAGTCGACGTGGTTCTTCTTCTCGGCGCCCCACTGGCCGTTGTTGAACACGACCGCGGTCACCGGGATCTGCTCGCGCACGCAGGTCTGCAATTCGCCGAAGCTCATCCCCCAGGCGCCGTCGCCGACGTACGCGATCGCCGGCCGGTCGGGCGCGGCGACCTTCGCGCCGACGATCGTCGGGAACGCGTAGCCGCAGTTGCCGAAGCTCATCGCCGCGAACATCGAGCGCGGCCGGTCGAAGCGAAGGTACGAGTTGGAGATCGAGCAGATGTTGCCGATGTCGGTCGACACCATCGCGCCGTCGGGCATCGCGCGCTCGAGCTCGCGCAGCATCTGCCTCGGGTGCATGTGCGAGCTCGCCTTCGCCTGCTCGAGCGACCAGGCGTCCTTCTCGTGCGTCCAGCCGTCGAGCTCCTGCTCCCACGCCTGCTTCTCCTGCCCGACCTTCGCGAGCCGCTCGGTCTGGTTCGACTGCGCGGCGAGCGTGCGCCCGTGCAGGCGCGCCGACAGCGCGCGCGCCGCGGCCTTCGCGTCGCCGCAGATGCCCACGGTGATCGTCTTGACGAGCCCGAGCATCTTCGGGTCCGCGTCGACCTGGATGATCTTCGCGTGCTTCGGCCAGTAGTCGATGCCGTGCTGCGGCAGCGTGCCGAACGGCCCGAGCCGCGTGCCGAGCGCGAGCACCACGTCCGCCTGGCCGATGAGCTTCATCGCCGCCTTGCTGCCCTGGTAGCCGAGCGGCCCGACCCACAGCGGGTGCTTCGCCGGGAACGCGTCGTTGTGCAGGTAGCTGCAGGCGACCGGCGCCTGCAGCAACTCGGCGAGCTGCACCGCCTCCGCCTGGCCGTTGGCCATCACGACGCCGCCGCCGGCGAGGATCACCGGGAACCTGGCCGAGGCGAGCAGCGCCGCGGCATCGTCGAGGCTCTTCTCGCCGCCCGCGCCGCGCTCGATCGCCAACGGGCGCGGGATCTCGCATTCGATGTCGCCGTAGAAGAAGTCGCGCGGGATGTTGAGCTGCGTGGGTCCGAGCTCGAGGTGCGCGCGGTCGAACGCCCGGCCCGTGAGCTCGGCCATGCGCGCCTTGTTGTTGACGTGCGCCTGGTACTTGGTGATCTTCGAGAAGATCGGCAGCTGCTCGGTCTCCTGGAAGCCCCCGAGGCCGAGCGTCATCGAGCCCGTCTCCGGCGTGATGCACACGACCGGCGAATGCGCCCAGTACGCCGCGGCCACCGACGTCACGAAGTTCGTGATGCCTGGGCCGTTCTGCGCGATGCACACGCCGTGCCGCCCGGACACACGCGAGTAGCCGTCGGCCATGTGGCCGCCGCCCTGCTCGTGCGCGACCGAGATGAAGCGGATGCCGGCGAGCGGGAAGAGGTCGAGCGCGTCCATGTACGCCGAGCCGACGATGCCGAAGACGTCCTTCACGCCCTGCGCCACGAGCGTCTCGACGAACGCCTCGGACGGCGTCATCTTCTGGCGCCCGGCGACGGCGGTCGACAACGCCTGGGGCATGTCAGCGGGCTTGTTCATGGCGGCTCCTTTCCGGTTCGCGTCGCTTCCCGCAGTGTTCCACAGCGGCGGCAACGAGGCAACGGAACGCATCGGAATCTGGCGTTGCGCGTTCCATATTTCGATATACTCGCGCAATGGCCTCGAAGCGCGATCGTATCCCCCCGCTGCTGCGAGCGTTCTCGCTGCTCGAGCGCATCGCCGCGGCCGACGGGCCGGTCGCGCTGCAGGAGCTCGCCGACGAAGCGAAGCTTCCCAAGCCGACCGTCTACCGGATGCTCGCGATGCTCGAGTCCGCGGGTCTCGCCGCGCGCGAGCCCGATGGACGACGGCTCGCCGCGGGGCCGCGGCTCGTCCGCTTCGCGCTCGACGTGCAGCTCTCGGCCGCGGTGCGCGCGCCGCGCCACGCGATCCTGAAGCGCCTCGCCGACGAGCTGGGCGAGACGGTCAACCTGACGATGCTCGACGGCAGCGAGGTCGTCTATCTCGACCGCGTCGAGACCGCGTGGCCGCTGCGCATGACGCTGCAGCCGGGATCGCACGTGCCGCTCCACTGCACGGCGAGCGGCAAGCTCCTGCTCGCCTTGCTGCCCGCCGCGCGCCGGCGTCGCATCGTCTCGGCGTTGCCGCTGCCGCGCTTCACCGAGCAGACGATCACCGACGCGCGGGCGCTCGACGCGGAGCTCGCGGCGATCCGGCGCGACGGGCGCGCGACCGACAACGAGGAATACCTGGCGGGGCTGGTATGCGTCGCGGTGCCGGTGAACGCGCCCGACGGGCGCGCGGTCGCGTGCGTCGCCGTGCACGCGCCGGTGGCGCGCATGACGCTCGCGCGCGCGCTCGATCACGTTCCCGCGCTGGAGCGAGCCGCGAATGCGCTCGGGGGCACGTTCGGCGGGGCGGCGGGAGCGATGGCCGCCGGATGAACCGGAATGCCCCCGGCGCTCATTCCCGGGTCGGAGGATTCGCCCTGACCCCGGCCATCATCCCGCGTCGTCGCGGACCATGTCGCTCGCCTTTTCGGCGATCATCACGACCGCGGCCGCGGTATTGCCCGACACCAGCGTCGGCATGATCGCGCAGTCGACCACGCGCAGCCCCTCGATGCCGCGCACGCGCAGCCGGTCGTCGACGACCGCCATCGCGTCGTTCCCCATCCTGCAGGTGCCCGACGGGTGGAAGATCGTGGCGCCGTACGCGCGGGCGAACGCGAGGAGGTCGTCGTCGCTCTGCGCCGCGACCCCGGGACGGTATTCCTCGGCGACGTAGGGCGCGAGCGATCCCGTCGCGGCGAGCTTCCGCGCGTAGCGCAGCGCGGCGATCGCGCAAGCGCGGTCCTCGCCGGTCGACAGGTAATGCGGCTGCATCGACGGCGCGGCCAGCGGATCGGGCGAGGCCAGCCGCACGCGCCCGCGCGACGTCGGGCGAAGCTGGCAGACGCTCATCGTGAAGCCCGAGAACGGGTGCGGCTTCGCGCCCGCCAGGTCGGCGGAGAGCGTCGCGAAGTGGAACTGGATGTCCGGCGTCGCCGAGCCCGGCATCACGCGCGTGAACAGGCCCCCCTGGTTGATCCCGATCGCGAGCGGCCCGGCGCGCCGGAACAGCCACCGCGCGCCGATCTTCAGCGAGCGCCACCACGACGCGAGGTCGTCGTTGGTCGTGATCGGCTTCGTGCACTTGTAGATGAGGCGAAGCTGCAGGTGGTCCTGAAGGTTCTCGCCGACGCCGGGAAGGTCGTGCGCGACCGCGATCCCCTGGTCCTGCAGGTGCGCGCCCGGACCGATCCCCGAGAGCAGCAGGAGCTGCGGGCTCTGCAGCGCGCCGGCGGCGAGGATCACCTCGCGGCGCGCGACGACGCGGCGCGTCTCGCCGGCCTGACGGTAGTCGACCGCGGACGCGCGGCGCCCGTCGAGGACGATGCGCGTCGCCTGCGCGTTCGTCTCGACGGCGAGGTTCGCGCGATCGCGCGCGGGCTTGAGGTAGGCGACCGCGGTGCTGCAGCGCCACCCGCGGTGCGTGAAGAGCTGGTAGTAGCCCACGCCCTCCTGGACGCCCCCGTTGAAGTCGTCGGTGCGCGGCACGCCGAGCTCGTTCGCGCCGGCGATGATCGCCTCGATGAGCTCGTGCTTCTCGCCGATGTCCGAGCAGCGCATCGGGCCGTCGGCACCGTGCGTCGCCGAGGCGCCGCGCTCGTTGCCTTCGCTGCGGATGAAATACGGGAGCACGTCGTCCCACCCCCAGCCGCGGTTGCCTTCGCCCGCCCAGGCGTCGAAATCCTCGGGTTGGCCGCGAACGTAGATGAGGCCGTTGATCGACGAGCTGCCGCCCAGGCCGCGCCCGCGCGGCCAGTAGATGCGCCGCCCGTCCATGCCGGGATCGGGATCGGTGTGGAATCCCCAGTTGTAGACCGGGTGGAACATCGTCTTGCCGTACCCGATCGGGATGTGGATCCACAGGTAGCGATCCTCGGGCCCGGCCTCGAGCACGCACACGCTCGCGCGGCCGTCGGCGGAGAGCCGGTTCGCGAGCACGCAGCCGGCGGTGCCGCCGCCGACGATCACGTAGTCGAATGCCTGGCCGGTCATGGTCGCTTGCGCCGATCGCTTATCGAAATATGAACTGCGCGCTTTCGGAATAAGCGACAAAGTATTGCCATCCGCGACCGGACTGTCTACATTGCCCGGCAACGCGACGCCCGCGGAAGACGGGACGCGCTTCGACGCCGCGCGAGCCACGCGGCCCACACCGAGGAGAGATCATGAAGCATTCAGCGTACGCGCGCGCGGTGCTTGCCGCCGGCGCGCTCGTGCTCGCGTGCTCGACGGCGCTCGCGCAGCCCGCGCAGGCGCCGGTGCGCATGCGGATCCAGACGGCGGTTCCGTCGGCCAGCATCTACTTCGAGCTCCTGAAGCGGATGGGCGACCGCGTCGACCGCATGTCCGCGGGGCGCGTGAAGATGGAGTTCCTGCCCGACGGCGCGGTCGTGGGGGCCTTCGAGATCCTCGACGCGGTCGACAAGGGCGTCATCGACGGCGGCTACGCGTGGACGCACTACTGGTCGGGCAAGAACCCGGCCGCGGGACTGTTCAGCAACCCGATGGCGGGCGCCGGCGTGGGCCTCGACCAGCTCTCGCACGTCGCGTGGATCTTCGAAGGCGGCGGCTACGACCTCTACCGCAAGCTCTACAGCGACGTGCTCAAGGTCAACGTCGAGCCCATCTTCGTGCACCCGATGGGGCCCGATCCGCTCGGCTGGTTCAAGACGCCGATCGCCTCGACCGCCGATTTCAAGAAGATGAAGTACCGCTCGCCGCCGGGCATCACCGGCGAGATCTTCAAGGAGATGGGCGTGGCGGCGGTCGCGATGCCCGGCGGCGAGATCGTTCCGGCCGCGCAGCGCGGCGTGATCGACGCCGCGGAGTGGATCGGCCCTGCCGACGACCTGCTCCTCGGCCTGAACACGGTCTGGAAGCACTACTACCTGCAGGGGCTGCACCAGTCGACCGACATCGGCGAGATCCTGATCAACAAGACCGTGTGGAACAAGCTCTCGCCGGACCTGCAGGAGATCATCCGCACCGCGGCGATGGCGTCGATGACCGAGACCTACACCTACAACGTCGCGCGGAACGCGCGGGCGGTGGTCCGGCTGCGCGACGAGTTCAAGGTGCAGATCCACGACACGCCCAAGGACTTCTTCCCCGAGTTCGTGCGCGCGACCAACGTCGTTCTCGACCGCTACGCCGGTCGCGACGCCTTCTTCAAGCAGGTGCTCGACTCGCAGCGCACGTTCGCGAAGACGGTCGTCCCGTACTGGACGAAGATCCTCGACCTGTACAGCAACCTCGGCAACGCGGCGCTCGCCGCGCCGCCGTCGAAGTAGCGGCACGTCGCTCCGGCCGCGATCCGGTGTCGTGACGTCCGCGACACCGGATCGGCGACGGCGACCGGTCGACGCCCGCGCCGACGGTGCCGTCGCGATCGCCGGCTTCGCGCCGCTCCCCGTTTTCCCTCCCGGCCCACGATGACCCCTCTCCCGCCCGCGGCGCTGCGACTCGCCGACGCCATCGACGCGCTGACGCGCGCCGTCGGCAAGGCCATCGCGTGGCTCGTGCTGCCGATGGTGCTGTCGCTGGTCTGGGAAGTGGTCGCGCGCTATTTCTTCAACGCGCCGACCGTGTGGGCCTACGACATGACGTTCATGCTCTACGGCACGTTCTTCATGATCGGGTCGGCGTGGACGCTGCAGAAAGGCGGTCACATCCGCACCGACGTCTACTACGGCAAGTGGTCGCGCCGGACGCAGGCGAAGGTCGACCTCGCCTGCTACCTGGTGCTGTTCTTCCCGGCGATGGCGGTGTTCGGCTGGCTCGGCGCCGAGTACTTCTGGAAGTCGTTCCAGCAGAACGAGCGCATCGTCACGAGCCCGTGGCTGCCGATCGTGTGGCCCTTCAAGTTCATGATGCCCGCCACCGCGGTGCTGCTGCTGCTGCAGGGCATCGCCGAATGCATCCGCGCGTGGGGCCGCGCGTTCGGGCCGGACGAGCCCATCGAGGTCGTCATCGAGCCGGCGCCGGCCTCCGAGTCCGACGGGAGCGTCGTCCTGTGAGCGCCGCGCCCCCCGTGGAGGCCGACGGTCACCCAGCGCGCGGTCGCCGCTCGCCTGGCGGCGACCGACCGCCATCCCGCGTCCTCCGACGACCGCCTATCGCCCATCGCCCATCGCCGCCTTTCCGGCGCGACGGCACGCCGCTCGCGCCATCGACGCGCATCGCGAGGGCGCGATGAGCACCGAATGGCTCGGCATCGTGCTGCTCGCGGTGCTGTTCGCCGCGATCTTCATCGGCTTCCCGATCGCGTTCACGTTGATCGCGGTGGGGTCGATCGGCGGCTACCTCGCGCTCGGTCCGCTCGCGCTGCACCTGCTGACGCTGCAGGTGTTCTCGGTCATGCGCGACCCGACGCTCGCGTCGGTGCCGTTCTTCCTGTTCATGGGCTACCTGCTCGAGCAGTCGGGCCTGATGGAGCGGTTGTTCCGCGGCATCCAGCTGGCGTTGGCCGGGGTTCGCGGCTCGCTCTACCTCGCGGTGCTGGCGACCGCGACGATCTTCGCGGCGGCGACCGGCATCGTCGGCTCGTCGGTCACGCTGCTCGGCGTGATGGCGGCGCCCGCGATGAAGCGCAGCGGCTACGACATCCGGATGTCGGCGGGCGCGATCACCGCCGGCGGGACGCTCGGCATCCTGATCCCGCCGTCGGTGATGCTGATCGTGATGGGCCCGGTGGTCGGCGTGCCGGCGACCGACCTGTTCGCGGCGGCGGTGATCCCGGGCTTGCTGCTGTCGGGGCTCTACATCGCCTACACGCTGGTGCGCAGCTACCTCGATCCGTCGCTCGGTCCCGCGCTGCCCCCCGAGGAGCGCGCCGGATCGATCGGCGAGGTGGTGCGCGAGCTCGTGTTCGGCATCGCCCCGGTCGTCGTCGTGATCTTCGCGACGCTCGGCGTCATCCTCGCCGGCATCGCGACGCCGACCGACGCCGGCGCGGTCGGCGCGTTCGCCGTGCTGATCCTGACGCTCGTCTACCGCCGGATGACGTGGAAGGGCTTCCGCTCGGCCGTCTACTCGACGCTGCTCACGAGCTGCATGATCCTGCTCCTGGTCGCGGCGTCGAACTACTTCGGCGCGGTGTTCTCGCGCATGGGCAGCGCATCGCTGATCGCCGAGTCGCTCCTCGGCCTCGACCTGCCGCCGACGCTGATGCTGATGCTGATCCTCGGCATCATCTTCGTGCTCGGCTGGCCGCTCGAGTGGGTGCCGATCGTGCTGATCGTCGTGCCGATCCTCTTGCCGCTCGTGCAGAAGCTCGGCATCGACATCGTCTGGTTCTGCACGCTGGTCGCCGTGTGCCTGCAGACGGCGTGGCTGTCGCCCCCGGTCGCGTTGTCGGCCTACTTCCTGAAGGGCGTGGTGCCCGAGTGGGAGCTCTCCGACATCTACAAGGGCATGATGCAGTTCATGGTGCTGCAGGTGGTCGGCCTCGGGCTCGTGCTCTCGTTCCCGCAGCTCGCGCTGTGGCTGCCGGCGGTGCTGCGCGACTGACGGCTCAGTGCAGCGTGTCGTCGCGCGACGCGGTCCTGCGCCAGTCGTCCGGGAGTCGAAGCAGGGGACGGCACTCCGTCGCGGCACGAAGCACCGGATCGTTCAACGCGACCTCCGCCACGCTGCGCTCGAAGCCGTCGCGGTTGCCGAACCAGGCGAGCACGACGTCGAAGGCGGCCACCTCCGCGGCGCGGTCCCAGTAGCGCGCCTCGTCGAACCCTTCGAACTCCAGCGCCGAGTAGTGCGCCAGGTTGTGCATGAGGTCCGCGATCAGGTAGGCGCAGTCCCCGCGGTGGCGCTCCTCGCAGTGCCCCTCCGGGATCGACAGCAGCGCCCGCGATCGCGTGAAGGCACGGGACAGCAGGTGCCGGTAGGCCTTCTTCCTAGCTGCATCCATGGGGTGGCTCGCGTGGCCTCGGGACGATCTCCCGCGCCGCAAAGTGTCGCACGTCGCCAGGCTCGCCTGATGAGCCCGACGGCCGGTCGCGCCGCCCATTCACTGCGGTCGCGGCACCGCGCCCAGCCCGTCCTTCCCGAGGTACGTGTAGAACAGGCCGATCGTGTTGCGCGACTGCGACTGGTCGACGCCGTCGTAGTTCGCGTCGCGGAGGTTGCCCAGGTATTTCACCGTGATCCCGTGGCGCTTGTAGACGCGCCACGTGAGGCCGGCGTCGATGCGCCCGATGATGTCGCGGCCGCGATCCGGCACGGAGGCGACCCGGCTCACGAAATAGGCACGCCCGGTCACGTCGAGCGCCACGCCGTCGCCCAGGATCGTGCGCCACGCCAGGAGCGCCTGCGGCGCCACGCCGTAGTTGTAGTCGACGTCTGAAGTCGAGTGCGTCGTCCCGACCGCGGTATAGCCGGCGCCGATCAGCGCGGTCCCCTGCATCGCGACCGACGGCGACACCCACCACTGGCCGGTCGTCCCGACCGACAGCGCCGTGCTCGACACGCGGTACACCTGCGGCGCGATGTAGTCGAAGCTGCCGTAGAGTCCCCAGACGCCGGCGACGTCAGGACCTGCGTCGTAGGCGCGGCCGACCAGCAGGCCGCGCGTCATCATGTTCTCGAAGCCGTTGGCCGACGACGCGGTCGCCTGGAACGAGAACAGGTCGAACGGTCGCCGGTAGCCGTAGCCGGGCTTGCCGGGCAACCCGTAGTCGATCGCGTACTCGGCTTGCGCCTCGTTGCGCCTGAGCGACGTCGTGGACGTCCCGGACGTGTTCTCCGCCGTCGCCATGAACCCGAGGTTCACGCGGCTGTAGAGCGCCGGGTTGCGGCTCGCGAACACGCGGTCGAAGCGCTCGCCGAACGCGAGCCGGTTGACGCCGAGCGAAGGCTGGATCAGTGCGGCGCCGACCTCGCGCCACAACGGCGGCACGTCGTCGTTCTCGAGCAGCAGGCTCGCGAGTCGGAACAGGGACTCGCCCATGAACGAGCCGCCGATCCCGGTGTTGAGGAGGTCGTTGATCGACGGCGGCGTCGTCTCGCCGGCGATCTCCCACAGCGCGCTGCCGGCCAGCGCGTAGCCGGTCGATTCCCAGAACGACAGCCCCGCCGAACGGGCGAAGCCGTAGTGCATCGATCCCTGGTACGGGTGCCCGAGCTGGTTGGTCGAGAACGGGTCCTGGTCGACGGTCCAGCTGCTGTGCAGGTTGCGGACGATCGAATCGTAGGTGCTCTCGTACTCGTTGCCGATCGTGTGCCGGTTGACGAGGTTCAGGAGCGCGTCGAACAGGACGACCTCGCCGGCCGGTATCGCGTACGACGCGCGCTCGCCGAGCCAGCGATCGTCGGCGAACGACGCCTCGAACGGGGCCTGCCGGAAGCGCTCGGCCCACGCCGTGGGCAGCGGCGTCTCGTCGGCCGCGTTCGCCCCCGGCGGGAGCAGGACCAGCCACGCGGCCGCGAACGCGCTCGCGAACGCACGGCTCGACGCAACGCCATGGCGGCGTGCCGTGCTTCGGGATCGACGACGATGGTCGCGGACGTGCATCCCGCGAGCATCGCGGCTCGCGGGCCCGCCGCGGTGTCGGCCGAATGCCGAGCGCGTTCCGACCGAATGCTGACGCGGCTGTCGGACGCTCGCGGAGCGATGCGCTCAGCGGCGACGAGGCCGGCGGCAATCGACGCTTCAGCCGATCGCCTCGCGCGGGTCGATGAACTTGTAGCCCTGCCCGTCGGCGACCGGCTTGCAGGTGACCTTGCCGTTGGCGACGTTGAGGCCGTTGCGCAGGTGCGCGTCGTCCGCCAGCGCCTTGCGCCAGCCCTTGTCGGCTAGCGCGAGGACGAAAGGCAGCGTCGCGTTGTTGAGCGCGTAGGTCGACGTGCGGGGCACCCCGCCCGGCATGTTCGCGACGCAGTAGTGGATGACGCCGTCGACCGTGTACACCGGGTCGGCATGCGTCGTGGGCCGCGAGGTCTCGAAGCAGCCGCCCTGGTCGATGGCGACGTCGACGACGACCGAGCCCGGCTCCATGCGCTTGACGAGCTCGTGCGAAACGAGCTTGGGCGCCGAGGCGCCGGGGATCAGCACGCCGCCGATCACGAGGTCCGCGCTCGCGACGTGACGCTCGATCGCATCGTGGGTCGAGAACACCGTGTTGAGCGCCGGCCCGAACTGCGCCCACGCGCGCCGCAACGCCTCGACGTTGCGGTCGATGACCCAGACGTCGGCCTCCATGCCGAGCGCCACGGTGATCGCGTGCACGCCGATGACGCCGCCGCCCAGCACGACGACGCGCGCGGGCTCCACGCCGGGCACGCCGCCGAGCAGCACGCCCTTGCCCCCGTTCGCCTTCTCGAGGTAGTGCGCGCCCGCCTGGACCGCCATGCGGCCCGCCACCTCGGACATCGGCGCGAGCAGCGGCAGCCCGCCGGCGGCGGAGGTCACGGTCTCGTAGGCGATGCAGACGGCGCCGCTCGCGACCAGGTCCTTCGTCTGCTCCGGATCGGGCGCGAGGTGCAGGTAGGTGAACATCACCTGCCCCGGCTTCATCATCGCGCGCTCGACCGCCTGCGGCTCCTTCACCTTGACGATCATCTCGGCTCGCGCGAAGACCTCCTGCGCGGACGCGACGATCGTCGCGCCGGCGCGGGCGTAGTCGTCGTCGCTGGCGCCGATCCCCTGCCCCGCGTTCCGCTCGACCACCGCCTGGTGGCCATGGTGCACGGCCTCGCGCACCGATGCGGGCGTCAGGCCCACGCGGTTCTCGAGGACCTTGATCTCCTTAGGAACGCCGATCAGCATCGCTGTTCTCCGTTCAGGGCGCCGGCTTGCCGGTCTCGACGTAGCGCTTGAGCCGCGCGACCTGGATCGCCAGCACGCCGTCCACCGCGGAAGCGTCCTTGTCGAGCGCGCTCGCCGCCGCGCCGTTGACCCGGTAGCCCAGCGTCAGCGCGGTCCCGCCATCCTCGGCCTTCAGCGCGAACGTCATCACGCCGTTCACCGCCTTGACCTGCAAGGGACCCAACGCGCCCTGGACGCGCACGGCCTGGTCCTTCAGCAGCATGATCACGCGCCCGTGCTCGACCGCCCCGCCGGCCCAGCGCTCGCACCAGCAGCCGCCCGGCTGCATCGCTAGCGACAGGTTCGCGGCGTCGCCCGAATACGTGTGGCTGCCGTCCCACCAGCGCTCGAGCTGCCCGATCGCGGCGTAGACCGCCGACGGCGTCGCCGCCACGCGCTCGGTGAACAGCAGTTGCATCGAATCGGGCGCCGCGTTCCTGACCTCGGCCTGCGCCGCCCCGGCGAACACCAGCGCCGCGACGGGGGCGAGGAGCGAGGCGCGGGTCCCCAGGATCGTCGTCATCGGGTCGTCCTGTCTCGAAAAACGCTAAATCGCGTCCGGCCCGACAGCCCGCCGGACCCGGTGCACGGCAGCGGGCGGAGAGCGTACCATTCCGCGTTCAGAGCCGCGCACGCTTGGCGCGGCACGCCACCGGAGAGCTTTCCATGGGCCACGCCGAATTCACGCTGCGCGACCAGGTCGAGTCGCGCCGCATCTCGCTCGACGAATACTGGATGCCGTTCACGCCCAACCGCGAGTTCAAGGCCGATCCGAAGATGATCGTCCGCGCGGAAGGCATGTTCTACTGGAACGACCGGGGCGAGAAGCTGATCGACGCGTCGTCGGGCCTGTTCTGCTGCGCGGCGGGGCACGGGCGCAAGGAAATCGCCGAGGCGGTGGGCCGGCAGCTCGCCGAGCTCGACTTCTCGGCGCCGTTCCTGCGCGGGCACCCGAAACAGTTCGAGCTCGCGACCCGCGTGGCCGAGCTCACGCCCGGCGACCTGAACCGCGTCTTCTTCGGCAACTCGGGCTCCGAGGCGGTCGAGAGCGCGATGAAGGTGGCGCTGGCCTACCACCAGGCGCGGGGCCAAGGGGGACGCAACCTCTTCGTCTCGCGCGAGCGCGCCTACCACGGGGTCAACTTCGGCGGCGTCGCGCTGTCGGGGCTGGTCAACAACCGCCGCAAGTTCGGCACCGGCCTGCCGGGCATCGCGCACATGCGCCACACGCATCTCAAGGAGAACTTCTTCGTGCCCGGCGAAGGCGCGCACGGCGCCGAGCTGGCCGAGGACCTGCAGCGGCTCGTCGGCCTCTACGGCGCCGAGAACATCGCGGCGTGCTTCGTCGAGCCGATCGCGGGCTCGACCGGCGTGCTGGTCCCGCCGAAGGGCTACCTGAAGCGCCTGCGCGAGATCTGCGACCAGCACGGCATCCTGCTGGTGTTCGACGAGGTGATCACCGGCTACGGCCGCACCGGGCAGGCGTTCGCCGCGCAGAGCTTCGGCGTGACGCCGGACATGATCACGATGGCGAAGGGCATCACCAACGGCGCGCAGCCGATGGGCGCCGTCGCGATCTCCGAGCGCATCCACGACACGATCATGGCGGCCGCGCCCGAGGGCGCGATCGAGTTCTTCCACGGCTACACCTACTCGGGGCACCCGGCCGCGTGCGCCGCGGGGCTCGCGACGCTCGACATCTACAAGCGCGACGGGCTCTTCGAGCGCGGGCGCGCGCTGTCGCCGTACTTCCTCGACGCGCTGTTCTCGCTCAAGGACCTGCCGGTGGTGACCGACATCCGCGGCTACGGGATGCTGGGCGCGATCGACGTGGCGGTCGACGGCGCGCCGGGCAAGCGCGGGCACCTGTTCCAGAAGAAGCTGTTCGACAACGGCCTGCACCTGAAGACCACGGGCGACGCCGCGATCGTCGCGCCGCCGCTCGTCGCCGAGCGGTCGCACATCGACATGATCGTGGACATCCTGCGCCGCACGCTCGCGGCGCTCTAGCATCGTCCGCTTTCGCACCCACCGACGGGGAGACTCACGATGAAGCGCTGGATCACCGGAATCGTCCTGGCCGCGGTCGCCGCGGCCCCCGCCTTCGCGCAGAAGGAAGTCACGATCGCCTACCAGGACATGGTCGTGCCCTACCGCGTCGCGCAGGAGGCGAAGGAGCTCGAGAAGGCGACGGGCTACAAGATCAACTGGAAGCAGTTCGGCGGCGGCGGCGAGGTCATCAAGGCGATGGCGTCGGGCGCCGTGCAGATCGGCGAGGTCGGCTCGGCGGGCATCGCGGCCGCGGTGTCGCGCGGCGAGCCGCTCGAGCTGTTCTGGATCCTCGACGACATCGGCAGCGCCGAGGCGCTGGTCGCGAAGAACGGCTCCGGCATCAACAGCGTCAAGGACCTGAAGGGCAAGAAGATCGCGATGCCCTTCAACTCGACGACGCACTTCCACACGATGGTCGCGCTCCAGCAGGCCGGCGTGAACCCCGCCGACGTGCAGGTCCTCAACATGCGGCCGCCGGAGGTCCGCGCGGCGTGGCAGCGCGGCGACATCCAGGCGACGTTCATCTGGGACCCGGTGCTCGCCGAGGTCAAGAAGGACGGCAAGGTCATCATGACGTCGGGCGAGATCTCCGCCAGCACCGGCAAGGCGACGTTCGACGGCTACGTCGTCAACAGGGACTGGGCGAAGGCGAACAAGGACTTCATGGTCAAGTTCGTCAAGGTTCTCGCGAAGGCGGACGACGACTACCGCAAGAACGCCGCGAAGTGGTCGCCGGCGTCGAACGAGGTGAAGGCGGTCGCGAAGTGGTCGGGCGCGAAGGCGGACGACGTGCCGGCCGGCATGGCGCTCTACAAGTTCCCGGCGTTGCAGGAGCAGGCGTCGAAATGGCTGGGCGGCGGCAAGAACAGCGTCGCGGCGAAGGCGTTCGCGGCGACGGCCGAGTTCCAGCTCTCGCAGAAGCAGATCGAGAAGGCGCTGCCGGATTATTCGGTGGCCGTTAACCCGACGTACGTGCAAGAGGCCATGAAGTAAGGTCGCGCCCAAGCCGCGGTCGAGCGCACGCTGGCGCGGCGCTCACCGCGGCGTTCGTCCCGCCTCCGTTGAGCAAGCTCGAGGTCCGTCACCTCTCGGTACATTACGCCGGCCAGGCCGGCCAGGCGACGCACGCGCTCGCGGACGTCAACCTCGCGCTCGACCCGGGCGACTTCGTCGTCGCGCTGGGCGCGTCGGGCTGCGGCAAGACGACGCTGCTCTCGTGCATCGCAGGGTTCATGGACTACTCGTCGGGCGAGATCGTGCTCGACGGCAAGCGCGTGACCGCCCCCGGCGCCGAGCGCGGCGTCGTGTTCCAGAAGCACGCGCTGATGCCCTGGCTCAACGTCGCCGACAACGTCGAGTTCGGGCTGCGCATGCGCGGCGTCCCGAAGGACGAGCGTCGCCGCATCGCGCTCGACAAGCTCAGGCTGGTCGGCCTCGAGAAGTTCGCGACGCATCCGATCTACCAGCTCTCCGGCGGCATGCAGCAGCGCGTCGGCCTCGCGCGCGCGCTCGCGAGCGACCCGGAGGTGATGCTGATGGACGAGCCGCTCGGCGCGCTCGACGCGCTGACGCGCGAGCAGATCCAGGAGCTCATCCTCGACCTGTGGTGGCAGACGCGCAAGATGTTCTTCTTCATCACGCACTCGGTCGAGGAGGCGCTGTTCCTCGCGACCGAGCTGATCGTGATGACGCCCTCGCCGGGCCGGATCGCGCACCGCTACCAGCTCGACTTCGGGCGCCGCTTCGTCGAGTGCCGCGACGCGCGCAAGGTCAAGTCGGACCCCGCGTTCATCGCGCTCCGCGAGGACATCCTGCATCTGATCCACACGAGCTCGCCCGTGGAGGAAGCGGCGTGAACGCGCCCGACCCCGGGGTGTCCACGGCGGCCGAGCCCGCGGCTCAGGCGTCGCGCGAGGCGCCGGGACCGGCGACGCCCGCCCGCACCGTCACCGGCTACAGCCTTCCCGGCAAGGGCTCGAGCACGGCGATCTCGGTCGTCACCGTGGTCGCGCTGCTGGTGCTGTGGTGGGTCGCGACGCACGCGGGCTGGATCCGCGACATCTTCCTGCCCGCGCCCGAGAAGATCCTGAAGAGCTTCGCGGACGCGTGGAAGGGCGAGATCCAGGGCGGCAAGCCGCTGCCCGAGCATTTCTGGGCGAGCCTGTGGCGCGTGTTCGCCGCGTTCCTGCTCGCGTGCGTCACCGCGATCCCCGCGGGCATCGCCATGGGCGTGTCGCGCATCGCGCGCGGCGTGCTCGACCCGCCGATCGAGTTCTACCGGCCGCTGCCGCCGCTCGCCTACCTTCCGCTGATCGTCATCTGGTTCGGCATCGACGAGACCGCGAAGGTCGTGCTGATCTTCCTCGCCTGCTTCGCGCCGCTCGCGATGTCGGCGCGCGCCGGCGTCAGGAGCGTGATGATCGAGCAGATCAACGCCGCGTACTCGATGGGCGCGTCGCGCTGGCAGGTCATCTGGCACGTGATCGTGCCCGGCGCGATGCCGGAGATCTTCACCGGCATGCGCATCGCGATCGGCTTCGGCTGGACGACGCTGGTGGCCGCCGAGATGGTGGCGGCGACGGAGGGCCTGGGCCAGATGGTGCTCAACGCCTCGAACTTCCTGCGCACCGACGTCGTGATCATGGGCATCGTCGTGATCGGCGTCGTCGCCTACCTGTTCGACCTCCTGATGCGCTACGTCGAGCGGCTCGTGGTCCCGTGGAAAGGGAAGGCCTGACCGGGCGGCGAGGCCTCGGCCGGCGCCAGGGGCTGTTGCGACGCAGCAACCGCCAGCGCCGCCGGAGACCACCGGACAACCGCCTGCCCCGGCCTTCCGTCGGCGATCCTTGACACGACGGCCGGGGATTGCGAGGCTGCCGACGCGATGCCCGCCCGTCCCCACCTGCAGAAGCTCGTCGAGCGGGTCCGTTTCCTGCCGCCGCTCCCGGCCGCATTCGTGTTTCCGTGCGACCCCGAGGCATTGCAGCTCGCGCTCGCCGGCGCGTTCGCCGGCTACCTCGCGCCCACGCTCGTCGGGCCGGAGCCGCGCATCCGCGACGCCGCGCTGCGCGGCGGCCTCGACATCTCGCGGCTGACGATCGTCGATACGCCCGACGACGGCACCGCCGCCGCCGAGGCCGCGGTGCGCCTCGCTCGCGAGGACCGCGTGCAGGCGCTCGTCAAGGGGACGCTTTCCGACGGCGCGCTTCTCGCGCCCATCGCCGCTCCCGACAGCGGGCTTCGGACCGAGCGACGCCTCTCGCACGCGACGCTGCTCGACATTCCCGGCCGCGCGCAGCCGGTGCTCGTGGCGGACGACCGGCTCAACGTGGCGCCGACGCTCGCCGCCAAGCGCGACGTGCTCGTCAACACGGTCGAGCTCGCGGTGGCGCTGGGCATTGCCACGCCCGCGGTCGCGCTGCTCGCCGCGGTCGACGCACCGTCCGCGGCGTTCGCGTCGACCGTCGACGCGGCCGCGCTGAAGGCGATCGCCGACCGCACGATGCGCGGTGCGCGCGTCGACGGGCCGATGACGCCCGACGTCGCGCTCTCGGCCGAGGTCGCGCGCGCGCAGGGGCACGCTTCCGAGGTCGCGGGGCGCGCCGACGTCCTGATCGCGCCGACGATGGAATCGGCGGTGATGGTCGTCCGGACGCTCAGCGGCGTGACCGGCGCGCTGGCCGCCGGGCTCGTGCTCGGCGCGCGCGTCCCGATCGTCGTCGCCGCGCGCAACGAATCGATGGAAAGCCGGATGGCGTCGTGCGTGCTCGCGTCGCTGGTGGCGAGCGCGAAGCGCGACGGCACGCATCCGGCGCCTGCGCGCCCGGGCGAGGGCACGCCGCTCGGCGCGCACACCGTCAGCCGCGTCGCCGCGTAGCACGCCTGTCGCGCCGCTGCGCCGGCTGGCGGGCATCCG
>DASTCK010000201.1:0-11532 GCA_035711225.1 Casimicrobiaceae bacterium
CCGCGGCCTCGGGCAAGATCATGCAGTCGATGATGACGCGCGATGGCAAGTACCCGGCTGCGTTCGCCGCGGCGCTGACCTGCGTATCGTCCGTCATCGGGCCGATCATCCCGCCCTCGATCCCGCTGGTGCTGTACGCGCTGGTCTCCGATACGTCGGTCGGCTACCTGTTCCTCGGCGGCGTGATTCCCGGCGTGTTGCTCGGCGCCGTCCAGAGCGGCTTGGTCGCGGTGGTAGCCAAGCGCCGCAATTTCCCGGTCGAGCAGCGCGTCCCGCTTCGCGATCTGCCCCGCATCACCTGGGAGGCAATGCCGGCGCTCCTGATGCCGGTGATCCTGCTCGGGTGCATGTGGAGCGGGATCACCACGCCCACCGAAGCGGCCGCCGTCGCCGCCGCCTACGCGTTGCTGATCTCGGCGCTGCTGTACCGCAGCGTGCGGCTGAAGGACGTCTACCACTCGCTGGCGTCCAGCGCGCGCGTCACGGTGTCGATCGGGATGCTGATCGCGGGCGCGATGGTGTTCAACTTCGTCATCACCTCCGAGAACATCCCGAAGACGCTGAGCGCGATGCTCAAGGCCTACCAGCTCTCCCCGCTGGTGTTCCTGCTCGCGGTCAACGTGCTGCTTCTGATCCTCGGCTGCTTCCTCGAGGGGACGACGATCATCCTGGTCATTCTCCCGGTGCTCATCCCGACCGCCCAGGCGCTGGGGATCGACCTCGTGCACTTCGGCGTGATCTGCGTCGTCAACATCATGATCGGCCTCGTCACGCCGCCGTACGGGCTCCTGCTCTTCATGATGAACAAGATCGCCGACGTGCCGTTGGGCGCCATGGTGCGCGAGGTCATGCCGTTCCTGTACGTGATGATCGGCGCGCTGGCGCTAATCACGCTGTTTCCGCAGCTCGTGCTGTGGCTGCCGCGCATGATGGGCTACACGGGTTGAGCTGCGTCGGGCCGGCGGTTCGCGCGGCGGCGATCGCCGCCGGAATCGTGCGTCGAAGCGCGGTAGACGGGCGACGACAGGGATCTAGCCGCCCTGTGAGCGCTTTGGCACACCGACGCTGCGCCGCGACCGCATGAACAGGCTGGCGAGGATCCCGCGCAACCATTGGTTCGCGGCATCGTGGTGATAACGCGCGTGCCAGTGCTGCTTGACCAGAAACGTCGGCACCGGCAGCGGACAATCATGGACGTCCAGTCCCCCGAGGCGTGCCAGCGTCTCGCCGATGTGACGAGGCAGGGTGACGATCAGGTCGGTCGTGGAGACGATCGCGGGAAGCCCCAGGAACCCCGGCAGCTCGAGCAGCACGCGCCGGCGGATGCCGCGGGCGCGCAATGCGCCTTCGAGGAGCTGGTATCCGGTGCCCGCAGCTACTGCGATGTGGGCCTCGTCGCGATACGCGGAGAGCGTCAGGGCCGTCCCGATGCGCGGATGCGCGCTGTTAACCAGGCAGACCCAGTCTTGCGGGAACAGCGTCTGCTGGTAGATTCCCGACTCCAGCCACGGCGCGTAGCCCACGGCGAGATCCGCGTCCCCGGATGCGAGCGCTTCGCCTACGTTCACGTCCATGCGCATCGCCTCGAGCCGGACTTGCGGCGCCGCGGCCCGAACGTGCGCGAGAACTTGCGGCAGCAAGGTGATGTGGCTGGCATCGGTCATGCAGATTCTGAATCGCCGCTGCGCGGTCGCGGGAACGAAGGCGGCTTCCCAGGCGGCGAGCCGCCGCAGCGATTCGAGCGCTTCGCGGGCCGGACCGATCAATGCATCCGAGCGAGGCGTGGGCTGCATTCCGGCGGCCGTCCGGACGAACAGCGGGTCGCGCAGGTCACGGCGCAGCCTTGCGAGCCAGATGCTGACGGTCGGCTGGCTCAGGCCCAGCTGCTCCGCGGCCCGCGTGACGCTTCGGGTCCCGTACAGGACGTCGAACAGCTGCAGCAGCTTGGGCTCGGGCAGCGCAGGTAGGTCGGCGACCATTGCAGATATAAATATACAGATTTCCACTATCGTATTGTCGATATGGCACCGGCTGCCTATCCTGAGGGCATGGCGACGGCGCTTGCGGCCCACGACGGGTACCTCGCGATGAAGATCTGCATCCTCGGTGCGGGAGCCCTCGGCTGCGCCATCGGCGCCGCGTTGACGGAAGGCGGACAGGAGGTGTTCCTGGTCAGCCGCTCGAAAGACCACGTCGACGCGATGAACGCGCGTGGACTGATCGTCCGGGACGCGCGCGGCGAGCGATGCGTGCCGGTCAAGGCGGCGGTCGACTGCAGCGCCTTGCCGATCGTGGATCTCGTCGTCGTGCTGGTCAAATCCTTCGATACGCGTGACGCGGTGTATGCCGCGAAGCCCATCATCGGAAGCCACACCACGGTCCTCTCGCTTCAAAACGGCATGGGCCATGAGGAAATCCTCGCCGAGGCGGTCGGCGAGAGCCGCGTCCTGGCGGGAAAGACCTATGTCGGCGGTGTGTTGCTGGGACCGGGTCGCATCGTGTCCGGAGTCGCCGGCAAGCGCACGTACGTCGGCGAGCTGCACGGCAGGTCGAGCCCGCGCGCCGAGGCCGTCGCCGCCGCGTTCACTGCCTGCGGCCTGGAGACGACCGTCAGCGACGACATCGTCAGCACGATGTGGGACAAGCTGCTCGTCAACGTCGCCACCGGAGCGCTTTCGGCAATTACACGACTCGACTACGGGAGCCTCTATGCGGTGCCGGAGCTCCGGTCGACGGCGATGGCGGCCGTCGCCGAGGCGATGGCGGTTGCGCGCGCGGCCGGAGCGAGGCTCGAGTTCTCCGCTCCCGAGCAAGCCTGGGATCGCGCTTCGGAAGGGCTGCCGCCGGAATTCAAGGCATCGATGCTCCAGAGCATCGAGAAGAATGCTCCGACCGAGATCGATTTCGTCAACGGGGCGGTCGTGCGCGCGGGAGCGCGTTACGGCATCGCCACCCCGGTCAACCAGGCGCTGGTCGCTTGCGTGAAAGGCATCGAGCGCGCGCTCGGGACCACCGCCCCCCTCGAGGCAACGGCGTGAGCACGCAAGCACACGAAGAAAAGTACTGGGACGATGCGATCGTCGGCGCCGAGTGCGTCAGCCCGCCGTATCAAGTCACCGAGGCGCGCGTAATGGCCTATGCCGATCTCACCGGCGACCACACGCCGGTGCATACCGACGAGGCCTACGCGCGCACGACGCCGTTCGGCACGCGCGTCGCGCACGGCCTGTTCGGGCTCTCCATCGCCGACGGCTTGAAGACCCGGAGCGACCTGCGCTTCGTGCCGGGGATGTCGCTCGGCTGGGAATGGAGCTTCGTCGCTCCGATCAAGCTGGGCGATACCGTCCGCGTCAAGTTCCGCGTCGGATCCAAGCGCGAGTCGAAGAGCAAGCCCGGCTGGGGCATCGTGATCCTTCCATCGGAGCTCATCAACCAGCGCGGCGAAGTCGTCCAGAAGGGCGAGCACCGATTGATGATTCCGCGGAGGCCGTCGTGACGCAGGCGCTCCCGCTGGAGGGCATCCGGGTCGTCGACTACTCGCATTTCCTGGCGGGACCGTACCTTTCGCGCTGCCTCGCTGCGCTCGGCGCCGACGTGGTCAAGGTCGAGCGACCGAAGGCCGGCGACGCCGGCCGGGAGCACCCGTGGTTCGTCGGCGGCCAGAGCGGATACTTCCTGCAGCAGAACATGGGCAAGCAGGGCCTATGCATCAACCTCAAGGACCCGCGCGGCCTCGAGCTCTTGCACAAGCTCACCGACGGAGCCGATGTCTTCGTCGAGAACTACCGTCCTGGCGCGCTCGACCGGCTCGGCCTCGGCTACAAGGAGCTCTCGGGCCGCAATCCGGGGCTGGTCTACTGCTCGGTTTCCGCGTACGGCCATACGGGGCCCGATTCGCATCGCGCGGGCTTTGGCCTCATCGCCGAGGCGAAGAGCGGAATCATGCAAATGGTCGGATCGCCCGGGGAGGCGCCCCCGCTTCTGCGCGTCGCGCTCGGCGACATGTACACGGGCATCCACGGCGTGGCTTCCGTCTGCGCCGCGCTGCTCGGCCGCGTCAAGTCGGGCAAGGGACAGCACATCGACCTCGCGCTGTACGACTGCCTGGTGTCCATGCACGACTACGCGGTCCAGTGCTACACGATGTCGGGCGGGACCGAGGTGCCCGTGCAGACTGGTCACGACTTGCCGCACTCGACCCTTTACGGCGTTTTCGCCGCCGTCGACGGCTACGTCGTGATCGCCGCGCAGGTCGACGACGCGTGGAAGCGCTTCGCCAAGCTCGTCGGCGATGCATCGTTCGCGTCCGACGCGCGCTTTCACAGCGCCGCGGGCCGCAATGCCCATCGGGAGGAGATCCTGCCGGTGGTGCGGGGCTGGGTCTCGCAACGCTCGGTTCGCGAATGCCTCGCCGCCCTCGACTCGATCGACGTTCCCGGTGCGAAGATTCAACGGATCGACGAGGTGCTCGCCGACCCGCAGATCGTCGCGCGGGGCATGGTGATCGAGCAGGAACATCCGGTGCTGGGAAAGGTCCGGTTGCCCAATCTTCCGTTCCGCTTTTCGGATTGCGATACGAGCCAGAAGGTGCCGGCCCCACTGCTCGGCCAGCACAACCGAAGCATCGCGTCGCGGCTCGGCTACAGCGAGACCGAGGTCGACGTGCTCGTCCGCGACGGCGTCCTGTACTCGGAACCCGCTGCGGCTACGACCGCCTAGCGACGGGACGACATCGCGATGACCGACCGCTATGCAGTGATCGGCAATCCCATCACGCACTCGAAATCGCCGCAGATTCACCTCGGCTTTGCCCAGGCGACCGGCCAAGACATCGATTACACGGCGATCGAGGGCCCGCTCGACGGTTTCGAGGCCGCTGTCCGCGCCTTCCAACTGTCCGGGGGACGAGGAATGAACGTGACGGCTCCGTTCAAGCTGCGGGCTTGCGCGCTCGCGGACTCGCGGTCCGCTCGCTGCGAGCTCGCCGGCGCAGCGAACGCGCTTCGGATCGATGGCGGACGCATCGACGCCGAGAACTTCGACGGCGTCGGCCTTGTCACCGACATCCAGAGGAACCTCGGCGTTTCGCTTCGCGGAAAGCGTGTCCTGATCCTCGGCGCCGGCGGGGCGGTGCGCGGCGCGATGCTACCCTTCCTCGAGCAAGGTCCGTCCCTGGTCGCCATCGCGAACCGGACGGTCGAGAAGGCCGAGAGGCTGGCCGACGAGGTTCGGCACCGCGGGACCGTTGCGGCGGGAGGCTATGCGGACGTGACGCGCGATCGATTCGACGTCGTCATCAACGCGACATCGGCGAGCCTGTCGGGACAGCTGCCTCCCGTGTCGCCGGAAGCTTTCGGCCGGAACACGCTTGCCTACGAGCTCGTCTACGGGAAGGCCATGACACCGTTCCTGACCCTGGCGAGGAACGCGGGCGCGGGGCGCCTCGCCGACGGGGTCGGCATGCTCGTGGAGCAGGCCGCCGAGGCGTTCTCGTGGTGGCGCGGTGTGCGGCCCGAAACGCATGTGCAGATCAAGCGGCTCACGGTTCCTCTCGCCTGAGAATGCCCGATGTCCGCGGACGCCGCCAGCAGGAGACCCGATCGATGAACATCCTCATGCTTCACGGCATCAACCACAACATGTTCGGGAAGCGCGATCCCAAGCAGTACGGGACGGTCACGCTGGCGGAGATCGACGCGAAGCTCGCCGCGCTCGGGCGCGAGCTCGGAGCAAGCGTCGAGAGCTTCCAGACCAACAGCGAGTCCGCGATGTGCGAGCGCATCCACCAAGGCTATGCCGAGGGCAAGGATGCCGTCCTGATCAATGCCGGCGCCTGGACGCACTACAGCTACGGCATCCGCGATGCCCTCGCCATCCTCACCTGCCCGGTGGTGGAGGTGCACATGTCGAACATCCATGCGCGCGAGCCGTTCCGGCATGTCTCGGTGTTCGCCGAGGTCGTCAAGGGCCAGATCTGCGGCTTCGGGGTCGACAGCTACCTGCTCGCCCTGCGCGCCGCCGTGTCCGCGGCGCGCGCCGGTTGAAACGGCGCCGCGGCACCGTCGTCGTGTTCCGTCCGCCTCAGCGGCCGGTCCAGACCGGCTTGCGCTTTTGCGCGAAGGCCAGCGGGCCTTCGCGTGCGTCGTCGCTCGCCAGCATCCGCTCCGCGGCATCGTAGCGTCGCGTCATGGCTTTCGCGAAGTCGGGCTCCTCAAGGCTCTGCATCATGACCTGCTTGGAAGCCTGAAGGGCGAGGGGGGCGCACTCGAGGAGCTCATCGGCCAGCGCTCGTGCGCTCGACATGAGCCGATCGCCCGGGACGACGGCATTGACCAGGCCGATGCGCCGGGCTTCCTCCGCTCCGATTCGCTCGGCGCGCAGAACCAGCCACATCGCTTCCTTCATCGGAAGCTCGCGCGCGAGGCGTTGAAGCGCCCCGCCTCCCAACGCGGCGAGGCCTACGCGGGGCTCGGACAACGCGAACTCGGCATGATCCGCCGCGATCGCCAAGTCACAGGCAGCAACGATCTCCACGCCGCCGCCAAGGCACAATCCGTTGACCGCGGCGATCACCGGTTTCCACAGATCGAACCGGTGCGTAATGCCTGCGAAGCCGGTAGCGGGCTTCGTGTGATTGCCTGTGCGGGCCAGGGCCTTCAGATCGGTGCCGACGCAAAAGGCGCGATCGCCGGCGCCGGTGACGATCGCCACGCGCAGGTCGGGATCAGCCGCGTAATCGTCGAACGCGCGCGCCAGCTCCGCATGGGCTTCCGGGTGCATGGCATTCAGCACCTCGGGCCGGTTCAACGTGATCGTGACGACGTGCCCGACGCGGTCGTAGCGGCAGTGGTTGAAGCCGTGCACGTCGGGCCGGGCGCCGTTACCGGGCAGGCTTCAGTGTCTCGACGACTTGCGAGCGACCGTTCACGACCTTGACGATGAAGCTTTCGCGATCGAGGTCACCGTTGTCGTCGTAGCGAACGTCGAAGAGCACGCCCGGGTAGTCCTTCGCCGAGATGACGGCGCCATGCATCGCCTTCGCGAACGCCTTCTGGTCGAGCTTGCCGACCTTGTCCTGGACCGCCTTCATCGCATGCGTGCCGGTGTAGCCCTTGATGGCATTGTGGTCGGGACGCGACTTGTATTCGGCCTCGTACTTCTTCAGGAAGGCCTGCACCGTCGGGTTCGGCGCATCGGCCGTCAGGCCGACGTGGGCAACGACGCCATTGGCCGCATCGCCGGCCAGCTCGATCACCTTTTCGTTGGTCAGCGTCGATTCGCCGATGATCGGCTTGTCGTAGCCCTGCTTGCGCAGCTCTCGGAGCGCACGGGCGGACTCCTCTTCGTTCGTATAGACGAACAGCGCGTCGGCGTTCGCCTGCTTCGCTCTGAGCACCGCACTCGAGAAATCCACCTGGCCCGGGTCCGTCGAGATGTCGGCGACGACCTTGACGCCTTGCGCTTCGAGGTCCTTGACGATCGCGTCGCGCCCGCCTTTGCCGAAGTCGTTGTTCACGAACATCACGGCTACGGTCTTCGCCTTGACGGATTCCTTGATGTAGCGCGCCACTTTCGGCATCGAAGCTGCCTGGGTGAACGAGCATCGGAAGACGTAGGGATTGCCCTGCTGGGTGATGGCGGCCGCTTCGCCGCCGATGATGTTCGGCACTTCCGCACGACGGGTTTCCGCCATGCTCACGAGGATGGAACCGGAGAACACCGGGCCGATGACGACGTAGGCATTCTCGTCGATCGCCCTGGCCGCCAGCGCCTTCGCCGTTCCGGGATTGGTCTGCGTGTCGTAGGCGGTGTAGGCGATGGGCCTGCCGGCGAGGCCGCCGGCCGCGTTGATTTCCTTCACAGCCAGGAGGACGCCGTTGTTGAAATTCGTGCCCGCCGTCGCGCCGGTGCCGGATAGTTCGACCAGTCCGACGATCTTGACGGGCTGTGCCCATGCTGTCGTCGCGGCGAGCGCCGCGGCCGAAACCAGGATCCACTTCCTCAAAATGCTGCGCATCACTCCTCCTTGGTCGTCCGAAGGGCCCGGCGAACCGACGATTCCGGCCCCGATCGATGTCACCGGACGATAGGAGTTGCGTGTCATGCTGTCTATGGAATAGGTACAATGAGCGACATTGAGATAATTAATATCAATCCACGCCATTGCGCGGAGGTCACCGCCCGCCATGGCTCGGCGCTACGATTGCCGCTTTCGCCGCACGCTGGGGTGCCGATGCAAGTGCTTACCGGCCGATGCCTGTGCGAAGGCGTCGAATACCGAATCGAGGGCGAGCTCGGCCCGATCTACAACTGCCATTGCTCGCGGTGCCGCCGCTGGCATGGCGCCGCGTTCCGCACGCGCGCGTCCGTCCGTGCGTCGCAGTTTCGGTGGGTCAAGGGCGCGGAGCTCCTGAAGACGTACCATTCGTCCGAGTTCACCGCGAAGCACTTCTGCGGCGTGTGCGGATCGAACCTCATCAGCACCTACGACAACGACCCGACGCGCATCAGCATTCCCCTGGGCGGATTGGATCAAGCGCCTGCGAATCGACCCGAAGGCCATTTCTTCGTGGGATCCAAGGCTCCCTGGTACGAGATCACGGACGGCCTTCCCCAGCACGACACCTGGCCGGGATCGAGAGTCGATGTGCGCAAGACCAGCGGCGAGGCCTGACGCGCGTCGCATAGGCGGACCGATGAGACAGGAAAAGGTGATCGATCTGCGCGGCAAGCGCATGGGCGGCCCGACCCCGCTCATCTGCTCGCCGCTCGTCGCGCGCACGCCCGAGCGCCTCGCCGCGGAGACCGCGGCCGTGCTCGCGAAGCGTCCGGACGTGATCGAATGGCGCGTCGATTTCTTCGAGCCGATCGCCGACACGCAGGCGGTGCTCGCGTCGGGCCGCGCGATGCGCGCGGCCGCGGGCGAGACCCCGATCATCTTCACGTGCCGCGCGCAGCACGAAGGCGGGCAGGCCAACGCGCTCGACGCCGACGGGGTCGCGCGGCTCTACGATGCGGTCGGCGGCGCCGGCCTCGTCGACCTGCTCGACTTCGAGCTCTCCAACCCGGCGGCTATCGTCAAGCGCGTGCGCGAGCGCTCGCGCGAGCATGCGACGCGCCTCATCCTGTCGTACCACAACTTCAGCTACACGCCCGCGCGCGACCTGCTCGTCGAGCGCTTCCTTGAAGCGGAGCGGATGGGCGCCGACGTGGCGAAGGTCGCCGCGATGCCGCGCGACCGCGACGACGTGATCGCGCTCATGTCGGCGACGGCCGCGGCGTCGACGGTCGCGCGCATCCCGCTCATCAGCATGTCGATGGGGCCGCTCGGTGTCGCGACGCGGATGGTCGGCGGCGTGTTCGGCTCGTCGCTGTCGTTCGCGATCGGCGAGGGCGCGTCGGCGCCCGGGCAGATGCCCATTGCCGACCTCGTCGCGGTGTTCGGCGCGCTGGCGCGCGCGCGCGGCGAATCCTGACCGACCCATCGTTGCCACGGCGGCACGACGGTGGCGCCGCGGGCCTCTTCGTGGCTTCTTGCTGATGCGCGGGCCCGACCGTCCGAAGCGGCCCCTGCACTGTTACAAGCCGGCGAAAAGCGCCGTGCAACCGGGCAGGCGCCGGCATAGCCGGCCCGCTCGTTTGCGCGCAACGCTTCGCGACGATCAGCTCAGAGCTGCTCCCAGGGCAGGCCTTCCTTGCGCCACCCGCTGAGCGTCCCGCGGTGGTGGTCGTCGTCCAGCGGCCCCTCGAAGCCCTCGAGGACGTTGTAGACCTCCTTGAAGCCGGCCTGCTCGAGCGCGAGGCCGGCGTCCACCGAGCGGTGCCCGCTGCGGCAGATCAGCACGATCGGCCGGTTCATGCTGGCGACCTTCTTCACCTGGCCGACAAAATGCGGGTTGACCTCCCACTCGGGCCCGTCGTTCCACGCGACGTGCTGGGCGCCGACCGGGTGGCCGACGAACAGGTACTCCATCTCGCTGCGGCAATCGACGAATACGGCCTGCGGGTTCTTCTGCAGGAACTCGGCGGCTTCCTTGGGCTTCATGTGCTTCATGGCGCGGGTCCCGTACGGGAATCCAGGCGAAACCTTAGCATGCGTCCGCTCATGCCGCAGGCGTCTAACCATATAACGCGGCATTCGATCGACGGCGCGAGCGCGCGCGTGGCGGCGAGCTGCCGTGCGCGGGCCGGGCTAGCCGCGCTGCACGGTGATGACGAACTCGAGGGGCCGGTAGCGCTGTCGCGGAGCCGCACGGCGTCGAACCCCGCGGGACACCCGCCGGTTTCGCCCATGGTGCCGGCGCCGGACGCTATCGGCGCCGGCCGGTCGTCCTGCGGCGCGCTGCTAGAATTCAACACCCTGCAACACTTTTCCCGCCCCGTGCAACCCGACCGCACCGCCGAGCTCGCCGCGCTCCTCGACCGCCGCATCCTGATCCTGGACGGCGCGATGGGCACGATGATCCAGCAGCACAGGCTGACGGAGGACGATTTCCGCGGGCCGGCCGCGTGCGGGCTCCACGGCCATGCGTACGACGTCCGCGGCGACAGCGATCTCCTGTCGCTGACGCAGCCCGACATCATCCGCGCGATCCACGACGCCTACTTCGAGGCCGGCGCCGACATCGTCGAGACCAACACGTTCACGGCGACGGCCATCGCGCAGCAGGACTACGGCCTCGCGTCGCGCGTGCGCGAGATGAACCGCGCCTCGGCGAGCCTCGCGCGGGAGCGTGCCGATGCGTGGACGAGGAAGACGCCGGACCGGCCGCGGTTCGTCGCCGGCTCGCTCGGCCCGACCAACCGCACCGCGTCGATCTCGCCGGACGTGAACGATCCGGCCGTGCGCAACGTGACGTTCGACGAGCTCGCGACGGCCTACCGCGACGCCGCCGCCGGCCTGGTCGAGGGCGGCGCCGACCTGCTGCTGGTCGAGACCGTGTTCGACACGCTCAACGCGAAGGCCGCGCTCTTCGGCATCGCGACGCTGTTCGACGAGCTCGGCGCGAAGCTGCCGCTGATCGTGTCGGGAACGATCACCGACGCGTCGGGCCGCACGTTGTCGGGCCAGACCCCCGAGGCGTTCTGGAACTCGGTGCGTCATGCCGATCCGCTTCTGGTCGGACTCAATTGCGCGCTCGGCGCCGCGCTGATGCGACCCTACCTCGCGGAGCTCGCGCGCGTGGCCGACACCTACGTCTCGTGCTACCCGAACGCGGGGCTGCCGAACCCGATGTCGGAGACGGGATACGACGAGACGCCGGCCGAGACCTCGCGCCTGATCGGCGAGTTCGCGCGGAGCGGCCTCGTCAACCTGGTGGGCGGATGCTGCGGCACCACGCCCGCGCACGTGCGCGCGATCGCCGCGGCGGTCGACGGGGTGGCGCCGCGCACGTTCACGCGGCGGGCGTCGTTGCGCGCGGCGGCGTGACGCCAGCGTGGCCCCGGCGCGAGCCGGACGCCCTTCCTTCGCGCGGGTAACCCGTCCGGCCCGAGCCGGACCCACAGGCATTCCATGCGCCTCGCAGGCCT
>DASTCK010000202.1:0-3975 GCA_035711225.1 Casimicrobiaceae bacterium
GCCGCGAAGTCGGCCGCGGACAGCGGGCCCGACGGCGCGAGCGTCAGGACCCCCGTGTCGCGCGAGAGCTGGTGGGCGAGCATCGGGACGGAGAAGGGTCGTTTACCGTCCACTATAGCGCCGTCGCCCGGCGGGTGCGCAAGCGCCGCCTCGGCTGCGCGGCCGAGGGTCGCCGTGCACCGGGCGTCTACAATCCACGCCGTGGAGTCCCGCTACGCGATCGACGCCGACATCGCCGGCGCGTCGACGCTCTCCCCTGCCTTCTACCGTGACGACGCCGCCTTCGACGCCGCGCGCGAGCGCGTCTTCGCGCGAAGCTGGCAGTGGCTGGGCAGTCTCGACGACGTCGCGGAGCCGAGGTCGCTCGCGCCGCGCGAGTTGCTTGCGGGCCTCCTCGACGAGCCGCTGCTGCTCGCTCGCGACGCCGCCGGATCGCTGCGCTGCCTCTCCAACGTGTGCACGCACCGCGGCAACCTGCTCGTGCGCGAAGCGTGCCGCGCCGACCACATCCGCTGCAGCTACCATTCGCGCCGCTTCGACCTCGCCGGACGCATGACCTTCATGCCGGCGTTCGAGGGCGCGCGCGATTTCCCGACGGCCGCCGACGACCTCGCCGCCGTGCCGCACGCGTCGTGGCGCGGGTTCGCGTTCGCGTCGCTCTCGCCCGCCGCACCGTTCGAGGCTTTCCTCGGCGACGCGGCAGCGGACGTCGACGGCCTGCCGCTGCGCGAGCTGCGCCACGACGCGTCGCGCGACCGCGACTACGACGTCGGCGCGCACTGGGCGATCTACGTCGAGAACTACCTCGAGGGCTTCCACATCCCGTTCGTGCACCCGGGCCTGCACGGCGCCATCGACGAGGCGAGCTACGCGACGACGCTTCATCGCCTCTCGAGCGTCCAGGGCGCGGGCGCGCGCGATGGCGACGCCGGCTTCCCCGCGGACGGGGCGGGGCGCCGGCGCCTCGCGGCCCGCTACTGGTGGGTGTTCCCGAACCTGATGATCAACGCCTACCCGTGGGGCCTGTCGATCAACCTGGTGCAGCCGCTCGCGCCCGACCGGACGCGCGTCGCCTTCCGGAGCTACGTGGGCGATCGCACGCTGCTCGACCAGGGCGCCGGTGCCGCGCTCGACCGCGTCGAGCACGAGGACGAGGCGATCGTCGAGGCGGTGCAGCGCGGCGTACGTTCGCGGCTCTACCGCGGCGGGCGCTACTCGCCGTCGCGCGAGCAGGGCGTCCACCATTTCCACCGGCTGCTGTGCGCGTTCCTCGCGACGCCGCCGGGCGCGCCGCTCGCATGACGGCGTCTGCGGACCGCCTCGCCGCGCGGGCGCGCGAGACGCTTGCGCGCGTGTTCGGCCACGCGTCGTTCCGCGACGCCCAGGAAGCGATCGTGACGCACGTCGCCGCCGGCGGCGACGCGCTCGTCCTGATGCCGACCGGTGCCGGCAAGAGCCTGTGCTACCAGGTGCCCGCGCTGCTGCGCGACGGCTGCGCGGTGGTCGTCTCGCCGCTGATCGCGCTGATGCACGACCAGGTCGCGGCGCTCGCGCAGCTCGGCGTGCGCGCCGCGTTCCTCAACTCGTCGCAGTCCGCGCGCGACGCGGCGGCCGTCGAGCGCGCCTTCGCGGCGGGCGAGCTCGACCTGCTCTACGTCGCGCCCGAGCGCCTGCTGATGCCGCGTTGCCTCGAGCTCGTCGATCGCGCGCGCGTCGCGCTGTTCGCGATCGACGAGGCGCACTGCGTGTCGCAATGGGGGCACGACTTCCGCCCCGAGTACCTGCAGCTCTCGGTGCTGCACGAGCGCTGGCCCGCCGTGCCGCGCATCGCGCTGACCGCGACCGCCGATCCGCTGACGCGCACCGAGATCGTCGAGCGGCTCGCGCTCCGCGACGCGCGCGTGTTCGTGTCGAGCTTCGACCGGCCGAACATCCGCTACACGATCGTGGACAAGGAGAATCCGCGTGCGCAGTTGCTCGCGTTCCTGCGCGACGAGCATCCGGGCGACGCCGGCATCGTCTATTGCCTGTCGCGCAGGAAGGTGGACGAGACCGCGGCCTGGCTCGCCGGCGAGGGCTTCGACGCGCTGCCCTACCACGCGGGGATGGAGTCGGCGGACCGTACGGCGACGCAGACGCGCTTCCAGCGCGACGACGGCGTGATCGTCGTAGCGACGATCGCGTTCGGCATGGGCATCGACAAGCCGGACGTGCGCTTCGTCGCGCACCTCGACCTGCCGAAGAGCATCGAGGGCTACTACCAGGAGACGGGTCGCGCGGGGCGCGACGGGCTGCCGGCCGACGCATGGATGGTCTACGGCCTCGCCGACGTCGTCCAGCAGCAGCGGCTGATCGACCAGTCCGAAGGCGGCGAGGCGTTCAAGCGCGTGTCGAGCGCGAAGCTCAATGCGCTGCTCGGGCTCGCGGAGACGGCGGGATGCCGGCGCGTGCGCCTGCTCGACTACTTCGGCGAGGCGAGCGGGCCCTGCGGCAATTGCGACAACTGCCTCGCGCCGCCGGTCACCTGGGATGCGACCGACGCCGCCCGCAGGGCGCTCTCGGCGATCTACCGGACCGGCCAGCGCTTCGGCGCGGCGCACGTGATCGACGTGCTGCGCGGCGTTGCGAGCGAAAAGGTCGCGCAGCGCGGTCATGACGCGCTCGCGGTCTTCGGCCTCGGCGCGGACCTCGACGCGACGACCTGGCGGAGCGTGTTCCGGCAGCTCGTCGCGCAGGGCCTCGTTCACGTCGACCACGAGGCGCACGGCGCGCTCAAGCTCGCAGAGGCGAGTCGCGCCGTCCTTCGTGGCGAAGCGCGCGTCGCGATGCGGAAGGCGGTCGAGCGCGCCGCGAAGGCGCCGAAGGTGCGCGGCGAGGCGGCCGCGCTCCCGATGGAAGCTCGCGACCTCTTCGAGGCGCTGCGCGGCTGGCGGCTCGAGCAGGCTCGCACGCAGGGCGTGCCCGCGTACGTGATCCTGCACGACCGCACGCTCGCGGCGATCGCGCAATCGCGCCCCGCGTCGCTCGCCGCGCTCGCCCGCGTCGACGGCATCGGCGCGGCGAAGCTCGAGCGCTACGGCGAGGCGATCGTCGCGCTCACGCGCGGCGCGACCGCCACCGCGACGTAGCGACCCCCGGTGTCAGACGACCCGTCTGACACGGAGCCCGGCACCGCGCTTCGATGCTCTAGCGCGAGGTGCGCCGCCGGCCGTTGGACGCGCCGGTGCGCGGCCCGGTGCCCGCTTGGCCGGACGCTCGTCCGGTGCCTGGCGACCGCTGGCCGTGGGCGTGCGCGGCGCCGCGGCCGTCGGTGTGTTGACGTTGTTGCCCCTTCGCGCCGGGGCGCCCCTGGCCGCGGGGTGCGCCGGGCGAGCGCGCATGCGCGTGCGGCGCGAGCGCGCCGTGGGCATGCGTGCGCCCGCGCTGCTGCGGCTTGAACACCGGCTGCGCCCGCTCGTGGCGGTCGGGCTCGAAGCCTTCGACCGTCTCGCGCGGGAGCGTGCGGCGGATCAGGCGTTCGATGTCGCGAAGGAAGCCGTGCTCGTCGACGCAGACGAGCGAGATCGCCTCGCCGTCCGCGCCCGCACGACCCGTGCGGCCGATCCGGTGCACGTAGTCCTCGGGAACGTTGGGCAGGTCGTAGTTGACGACGCGCGGCAGCTCGGCGATGTCGATCCCCCGCGCGGCGATGTCGGTCGCGACGAGCACATGCACGCCGCCGCCCTTGAAGTCGGCGAGCGCCTTCGTGCGCGCTCCCTGGCTCTTGTTGCCGTGGATCGCCTGCGCGCGGATGCCGTCGCGCTCGAGCGCCTGGGCGAGCTTGTCGGCGCCGTGCTTGGTGCGCGTGAACACGAGTACCTGCTCCCAGCGGTGACGGCCGATCATCCACGACAGCAGCTCGCGCTTGCGATCGCGCCCGACGGCGACGACGCGCTGGTTCACCGCGTCGATCGTGGCGTTGCGCGGCGCGACCTC
>DASTCK010000203.1:0-8571 GCA_035711225.1 Casimicrobiaceae bacterium
ACCGAAGGCCTCTCGAAGCAGTTCGGGGCCTTCAAGGCGAACAGCGACGTCACGCTGTCGTTCCCTCACGGGGCGCGGCACGCGCTGATCGGTCCCAACGGCGCCGGCAAGACGACGCTCATCAACCTGCTCACCGGGGCACTGGCGCCGACCGCGGGCGAGGTCTTCCTCGGCGACGAGCGCATCACCGGGCTGCCGCAGCACCACCGCGTCAAGCGCGGCATGACGCGCACGTTCCAGATCAACACGCTGTTCGCCGGCCTCACGGTGCTCGAGTCCGTCGTGCTCGCCGTCTGCGAGCGGCGTGGCCGCGCGCACGTGTGGCATCGCACCGTGGCGCGGCAGCGCGACGAGGCCGACGAGGCGGCGGCGCTGCTTGCGATGCTGCGGCTCTCCGCCGACGCGGACACGCTGACGCGCAACCTGCCTTACGGCAAGCAACGGCTGGTGGAGATCGCGCTGGCGCTCGCGACCAAGCCGCGCATCCTGTTGCTCGACGAGCCGGCCGCGGGCATCCCGGCGGGCGAGAGCGCGGAGCTCTTCGGCGTCATCGCCGCGCTGCCGCGCGACGTGACGGTCCTGTTCATCGAGCACGACATGGAGCTCGTGTTCCGTTTCGCGGAGCGGATCACGGTGCTCGTCGGCGGCAAGGTGCTGACCGAGGGCTCGCCCTCCGAGATCGCCGCCGACCCGCGCGTGCGCGAGGTCTACCTGGGCGAGGCGCAGCATGGCTGAACTCCTCGCCGTCGAGGGGATCACCGCGGGCTACGGCGACGGAATCGTTCTCGACGACGTGTCGCTCTCGCTCGACGAGGGCGACACGCTCGCGCTGCTCGGCCGCAACGGGATGGGCAAGACGACGCTGCTCGTCACGCTGATGGGACTGACGCGCGTGCGCGGCGGCGCGCTCCGGTGGCGTGGAGGGGACCTCGCGGCGCTTCCGACGCATGCCCGCAGCCGCGCCGGCCTGGGCTGGGTGCCGCAGGAGCGCTACATGTTCCCCTCGCTGACCGTCGAGGAGCACCTGACAGCGGTGGCGCGGCCGGGCCGGTGGACGGTGAAGCGCGTGTACGAGGTGTTCCCGCGGCTCGAGGAGCGACGCGGCAACTTCGGCAACCAGCTCTCCGGAGGCGAGCAGCAGATGCTCGCGATCGGCCGCGCGCTGATGGTGAACCCGAGCCTGCTCCTGCTCGACGAGCCGATGGAAGGGCTCGCGCCCATCATCGTGCAGGAGCTCGTCAACGTGATCCGCGACCTGACGGCCGACAGCGGCATGGCGGTGATCGTCGTCGAGCAGCACGCCAAGCTCGCGCTGGCGCTGACGCGTCACGCGATCGTCCTCGAGCGCGGCCGCGTCGTGCACCGCTCGCCGAGCGACGTGCTCGCCGCCGACCCGGACCTTCTGCACCGGCTCGTGTCGGTGTCGTGACGAAAGGAAGCCGATGAAGGCGATCGCGATCATCCAGCACGAGCACCGCGCGATCACGGCGGTGATCGAAGGCCTGCGCCACGTGCTCGGCGAGGTGCGCGCGGGGCGCGCGGCCGCCGACCACAACCTGATCGGCGCGATGTTCCATTACATCGAGGCGTTCCCCGAGAAGCTGCACCACCCGAAGGAGGACGATTTCCTGTTCGAGCGCCTGCGCGCGCGCCGCCCCGAGGCGAAGCTCCTGCTCGACGGTCTGGAGGCCGAGCACGCGGTCGGCCGCGAGCGCTTCGCGGAACTCAAGGCGACGTGGGAGCGCTATCGCGCTGACCCTTCCGCGTTCGACGCCTTCGCCGACGGCGTCGAGCGCTACGCGCACTTCCACTGGAAGCACATGCGCAAGGAGGAGGACGAGGTGCTGCCGCTCGCCGCGAAGGCGCTCACGCCCGAGGACTGGACGGCGATCGACGCCGCGTTCGCCTCGAACGACGACCCGATCGTCGGCGTGCCGGCGAGCCAGGCGTTTCGCGAGCTGTTCCGCAAGATCGTCGCGATCGCTCCGCCGCCGTGGGGAGTCGGGCCCGAGTCGACACCGCCGGCGCGACGAAACGGGCACTGACGCCGGTAGTCGCCTTGGGTCCTGAGGCGCAGTCGCCAGCCATCCCGACCTGGGCCCGCGCTATGCGGTGTCCGATCGGCGTCCTGCGCGAACCAGGGGAAGGGGGTCCATGAGACGGGTCGCTGCCTCGCTGGCGCTTTCCTGGCTCGCGGGCTGCGCGTTCGACCTCGTTCACGTCCGGCAGCTGCCCGTCGAACTGTCCCAGGGCACGCGGGCGACGCCCTTGTTCGTCCTGCAACGCGCCGTCGATCTCGATGTCGGATTCGGCTACCGGCGGGTGCTGCAGCAAGGGTCGACGTGGAGCTACGTAGGCAGCGTGCCCGCCGGCGACGTCTATCGCACGCGCGACCAGGTGCTCACCGTGGAGGCCTCCAACATCCACGAGGCGTACATTGTCGTGAAGGACGCCCGGGTCGTCGGATACTACCTTCCGGTCGAGAAGAGCTATTCGCCGGCCACGACGCCTGCGATGCTGCCGATGCGCTAGGTCGAGACTCCGGCAAGGTACGGTGACGAGGAAGCGTTCGCCGCGGCGTGACGGTCCACGATTTCGTACGATGACCACCAGGGGGAACCGTGAAGAAAGCCGCCAGACTTGCCTTGGCCGTCGTGCTGGCAGCCGCCGTGGCCGGTTGCGCCACGTCGGGCCAGAAGTACTCGGAATCCGCGGCGCCCGCGGCCGCGACGGTGCCGAAGCTGGATCCCGACCATGGCCGGATCTACTTCTATCGCACCATGCTCCTTGGCATGGCGGTCCAGCCGGTCGTCAACCTGAACGGCGAGATCGTCGGGCGGGCGACCCCCAACGGCTACTTCTACGCCGATCGCAAGCCCGGCGCCTACGAGGTCGTCACGACCACCGAGGTGGAGCGCAAGCTGACGTTCACGCTGGAAAAGGGACAGACGCGCTACGTCAAGCTCAACCTGTCGATGGGATTCTTCGTCGGCCATGTCTACCCGGAGCTCGTCGACAACGACGTGGCGCAGAAGGAGATGGCCGACACGCGCTTCACGGGAAACTAGCGACGCGCCGGCGCTTGCGCGGCGGCCCGCGGGACGTCAGTCGGCGGCCGTCCGCCGCTTCTCGAGCACGCGCAGCAGCCGGTCGGCGTACTCGCGCCAGTTCGCATCCTTGCCGACCTGCGCGAAGCCAGCCGCGTCTTTCTGCTTCGCCATCCAGTCCTGCCGCTCCGCGGTGGCCGCCGCCATCCACGGATCGAGTCCGGCTTCGCGCACCGTGACCGCGACCTCGCGCATCTCCTCGGCGCGACGCCTGCCGTGCAGGGCGGTGCGCATCACCATGTAGGAGGCGACCTTCTCCCAGTCGAGCTCGGGGAACGTCTCGTGCAACGAGGCCAGCACGCGGTCCTCGACGCCGTAGGCGCGCGCAGCGGTGAGGCTCTCGACCAGCAGCGACTCGAGGCCCTTGATCATCACGCTGCGGCACATCTTGATCGCCGAGGCGACGCCGACCCGCTCCGCGGCGATCTCCATCGAGAAACCGAGCGGCGACAGCAGCGCCTGCAGGGCGGCGGCGTCGCGGCCACCGAGCAGCATGGGCACGCGGATGCCGTACTGCGGCACGGTCGTCATCACGGCGGACTCGACATAGCGGCCGCCCGCGGCGTCGATGCGCTCGCTCGAGCGCTGCTTGGTGCCCGGCGAGCAGGAATTCAGGTCCACGAACCACGTGCCGGGGCGTATCGAGCGCGCGGCTTCGTCGGCGACGGCCCACGCCTGCGACGCGGTGACCGCGGAGAGGATCACGTCCGCGCGCGCCGTCAGCGCGGCCATCGACCCGACGGCGTCGACGCCCGCACGCGCGGCATGCGCCTTCATCGGCGCCGCGGCCGTGCCGTCCCCAAGGAGGATGTCCCACGCGCCGACCCAGGCGAGCTTGCGCTCGACGAGCGCCGCGGTGAGGATCTTGCCGACCTCGCCGTAGCCGACGAGGCCGATCGAGAGCTGGGTCGTCGACGCCACCGCGATCACCTCCGAAGCATCCGATACGGTGTCGGACACCGTGCCCGGCACCGGGCTAGACGCCGCCCCACACGTCGTGCGCGGTGTCGACGCACAGCTTGATCTTGGCCGCCTGCGTCGCCACGGCGATCTCGTTGCCGTGCACCGTCGAGCTGAAGCCGCACTGCGGCGAGATGCACATCTGGTCGAGCGGCATGAATGCCGCGGCCTGGTCGATGCGGCGCCTGAGCTCGTCCTTCGTCTCCATCCGGTCGAGCTTGGTGCTGACGAGGCCGAGCACGACGACCTTGCCCTTCGGCACGTGGCGCAGCGGCGCGAAGTCGCCCGATCGGGCGTCGTCGTACTCGAGGAAATACCCGTCGACCTCGAGCTGGTTGAACAGGACCTCGGCGACCGGCTCGTAGCCGCCTTCCGCCGCCCACGCGCTCTTGAAGTTGCCGCGGCACAGGTGCACGCAGACGCGCATCGACGCCGGCCGGTTGGCGATCGCGGCGTTGATGAGCGCGGCATAGCGCCGCGGCAGCTCGTTCGGATCGTCGCCGCGCGCGAGGGCGCCTTCGCGCATCTTCGCGTCGCACAGGTAGGCGAGGTTGGTATCGTCGAGCTGCAGGTAGGTGCACCCGGCGGCGGCCAGGTCGGCGATCTCGTCGCGATAGGCCTGCGCGATGTCGTCGAAGAAATCCTCGATCGCCGGGTAGGCCGCCTCGCTGATGGCCTTGCGACCGCCGCGGAAGTGCAGCATCGTCGGCGAGGGGATCGTCACCTTCGGGGTTCGGCGCGTCACCGATGCCAGGAACTCGAAATCGCGCCGCTGGATCGGCCGCGCATGCCGCACCTTCTTCGTCACCTGCATCACCGGCGGCGCGAAGTCGACGTTGCCGGCGTTGCTGTGGAAGCTGATCGCGATGCCGCCCTTGGTCTCGACGCCGTCGAGCTGCGTCAGGAAGTCGATGTGGAAATAGGTGCGCCGGAACTCGCCGTCGGTGATGCCGCGCAACCCCAGGTCCTCCTGGAAGCGGACGATGTCGCGGATCGCGGCATCCTCGGCCGCGCGCAGCGCCGCCGCGTCGATCTCCTGCCGGGCGAAGCGCTCCCGCGCGTCGAGCAGCGCGCGCGGGCGCAGGAAGCTGCCGACATGGTCGGCACGAAACGGGGGCTCGTTGCGGATGGCGGATCGGGTGGGCGTGGCGGTGGCGGTCATGGCGAGGGCGGAGCGCGTTGCCGCCGCGGGTCGCGACGGGCGAAACCTCCATTCTAGGGCCTGCCGGCGTCGCCGCAGCCTGCGCGGCGAGCGCTGGGGCCTGGCGCAGCGCCGGGGGCGCCGCGTCGTGTCGGCGCGCACCTGCCAACCGGTGCGTCGCCGTCCGACGGCCATGCCCCACAGCCGCATCGGTGGCACGGCGATGGGGTCGGCGGCGCTGCGGGGCGACGATCACGAATGTCCAGATTCGAGAGGCGGAAGGCGTCGAGGCGGCGTAACGTAGCCACGTAGCGACTGGAAGCTCGGTGCGACGAGCCATGGTCCGCGGCGCCGATCCCGACGTCCCGACTCCGCTTCCCCGGATCCTGGTCTTCGCCGAGGAGAAGCCCATGCGCTCCCGTTCCCATCCCCACCGCGGCACCGCGACGACGCGCGCTCGCTCGCGCGGCGATGCGCGGATCGTCACGCTGCCACCCCCCGATCCCTGGACCGACCGCGATTTCGCGTTCCATGCGCGGGAATCGCTGCGTCGGCGCGCCTACGTGCCCTCCGCGGAGGCGAAACGCGAGCGCGAGGCCGGCGAGGACGCTGGGCATTCCCCTTCGGCGCGCGGCTGGAGCGCAGTAACGCGCAGCGCTCGTCCCGTCGCGACGATCTCGCTGGACGCTCCCGAGCCTCGCCAGCCTGATCGGGGTCACGCGGACACGAGCCTGCGCGACCAGATCGCCCATCGCATCGTCGCCCAGGCCGGCGACGCCGGCCTCGACGTGACGATCAGGGTGCTCGACGGGATCGTGACGCTGGAAGGACCGGTGCCGGAGCGGGTCACCAAGGACGTGGTGCAGGCGATCGTCGAGGCCTGTCCCGGCGTGCGCGGCGTCGACAACCGCCTTCGCGTCGACTGGATCGACGAGACGCCTAGCGTCGCTCGCGCGTCCGGGGCCCCGGCGCCCCCCGACGACGACTACCTCGTTTCGCCCCGGGGCGCGCCGACCAGCACGATGAAGCGGACGGAGTAGCCAAAGGCGGCGATGGGCGATAGGCGATAGGCGATCGCGCGCCCGAGGCCTGCCGGGCGAGTCCTCTATTGCGGGGCTGTAGAAGCGCGACGCCAGGCGCGACGCCCTATCGCCTATCGCCCATCGCCTATCGCCCCTCATTCACCGCAACACGCCACGCCGCGCGAGATTGCGCATCAGCGCGCCCGCGCCCATCGTCCACCGCGCGACGGTGTCGCTCGTCTTCACGCGGTTCTCGAGCGCACCGAGCGTTGGCGTCGAGACCGTGACGACGTCGCCCACCGCGTGGGTGAAGCCCTGCCCGGGGCCGTGGCGATCCTTCGTGGGCGCGAACATGGTCCCCAGGAACAGCACGAAGCCGTCGGGGTACTGGTGGTTGGCGCCGATCGCCTGGCCGGCGAGGTCCAGCGGGTCGCGGCTGATGCTCGACATCGAGCTCGATCCGTCGAGGACGAAGCCGTCCTGACCCGCCACGCGCAACGCGATGTCCGCGCGGCGCACGTCGTCGATCCCGTAGCGCTCGTCGAACAGCCGGATGAACGGGCCGATCGCGCACGACCCGGTGTTGTCCTTGGCCTTTCCGAGCAGGAGCGCGCTGCGCCCCTCGAAGTCGCGCAGGTTGACGTCGTTGCCGAGCGTCGCGCCCATCACGCGTCCGTCGGCGGCGACCGCGAGCACGATCTCGGGCTCCGGGTTGTTCCACGCCGACTTCGGATGGATGCCGATGTCCGCGCCGGTGCCCACGGCGGACATCGGTTGCGACTTGGTGAAGATCTCGGCGTCCGGCCCGATGCCGACCTCCAGGTACTGCGACCACGCCTTCTGCGCGATCAGCGCGTCCTTCACCTTCGCGGCTTCCGGCGAGCCGGGGCGCACGGCCGACAGGTTGTCGCCGATGATGCCGACGATCGCGCGCCGCACGGTGTCCGCCTTCGCCGGATCGCCGCGGGCCTGCTCCTCGATCACGCGCTCGAGCATGCTCGACACGAACGTCACGCCGGCCGCCTTGATGGCTTGCAGGTCGTTGGGGGCGATGAGCCAGGGGCGTGACGGATCGCGCGACGACTCGTCGCTGTTCGCGAGAAGCTCGGCCACGCTGCCGATGCGTGCGAGCGCAGGCGTCGAGCGCACCGCACGCACGGGATCGGGAAGGTTGAGGAGCTCGCTGGTCGTCGCCGCCACGGGCGTGAGGTCGAACGCCGCGCCGTCGCGCACGACGATCGGCGACGGGCCGTTCACGGCCGGCAGGAACGCCCGCCCGATCAGCGTGGCGTGGGCGGCGTCGCGCGGAAGGGCGCGGTCGGGAGCGAGCGAAGGCAGCATGGGCGCAAGGCTGGAAGGGGGAAGGAGGAAGCAGGCGGCACGCAGCAGGCAGGCCGCCGATCGAAGGGTAGCGCGTTGCCGCTACCGCCGACCGCCCGCTTGCGGCTGCCGACGGCTCAACCCTGCACGGCCGCGCGGACCGCGACCGCGATGGCGCTCGCCGGGCACACGCGAACGCATGCCCCGCATCCGGTGCACGCCGTCGCATCGACGCGCGGGTCGGGGACCGCGCTCGCGCGGGCGCGAAAGCGGATGGCATGCGCCTCGCACGAATCGCCGCAGCTCTGGCACGGCACGTCGAGGCGCGCGAGGCACGTGTCGTCGATGCGCGCGACCGCGTTCCAGGCCCGCGAGCCGGCCGCGTGCGCCGCCGCGTCGAAGGCCGGCTCGGGGCACGAGCTCACGCACGTCCCGCAGAACGTGCATTCGCCGTCACCGAAGTCGATGCGCACGCGCCCGGACGCGAGCTTGAGGACATGCGTGGGGCAGGCGTCGATGCAGGCGCCGCAGCGTGTGCACGCGTTGTCGAACGCATCGCCGCTGCGCGCCCACGGCGGCCGCATCGCGTTGTCCGGCGGTGGGGCTCGCAACGCGTTGCGAACGACGTCGGGCGCAGCCGGCTGCCCGCGCGCTGCGCGGGGCCCTGTGCGTCCGTGAGCCGGGGTACGCATCGATCGCTTTCCGATTCGTGCTCTGTCCGTCGAGTCGCCGCGCTCCGCCGCGGCGGGCGTTGCGGGAGCGCACATTCTAGGCGCCAATCCGCGCGGCGTTGTGAGGTTTTTTTTCCCACGTCGTCCGGCGAGGCTCGCTCGTCGGACCGGACCGTCGAGTCATCCCTGCGCGATGCGCCGCTCGTCCGCCTTGGCCGACGCCGCCGACCGCGACGGCGTGCCGGCAGGCTTCGCGTGGGCGCTCGTCGCGCTGCTCGCGCTCCTGCACGCGTTTCCCTTCATGGTCACGTTTATCGAGGGGGACTTCGCCCGCGACCTCGACGCCGCGA
>DASTCK010000204.1:0-4229 GCA_035711225.1 Casimicrobiaceae bacterium
ACGGCGGCGAGCGCGCCGAACGTGCCGAACGGCAGCGCGAGCAGCACCGACAGCGGCAGCGACCAGCGCTCGTACTGCGCGGCGAGGATCAGGAACACCATGATCACCGCGAGCGCGAGCGCGAACGTCGACGCGCCGCCCGAGCGCTTCTCCTGGTAGCTGACGCCCCCCCAGTCGAAGCCGAAGTCGGCGGGCAGCACCTCGGAGGCGATCTGCTCGACGCGCGCGATCGCCTGGCCCGACGAGACGCCGGGCGCGGCCTGGCCGATGATCTTCACGGCGGGCAGGTTGTTGAATCGGTCGAGCGAATCGGGGCCCGAGCTGAAGCGCACGGTCGCTAGCGCGTTGATCGGCACCATCGCGCCGTCCCGTGCGCGAACGTAGACGCCGCCGATGTCGTCGGGCCGCCTGCGGAACTGCGGGTCGGCGCTCATCAGCACCTGCCAGGTGCGGCCGTACTTGTTGAAGTCGTTGACGTAGTAGGTGCCGAGCGTGCCGGCGAGCGCGCCGTAGAGGTCGTCGAGCGACACGCCCAGCTTCTTCGCCTTCTCGCGGTCGACGTCGACGCTGACCTGCGGCACCGTCGCACGCCAGAACGTCTGCGCGCCGGCGAGCATCGGGTCCTGGTTCGCGCGCCCGAGGAACGCGTACGTCATTTCCTGCAGGCGCTTCGCGCCGCCGTCGCCCCGGTTCTGGATGTAGAACTCGAATCCGCCCGCGGTGCCGAGACCGAAGATCGCCGGCGGGCCGAACGCGAGCACCAGCGCTTCCTTGATCCCCATCGTGCGGCCGAACAGCTCGCCGACGAGCTGCTGCGTGCCGACGGTCCGCCGGTCCCACGGGATCTGCGTGACGAAGATCGTCGCGGCGTTGTTGCGGAACCCGCCGCCGATGAAGTCGAGGCCCGCGAACGAGACGATGTCCTGGTTCGCCGGGTTCGCGCGCATCTGCTCCTCGACCTGCTTCACGACCTTCTCGGTGCGGTCGAGCGACGCGCCGTCGGGCAGGATCACCGCCGCGATGTAGAAGCCCTGGTCCTCGTCGGGCACGAGGCTCCCGGGCGTGATGCGCCACAGCGTCGCCGTGAGCGCGACCATGCCGAGGAAGAGGACCGCGCCGATCACGCCGCGCCTGATCATCCAGATCACGCCGTCGGTGTAGCCGTGCGTGACGCGCGCGAAGAAGCGGTTGAAGGCCTGGAAGAAGCGCCCCGGCGGCTTGTGCGAATGCGACAGCATCAGCACGCACAGGGCCGGCGACAGCGTCAGCGCCATCAGGCCCGAGATCACGACCGAGATCGCGATCGTCACGGCGAACTGGCGGTAGAGCTCGCCGGTGAGGCCGCCGAGGAACGCGATCGGCACGAACACCGCGGTCAGCGTCAGCACGATCGCGATGATCGGCCCGGTCACCTCGCGCATCGCCTTGATCGCGGCGTCGCGCGGCGGCAGCCGGTCCTCGCGCATGATCCGCTCGACGTTCTCCAGCACGACAATCGCGTCGTCGACGACGATGCCGATCGCGAGGACCATGCCGAACAGCGTCAGCGTGTTGATCGAGTAGCCGAGGATCTGCAGTCCCGCGAACGCGCCGACCAGCGAGACCGGCACCGCGAGGAACGGAATCACGGCTGCGCGCCAGCTCTGCAGGAACAGGTAGACGACGAGGAACACGAGCAGCATCGCCTCGCCGAGGGTCTTGAGCACCTCGGTGATCGACACCTCGACGAAGCGCGTCGTGTCGTACGGCACCGAGTACGCGAGGCCGGCGGGGAAGCGCTTCGCGAACTCGTCGACGCGCCGCGTCACGCTCTGCGCGACCTCGAGCGCGTTGGCGCCCGGCGACAGGAAGATGCCGACCAGCGTCGCCGACTTGCCGTTGATGCGGCCGTTGAACTCGTAGTCCTTGCTGCCGAGCTCGACGCGCGCGACCTCGTTCAGGCGCACCGTCGAGCCGTCGGGGCTCGCGCGCACGATGATCTCGCCGAACTCCTTCGCGTCGGCGAGGCGCCCCTTGGTGGTGATCGTGTAGACGAGGTCCTGCGCCGGCCCGATCGGCGCCGCGCCGACCTTGCCCGCCGCGAACTGCGCGTTCTGCTCGTTGATCGCGGCGACCACGTCGCCGGGGGTGAGCTTGAGCTGCGCGAGGCGGTCGGGCTTGAGCCAGATCCGCATCGCGTAGTCCTTCGCGCCGAAGATCTGCACGTTGGTCGTGCCCGGCAGCCGCTTCAGCTCGTCGAGCACGTTCAGCGTGACGTAGTTCGAGATGAACAGGTCGTCCTTGCTGCCGTCCGGCGAGTAGAACGCGAGCACCTGCAGGAACGCGCTCGAGCCGCGCTCGACCGTGACGCCCTGGCGGCGCACCTCGATCGGCAGCCGCGACTCGATCTGCTTGGTGCGGTTGCTGACGTTGATCGCGGCCTGGTCGACGTTGGTGCCGATCTCGAAGGTCACCTGGATCTGCACGAGCCCGTTCGACGCGGAGTTCGAGCTCATGTAGATCATGCCGGGCACGCCGTTGATCGCGTTCTCGAGCGGCGCGGCGACGGTCTGCTCGACCACCTCGGCCGACGCGCCCGGGTAGACCGCCTGCACGGTGACGACCGGCGGCGCGATCTCCGGGTACTGCGCGATCGGCAGCACGCGCATCGCGGCGAGCCCCGCGAGCACCAGGAAGATCGAGATCACCGCCGCGAAGATCGGGCGGTCGATGAAGAAGCGCGAGAGCATGGGCGGGCCTCGCGGTCAGGACTTCGGCGCGGGCGCCGGCTTCGCGTCGTCCTTCGCGCCCGCCTTCGGCAGCGAGGTTCCCGGGGCGCCGGGCGCGCCGGGCGGCGGGCCGAGCATGATCGGCGAGCCGGGCGCCATGACGCGCGCGACGCCGTCGACGATCACCTTGTCGCCCGCCTTGAGGCCGGACTCGACGATCCACAGGTTGGTGCCGTCCGCCTGGACCCACGGCCCGAGCGTGACCGGACGAGGCGTCGCGATGTCCTTGCCGTCCTTGTCCTTGCCGGGCACGTAGACGAACTTGCCCTGCGGGCCGTCGAGCACGGCGGTCTGCGGCACGGCGATCGCGTTGCGCCGCACCGCGCCCTTGAGCTGGACGCGCACGAACTGCCCGGGCTTCAGCGCCTGGTCGCGGTTGGCGATCTCGGCGCGCATCTCGTAGGTGCCGGTCGCCGGATTCACGCGCGTATCGGCGAAATTGATCTTCCCGGTGCGCGGGAAGGGCGACCCGTCGGCGAGCTTGATCGAGACCTCGAAGCCGTTGTCCTTCGGCAGCGTCAGCTGGCCCGCGGCGACCGCGCGGTTGATCGCGAGCTGCTCGTTCTCCGAGATGTTGAACGGCACCCAGATCGGGTCGACCTGCGAGATGACGGTGAGCAGCGTCTCGTTCGCGGTGACGAGGCTGCCTTCCGATTTCATCGCGCGGCTCGACAGCCCGGCGACAGGCGCGGTGACCCGCGTGTAGCCGAGCGACAGCTGCACCTCGGCGGCACGCGCCTCGGCGGCCTTGAGTCCCGCGCGGGCGAGCTCCGCGGCCGACACCGCGTCGTCGGCCTCCTTCTGGCCGACCGCGCGGCGCTCCGCGAGCGGCTTGAGCCGCGCCGCCTCGCGCTCGGCCTGCGCCACCTGCGCCTGCGCGCGCGCCACCTCCGCCTGCACGGCGGCCATCTGGGCCTGCAACGGCTTGGGGTCGATGGTGAAGAGCGGCTGGCCGGCGCGCACCGGCGCCCCCTCGGCGTAGAGCTTCTGTTCGAGGATCCCGGTCACGCGGGCGCGCACCTCGACGTCCTTGGAGCCGGTCGTCTGGCCGACGTACTCCCAGGACACCGGGAGGTCGCGCTCGCTGACGGTGGCGACCGTCACCTGCGCCGGCGGGAAGCCGTGCGCGCCGCCGGGGGTGCCGCCGCCGCAGCCGGCGAGCGCGCCCAGGAGCACGGCCATCGTGAGGTGGAGGGCCGGCCGAGGGATCGCGGCGGCGAGGACGGTGAGGGCGCGGGGCATGGGCGAGCTCTCGAGGGAGGGATGCTGCGGCGCGGCTTGACGAAACGCGACAAATTACATACATTCACGAACGTTTGCAACCCCTGCTCCGAGTCAGGCTTTTCCCGCCATGGTCCGCCGCACCCGCGAAGCCGCCGCCGCGACGCGCGAGCAACTGCTCGACGCCGCGGAGCGCGTGTTCCGCGACCGGGGCGTGACCCGGACGTCGCTGGCCGAGGT
>DASTCK010000205.1:0-12912 GCA_035711225.1 Casimicrobiaceae bacterium
ACGAGCGCCTTGCCCATCGAGAGCCGGAACGCGGTGAGGCCCGTGCGCATCGGCTCCGAGCCCGCGATGCCCGCGGCGGCATAGGCCGCCAGCGCGACCGGCGGCGTGACGTCGGCGAGCACGCCGTAGTAGAAGACGAAGAAATGCGTCGCGAGCAGCGGCACGCCGAGCGTCGCGAGCGCGGGCGCGGCGATCGACGCGAGGATGATGTAGGTGGGCGTCGTCGGGATGCCGGTGCCCATCAGGATGCACGCGATCGCGACGAACAGGAGCCCGAAGAAGACCTTCGCCCCGGTGTCGGTGACGAGCCCGGTCGGGTCGAGCGCCTGCACCCATGCACCGACGTGGCCCGCGAGGTCGATGACCGCGCCGGAGAACTTGAAGCCCAGTCCCGAGAGCGTCAGCGTGCCGAGGATCAGCCCGACGCACGCGCACGCGGCGCCGATCGCGAGCGCGTATTTCGCCCCTTCCGACAACCCCTCGATCAGCGGGCCCCAGGTCAGCGTCTGGCCCTGCAGACGGTCCCATCCCAGCCTGCGCGCGACGAGCGGGATGTACGAGCACACGAAGCACAGCACGATGCCCCAGAACGCCGACAGGAACGGCGTGAAGTCGAGCAGCAGCATCGTGACCAGCGCGACCAGCGGGAACACGAGATGCCAGCTCTCGGCGACCACTCGCGAGAGCTTCGGGATCAGGTGGCGCTCGACGCCCTTCAGGCGCAGCCGCTTCGCCTCGAGGTGCACCATCGTCAGGCAGGCGAAGTAGTGGAACAGCGCCGGCACGATGGCGACGACGACGAGGAGCTTGTAGGGGACGCCGAGGAGCTCCGCCATCACGAACGCGGACGCGCCCATCACCGGCGGCGTGACCTGCCCGCCGCACGACGCCGACGCCTCGACCGCGCCGGCGAAGCGGGAGCTGAAGCCGTACTTCTTCATCAGGGGGATCGTGAGCGACCCGGTCGTGACGGCGTTCGCGACCGCCGAGCCCGAGATCATCCCGAACATCCCCGACGACACCACGCACACCTTCGCCGGCCCGCCCGAGAAGCGTCCGGCGGCGATCGTCGCGAGGTCCATGAACAGGCGCCCGAGCCCGGTCATCTGCGCGAGGATGCCGAACAGCACGAAGTGGAACACGTAGGTCGCGACCACGCCGACCGCGATGCCGTAGATCCCTTCGGTGCCGATGTAGATGTGGTTGACGACGCGGTCGACCGAATAGCCGCGGTGCGCGAGGATGCCGGGCATGTAGCGGCCGGCGAGCGCGTAGAGGAGGGACGCCATGCCGATGACCGGCAGGAGCGGCCCCATCGTGCGTCGCGACGCCTCCATCACGATCACGATCGCGAGCACGCCCATCATGTAGTCCTGCACGATCGGCGCGCCGACGCGCGCGATGAACACGTCGTCGAAGAACACGAGGAAGTAGAACGAGATCGACAGCGCGGCTGCGGCGAGCGGCCAGTCCGCCCAGGACGGGCGGTCGCCGGCGCCGCCGAGCTGCGGGAACGGCATCGAGATCAGCGCGATGAAGCCGATCAGCGCGATGAACGCGGCGCCGTGGCGCACCTCGCCGAGCGCGGACATCCTGTCGACGAGCGCCCAGGCGAGGTAGAGGTAGAACGCGGAGAACGCGAGGCTCCACGCCCAGGCGATGGCTGCTTCGACGCCGTCGCGGGGCGGCCGGGCGCGCGGGAACACGAGGAAGATGAGGCCGAGCACCAGCGCGAGGTGGAACGAGCGGTGCTTGATCTCGACCAGAAGCCCGAAGCCCGCCGTGTAGATGTGGAACGACGAGAGCACGACGGCCACGGTCGTGACCAGCAATCCGACCGGGCCGACCAGCTTGCGGAAATTCGCTTCGCTGTCGAACGTGCGGATCAGCTCGGCCTGCTTCTCGGCCGAGATGGCCTCCACCCCGTCGGTCAGGGCGCCGCCGTGCGCGGCCGCCAGCGCCGGGGCGCCCGTTCGCGATCGCTTGCCGGCCATCGCGTCAGCGCGCGCCGCGCCCGCCCGGCGGAGGGCCCGTCAGGCAGGCGCCCGCGCGCGCCGACAGCGCGAGCGCGCGGTTGCCCCATTGCGCGAGGTTCACCGCTCGCCGATCGCCGTCGACGGCGAGGCGCGGCGACTGGTCCGCGTGCACCCGCATCGCGATCGCGGGGAAGCGGCGGTTCATCGTCACGACGAAGCGCCCGCCTTCCTCGCGCCATGTGCCACCCGCGTCGGCCTCGGTCGGCAGGCCGGGGCCGTGCTGCTCGAAGCGGAGCTCGGTCTCGACGATGGTCGCGCCGTCGACGCGGTAGTGCTCGACGACGGGCGTTCGCGTCACCGAATGCACGTAGCTGATCGTGAAGCTTCCGCGCGCCGCCTCCACTTGCGCCAGCGCCTTGCCGTCGGGGTGCGAAGCGAGCACCAGGCAGCTTGCGGCGGTCACGGAATGCGCGGCGGTCGTGGCGAGCGCGCAGGCGAGGGCACGCGCCATTCCCGCGCGAGCCATGCGTTCGCCGATGCCAGGCAACCCGACCCGCTGTCAGGCACGGTGTCGGACACCCGGTCCGACACCGGTTCCCGGGACCGGGCGTGCCCGGACCCCGGGCGCGTGCCTCACTTGATCAGGCCCTTCTCGCGGTAATACTTCTCCGCGCCCGGGTGCAGCGGGATCGAGACCGACAGGAGCGCGGTCTTGAGCGAGATCTCCTTGCCTTTCGGATGCACCTGGCCGAGCGTCTCGGTGTTCTCGTAGAGCGCCTTGGTGACCTCGTAGGCCATCGCGTCGGACAGCCCGTCGTGCGTGGCCCAGATCGCCATCACCGCGAGCGTGTCGACCGGCGCGGAGAGCCCCTTGTAGGTGTTCGCCGGCAACTGGACGACCGCGTAGTATGGCTGCTTCTTGCGCAGCGCCTCGATCTCGGGGCCGGCGAGCGGGACGATGCGGATGTCGCGTGCGTTGGCGAGGTCGGTGATCGACGAGGTGGGCGCGCCGGCGGTGATCAGCGAGGCGACGAGGTTGCCGTCCTTGATCTTGTCGACCGACTGCGCGAACGACGACAGGTCCTCGCCGATGTCCTTGCGCGTCATGCCGTACGCCTCGAGGAGGTCGCCCAGCAGCTGCCACTGTCCCGAGCCCGGCGAGCCCGACGACACGGACTTGCCCTTGAGGTCCCTGAACGAGCGCACGTTCGCCGACGCGAGCGTGACGAGCTGCACCTGCTCGGGATACAGCGCGCCGAGCGCGCGCAGGTTCTTGAGCGGCTTGCCCTCGAACTGGCCCTTGCCGGCGTACGCGGCGTCCAGGATGTCGGCCGCGACGAACGCGCTCTCGATGTCCTTGCGGCCGAGGAGTTGCGCGTTGGCGACCGACGCGCCCGCGGTCTCCGCGGTCGCCGACAGCTTCTTGCCGCCGATCGACACCTTGTTGCTGATGAGCTGCGCGAGCATGCCGCCGAGCGGGTAGTAGGTGCCGCCGGTGCCCCCGGTGGCGATGCCGAAGAACACCCGGTCCTGCGCGGCGGCGGAACCGGCGAACGCGAGCGCGACCGCGAGCGTGGTCGCGCCGATCAGACGATGGTGACGCATGAAGCCTCCCCGGAAAGCCCCGCGAGGGGCGGACGTCGACGAAAGACGCGCGAGAGTATGCCACGGCGCCGTCAGGAGACGGCACCCGCGCCGTAGCGGCCGGTCAGCAGCCTGCCGCTCGCGAAACGCTCCAGCGCATAGGGCGCGAGCGGCAGGTCGGTCGCGAGCCCCAGCGCGTGCTGCGCCATCAGCCGTCCGACGATCGGCGAGAGCTTGAAGCCGTGGCCGGAGAAGCCGTACGCGACGTCGAGCCCCTCGACGCCGGGGAGCGACCCCAGCACCGGGTTCCAGTCGGGCGTCACGTCGTAGACGCCGGTCCACGACGCGGCGAGGCCGGCGTCGGCGAACGCGGGCAGCCGGTGCGCGACCTGCTCGCCCAGTTCGACGACGTGGTCGAGCGGGACGTCCGCCTGCTCGGTGTCGGGCGCGTCCAGCGTCTCGCCCTCGTTGCCGTCGCCGACCAGGAGCTGGCGCGTCGCGTAGCTGCGGACGTAGAGCTTGGCGGGCGACGCGAGGTCCTTCAGCACCGGCAGCTCGCGCGTGTACGCGGTCGGGCCCTCGAGCGTGAACACCGCGTGGCGCGAGATCGTGAGCGGCAGCGCGATGCCGGTCCAGCCGGCGAGGGCGCTCGTCCAGATGTTGAGCGCGACGATCACACGGTCGGCACCGACGTCGCCGCGGTCGGTGCGCACGCCGACGACACGGCCCGACGGCGCGCGCAGGAGCCCGGTCACGGTCACCCCCTCGCGGATCGCCACGCCGCGGCGGCGCGCGGCCTTCGCGAACGACGAGAGCGTCAGGTGCGCGTCGGCATAGCCCGCGTCGGGCTCGTAGCCGACGTGCGCGATGTCGTCGAGGTTGACGAGCGGCAGCCGCTCGCGCGCCTCGGCGAGCGTGAGGTCTCGCGCGTCGATGCCGAGCGAGCGCTCGACGGCGAGCGTCTGCGCGAGCGCCTCGGCGCGCGGGCCCTCCGGCGCGACGATCATGAGCCCGCAGCGGTTGTAGCCCGACGCGGCCTCGGGGTCGTCGAGATAGTCGGGCAGGCGCCCGAAGATGCCGATCGCGGCATGCGCGAGTTCGGCGTCCTCGCGTACGGAGTAGTGCGTGCGCAGGATGCACGACGACTGCGCGGTCGTGCCGCCGCCGAGCGTCCCGCGCTCGAGCAGCGCGACGCGTCCGCCGCCCAGCATGGCGAGGTGCGCGGCGATCGACGTCCCGATCACGCCGCCACCGACGACGATCGCGTCGAAGGTTTCCATGGGCGCCCATTGGACCACAGCGCGACCGGACCGGCCGGGGCAATAATGCTGGCGCCCTCACCAGCGGAGCGCCGCCATGGCCTGGATCGCGTTGTTCGTCGCCGGCTTGTTCGAGATCGCGTGGGCGATCGGCCTCAAGTACACCGAAGGCTTCACTCGCCTGTGGCCGAGCGTCGGCACCCTGGCCGCGATGGCCGCGAGCGTCGTGCTGCTCGCGTGGGCGATGAAAACGCTCCCGGTGGGCACCGCCTACGCGGTCTGGACCGGCATCGGGGCCGCCGGCACGGTCGTGCTGGGCATCGTGCTGTTCGGCGAAGCCGCGACGGTCGCCCGGCTCGCGTGCGTCGGCCTGATCGTCGCGGGAATCGCCGGGCTGAAGCTGGTCACCGAGTGATCTCCGACTCGTGCCAATGCCGCAGCGCGAGCCGCGACACCAGCACCGTCGTGCCGTAGAACGCGATGCCCGCCAGCGTGATCAGCACGAGCGCGGCGAACAGCCGCGGGATGTTGAGCTGGATGCCCGACATCAGGATCTGGTAGGCGAGGCCGGCGCCCTGGCCGCCGGTGCCGGCGACGAATTCGGCGACGACCGCGCCGATCAGCGCGAGCCCGCTCGCGATGCGCAGGCCGCCGAAGAAGTAGGGCAGCGCGCTCGGGATGCGCAGCCGCGTCAGCACCTGCCAGCGCGTCGCGCGGTTCATCCGGAACAGGTCGATCAGCCGCGGGTCGACGCTGCGCAGCCCGAGCGTCGTGTCCGACACGATCGGGAAGATCGCGACGACGACCGCGCACAGCACGAGCGCGAGCCGCGTGTCGCGCACCCAGATGATGATGAGCGGCGCGATCGCGACGATGGGCGTCACCTGCAGCAGCACGACGTAGGGCGTGAACGCGGTCTCGATCCAGCGGCTCTGCACGAACAGGAGCGCGATCGCGACGCCCAGCGCCACCGCGATCGCGAGCGCGGCGAGCGCGATCGACACGGTGACGCCGAGGGAGGCGAGCAGCAACCCGGCGTCGTCGACGAGCGTCCGCGCAACGACCACGGGCGACGGCACCAGGTACTGCGGCACGTCGTAGAGGACGGTCAGCGCCTGCCACAGCGCGAGGACCGCGACGGCGACGATCGCCGGCGCCGCGTAGCGCCAGCGATCCATCGGGTCGCGCTCGCGCGTCACGGTGCCGTCGCCACCGGATCGACGTCGGCGACGCCGCCGCCGCAGGCCTGCGCGACGAGCTGCGAGAGCCGGTTCGCGTAGCCGGCGAATCGGGTGGACAGCCGGAACGCATCGGTGCGCGGGTGCGGCTCGTCGATCGCGATGTCCGCGATCAGCCGTCCGGGCCGCGGCCCCATGACGGCGACGCGGGACGACAGGAACACCGCCTCGTGGATGCTGTGCGTGACGAACACGATCGTCAGCTCGCGCTTCATCCACAGCGCGACCAGCTCGGTATCGAGCCGCTGGCGCGTGAACTCGTCGAGCGCGCCGAACGGCTCGTCCATCAGCAACAGGTCGGGGCGGGTGACCAGCGCGCGCGCGATCGACGCGCGCATCTGCATGCCGCCGGACAGCTCGCGCGGCCACCGCTTCTCCTGCTCGGCGAGCCCCACCAGCCAGATCGCGTCGGCGACCGCGCGGTCGGCCTCCCCGCGCGGCACGTGCTGGAGCACGAGCGGCAAGCGCACGTTCGCGTCGACGCGCGCCCAGGGCATCAGCGTCGGCGACTGGAACACCATCGCGAGGCGCCGTCCCGCCGCGCCGGTCGCCGCGAACGGGCCGCCCCACCACGCGAGCGCGCCCGAGGTCGGTGCCTCGAGCCCGGCGACCAGGTGCAGCAGCGTCGACTTGCCGCAGCCCGACGGCCCGAGGATCGTCAGGAACTCGCCGCGCCGCACCTCGAGGTCGATCGGATCGAGCGCGCGCGTGCCGTTCGGCCAGGTCTTGGTCGCGTGCGCGACCGCGACCGCCGGCGCGTCCGGGCGGGCCGGGGCGGGCGGGGCGAGGCTCAGGGGAGGACCTTGACGTCGCGCACGACGCGCAGGCTCCACGCCTTCGCGTAGTCGACGTTGGGCTTCGCGAGCCGCGTGATCTTCAGGAACTCGACGGTCGCGCGCCAGCGGGCGTCGGTCATCGTGAGCAGACCGTCCTTCCTCGCGTCGCCGGAATCGAGGATGCCGTGCTCGCGCAGCTTCCGGTGGCCGAAGGCGAGCAGGTCGTCGCCCATCTGCGGGTTGTCCTTCCTGATGAGCGCGTTGCCCGGTGCGGGATTGGCGAGGTAGCTCTTCCAGCCTTCGGCCGAGGCGCGCACGAAGCGCTCGAGCACCTCCTCGCGCTTGTCGAGCGTGTCGCGCCGCACGACCAGCGCCTCCGAGTAGGGCGGGTAGCCGTAGTCGGCGAGCAGGAACACGCTGGGCTTGACGCCGGCCTTCTCGATCGAGAACGGCTCGGAGGTCGCGAAGCCCTGCTGCGACAGCGCCTTGTCGGCGAGGAACGGCTGCACCGAGAAGCCGTAGGGCCGCTTCTGGTCGTCGGAGAAGCCGAACTGCTCGCGCAGCCACGGCCAGTACGTGGTGTTGGCCGCGGCGCCGACCGCGATCGGCTTGCCCTTGAGCTGCTCGATCTTCGTCGTGGTCGGGTGCGAGATCAGGACCGTCGGGTTCTTCTGGAACGTCGCGGCGATGGCGACGACCGGCACGTTCTGCTCGGCGGCGGAGAGCGCCTGCAGCCCGTCGGCCATCGCGACGTCGATCTGGCCGGCGGCGAGGAGCTGCAGGCCGTTCACCTGCGGCCCGCCCATGCGGATCGTGACGTCGAGGTTGTATTTCCGGTAGGTCCCCTCGGCGAGCGCCTGGTAGAAGCCGCCGTGCTCGGCCTGCGCGAGCCAGTCGGTGGCGAACACGATGCGATCGGGGGCCTGCGCGCCGGCGGGCGTCGCGCCGGCCGCGAGCGCCGCGCAGGCGAGAGCGGCGAGCGCGCGTAGCGTGCGGATCATCGAGGGTCTCCGGAAGGCGATGCGCGCGATTATGCGGCATCCCGCGCCGCCGCCCCGCGTCGACCCGCGGCGGACGGCGACCCCGAACACCAGGTCCGAAAACGGCCAGTGGCCCCGGGCCGCGCGACGTAAGATGCGGGCCATGACGCTCGATGCCGACGCCTGCTGGAAGGCGCTCTCCGCCCGAGACGCCCGCTTCGACGGGCGCTTCTACGTGGGTGTGGCGACCACCGGCATCTACTGCCGCCCGGTGTGCAACGTGCGCATGCCGCGCCGCGAGAATTGCCGCTTCTTCGCGAGCGCCGCGGCGGCGGAGGCGCGCGGGTTCCGGCCGTGCCTGCGGTGCCGCCCGGAGCTCGCCCCCGGCCACGCGGCGATCGACGCGTCGTCGCGCCTCGCGCAGGGCGCCGTCGACCTGATCGAGTCCGGCGTGATGGACGAGGGCGGGATCGACCGGCTGGCCGAGCGCGTCGGCGTGTCGGACCGCCACCTGCGCCGCGTGTTCGACGCCGAGTTCGGCGTATCGCCGGTCGAGTACGCGCAGACGCACCGCCTGCTGCTCGCGAAGCGACTCCTGACCGACACGCGCCTGCCGGTGACCGACGTCGCGCTCGCGAGCGGCTTCGCGAGCGTGCGCCGCTTCAACGCGCTGTTCCGCGACCGCTACCGGATGGCGCCGACGCGCCTGCGTCGCGACGCCGAGGGCTCGCGCAGCGCCGACGGGCTCGCGTTCGATCTCGCCTACCGTCCGCCCTACGATTTCGACGCGCTGCTCGCGTTCCTCCGTGCGCGCGCGATCGACGGCGTCGAGTCGGTCGACGGGACGTCGTACACGCGCACCGTCGCGATCGCGCGCGGGAACGCCGTGCACGCCGGTCGCGTCGAGGTGCAACAGCTCGCGCGCAAGCACGCCCTGCGCGTCGTCGTATCGCCGTCGCTCGCGCGTGTCGTGCCCGCCGTGCTCGGCCGCGCGCGCCATGCCTTCGATCTCGCCGCCGATCCGCGCGAGATCGCCGGCGTGCTCGGTCCTCTCGCGCAACGCGACCCCGGGCTGCGCGTGCCCGGCACGTTCGACGGCTTCGAGCTCGCGGTGCGTGCGATCGTCGGGCAGCAGGTATCGGTGAAGGCGGCGCGGACGCTGCTCGGGCGCCTTGCCGCTGCGCACGGCGATAGCGTCGACGCGGGCGGCACGCTGCCGGCGCGGCTGTTCCCGACGCCGCAACGCATCGCGTCTCTCGATCCCCGGGACCTCGCGCGCCTGGGGCTCGTCGCGTCTCGGGCGCGCGCGCTCCATGCGCTCGCCGCGGCGGTCGCGGGCGGCGCGATCTCGCTGGAGCCGGGTGCCGACGTCGAGGCGACGATGCGCTCGCTGTGCGCGCTCCCCGGCGTCGGCGACTGGACGGCCCATTACGTCGCGATGCGCGCGCTCCGCTGGCCCGACGCGTTCCCGGCCGGCGACCTCGTGGTCAGGCGCGCCCTTGGCGCGACGAGCGCGGCGCGCGCGGAAGCGAGAAGCGCGGCGTGGCGCCCCTGGCGCGCGTACGCGGTCATGCACCTGTGGAAAGGAGATTCATGAGCACGACGACCCTGTGGTGCCGGCGGGGAAGCCCGCTCGGCACGATGCGCCTGGTGGCGCACGACGGCGCGCTGGTCGGCGTCTATTTCGACGGCCAGAAGTACGACGCCCGTGCCGGCGACGACTGGCGCGAGGCGCCGGACGACCCGCTGCTGCGCGAGGCCGGTCGCCAGCTCGACGAGTATTTCGCCGGGCGCCGGCGGCGCTTCGAGCTGCGCGTCGCGCCGCTCGGCACGGCGTTCCAGCGCGAGGTGTGGCGCGCGATCGCCGCGGTGCCCTGCGGGAGCACGATCACCTACGCAGAGCTCGCGCGGCGCGTCGGGCGGCCCACGTCGGTGCGCGCGGCCGGCGCGGCGACCGGGCGCAATCCGCTTTCGATCGTCGTGCCCTGCCATCGCATCATGGGGGCGGGCGGCGCGCTGACCGGCTACGCGGGCGGGCTCGATCGCAAGAAGGCGCTGCTCGCGCTCGAGTCGAGCGGCGGGGCAAGGCCGCGGCCGGCCGCCCACGCACGCCCGGCGCGGGACCTCGCGTGAGCGCGATGCGCGGCGCCGACCTCGCGCGCCTCGTCGCGCTCGCCGTGCTGTGGAGCGCGTCGTTCGTGTTCATCCGCGTGCTCGCCGCGCCGCTCGGGCCGGTCTGGACGGCGACGCTGCGCATGCTGATCGCCGGCGTCGCGCTGCTCGTGCTGTTCGCCATCGTCGGCTATCGCGCCGACCTGCGCCGTCAATGGCGGGCGTTCCTTTTCGTCGGCGCGATCAACTCGGCCGCGCCGTTCCTCCTGTTCGCGTGGGCCGCGCAGACGCTGCCCGCCTCGTACCTCGTGATCCTGAACGCGGCGGCGCCGATGTTCACCGCGCTCCTCGCGAGCGCGTGGTTCGACGAGCGGCTCGGGGCGACGAAGGCCGCCGGGCTCGTTGCCGGGGCGGCGGGCGTGGCGCTGGTGAGCGGCGCCGGTCCGCTCGCGCCGACGCCCGCGGTGATCGTCGCGATCGTCGCGAGCCTCGCCGCTGCGCTGTGCTACGCGCTCGCCGGACTGTGGCTCAAGCGCCACGGCGCGGCGCTCGAGCCGAAGGCCATCGCCGGATGGAGCCAGGCGTGCGCGGGCGTGGCCATGCTGCCGGTCGCGTTGCTGTTCCCGTTGCCCGGGCCCGTGACGGCGACGGTCGTCGCGAACCTGGCGGCGCTCGGGCTCCTGTGCAGCGCGCTCGCCTACCTGCTGTACTTCCGGCTGATCCGCGACATCGGGCCCACGCGCGCGATGACGGTGACGTTCCTGATGCCCGCGCTCGGCATGCTGTGGGGCGTCCTGTTCCTCGGCGAGTCGGTGACACCCGCGATGCTCGCCGGTGCCGCGCTCGTCGTCGCCGGGACGGTCGCGGTGCTCGTGCCGCCGCGGGCGGGCGGCGTCGCTCTGGGAGCGAGGCGATAGCGGGGCGCACGGTATAGTTGCGGTCGCCCGCGCCGTCCCGCGCGCCGACCGATGACCCTCGATCCCGCCGTCGCCGAGTATCTCGCGCGCGTTGCCGCCGAGGTTCCCCCGCTCACCGACCCGTCGCCCGCGGCGCGTCGCACGCGGATGGAGCTCGTCGTGCGGCGCCTGCCGCCGCCCGAAGACGACGTCGCGCGCGGCGACGCGTGGATCGTGCTGCCCGGGCGCGAGATCGCGGTAAGGCTGTACCGCCCGCGCGCCGGGACGCTGCCGGCGATCGTCTACCTGCACGGGGGCGGCTGGGTGGCCGGCAGCCTCGCCACGCACGACGGCCCTTGCGCCGCGCTCGCGCGCGACGCCGACGCGGTCGTCGCGAGCGTCCACTATCGCCGCGCCCCCGAGAGCCCGTACCCGGCGCCGAACGACGACACCTATGCCGCGCTCGCATGGCTGGCGGAGCACGCGACGGCGCTCGACATCGACGGCACGCGCATCGGCATCGGCGGCGACAGCGCGGGCGCGCACCTCGCGCTCGGCTGCGCGATCGAGGCGCGCGAGCGCGGCGGCCCGCGCATCGCGATGCTGCTCCTGATCTATCCGGTGGTCGAGCCTGCGTTCGACACGCCGTCGTACCGGTCGCACGCCGCGTCGCCGACGCTGACGCGCGACGACATGATCTGGTACTGGGCGCAGTACCTGCCGAAGGGCGCCGACGACGGCAGCGCGCGCGCGGTGCCGACGCGCGATTCGCTCGCGGGCCTACCGCGCGCCCACATCGTCGTCGTGGGCCTCGATCCGCTGCGCGACGAGGGCGTCGCGCTGGCCACGCGCCTGCGCGCCGCCGGCGTCGAGGCGACGCTCGTCGAGGCCCCGACGCTGGTCCACGGTTTCCTGCGCGCCGCGCCGTACGCAGCCGCGGCGCGCGCCGCGCAGGCCGCGCTGGGTGCGGCGACACGCGCGATCCTGCACGGGTGAAGCGATGGCCGTCCCCGATCCCCTGAAGCCCAGGCACAAGCCCCAGTCGCGCTTCGATCCGACCGGCATCGACGACGGCACGGGCGGCATCCCGGTCAGTCCGCGCCGTCCGGTGCTGCGCGCGACCGCGTGGATCGCGCTCGTTCTCGTGGCCGGGGCCATCGCCGTGCTGGGATGGCGCACGATGGAGCGCAATGCGATCGACCAGGCCTACGCGGACGGCGTCCGGTCGCTGGCCGCGGGCCGGCCGGACGACGCGCGCATGATGTTCGACCGCGTCCTCGCCAAGCGGCCGGAATGGCCGGCCGCCTGGCGGCAGCGCGGCTTTGCAGCGACCGACCCGGGCCAGGCGATAGCCGATTTCACGCAGGCGATCGCGCTCGATCCCGACGACGCCGACGCGTACGCGGCGCGGGGCCGCGCGTGGCTCGTCGCGCGACAGCCGTCGAAAGGCATCGACGACCTGTCGCGTGCAGTGGCGCTGGGGGCGAGCACCGGCGTCGCCGCGACGACGATCACCGCGTGGCGCGCCGAACGGGGCGTCGCGCGCCTCGACGCGGGCGACGCGGCGGCGGCGGCGGACGACCTGCGCCACGTCGCGCAGGCCCGCGACACGCCCGCCGACCATCAGCGGCTGGCGGCGGCCCTCGCGGCGGCAGGCGACTGGACCGGCGCGCTGGCAGCCTACGACCGCGCGCTGGCGGCGTCGCCGCAGGCGATGTGGCTCGGCGAGCGCGCGATCGTGCACCTGCGCCTCGGCGACGACACGGCGGCCGGCGTCGACCTGGTGCGCTGCGCGCAGCTCGACCCGGCGTGCGCGGAGGTGCACGGCGCGCGCGCGGGCCAGCTGGCCCGCGACCTGGGGCGCACGCCTCCCGCGGGCGCTCGCTGATGCCCGCGGCAGCGCTCCGGCGCCGACCGGCGTTCGTCGCCCTGGCGGGCGCCGTGCTCGCCCGCTGCGAGACGCGCGCGGAGCGCGGCGACAACGCTCGTCCCGCGGCTCCCCGATGAGCGCGTCCGCCACCTCCGCGACCGACACGACCGCCGACGAGCTCGGTCGTCGCTTCGACGCGCAGCGGGCGGCGTTCGCGCGGG
>DASTCK010000206.1:0-5113 GCA_035711225.1 Casimicrobiaceae bacterium
TCCGCGGTGTAGAAGTGCGAGCTCTTCGGCGCGAACCCCACCGTGAAGAACCGGCACACCGGCGACGTGCCGGCCGTCGCCGCGTCGAACGCGTCGAACTGCCGGCCCGTGCGCACGAACGCGCCGCCATAGGCCCCCGCATCGAGCGCGGCGATCTCGTCCGCGTCCGCGGTCATGAAATAGTGGCCGAAGCCCGCGTGGAAGTACTCGACCACCGGCACCTGGTCCGCCGGCGGCAACGTCGCCTGCGCGGCGAGCACGGCGGCGTGGGCATTCACGATGCCGTGCCCGCAGGTCGTGAACGTGCATTTCGACGTCGCCGGGAACGGCTTGAGGGTGGTGAGCAGGATCGATCGGACTTGCGCAGGCGTCAACGCGGGCGCGACCGAGACCATGAGGCTCGCCACGCCGGTGACGATCGGCGCCGCGAAGCTCGTGCCGCCGCCCGCGTCGATCACGTAGGCGCTTGGCACCGTGGCCCCGGCGTTCGACAGGATGGCGATGAGTCCCGAGAATCCGAAGCGATCCCCGCCGGGCGCCGCGAGGTCGACCCTCGCGCCGTAGTTCGAGTAGCCGGTGCGATCGCCGGTGGCGGACGTGGCGGCGACGGCGACCGTCGACGGACACGACGAGGGGAAGCTCAGGTTGGCATCGTCCGCCTCGTTGCCGGCCGCGACGATGATCGCGCGTAGCCCGGTGGGCGAGAGCAGTTGCGCGAGCAGCGCGTCCTCCTCGGCCGTGCACGCTTCCCCGAACGCGCCGAGGCTCAGGTTGACGACCTGCGCCGGATAGGGATTCGCCGGGACGCCCGGCACGGGCTCGCCCGCCGCCCAGGCGATCGCGTCGAAGATGTCGGAGAAGAAACCGCCGCACTTGCCCAGCACGCGCAGCGGGAGGATGCGCGCCCCCCAGTCCATGCCCGCGAGAGCCATGCCGTTGTCGCTGTTCGCCGCGATGATCCCCGCGACCGACGTGCCGTGCCAGGACGAGCGCCCCGCGTCGCACCCGGCGAAGGCGGGGTTGTCGAGATCGGCCTCCAGCACCCAGTCCCCCGGGTCGGTCGGGTCGGGATCGCGGCCGTCGCCGTCGTTCGCGGTCGCGACGTCGCTGATGAAATCGTAGCCGGGCAGCACGCGACCGGCGAGGTCGGGGTGCGCCAGGATCCCGGTGTCGATCACGCCGACCACGACCGACGGCGAGCCGGTCGTCACGTTCCAGGCGTCGTACGCGCTGACCGTGACGTCGTCGTTCCGCAGGTACCACTGCGCGGCGATGTCGGGATCGTTGGGAATCCTCGCGCGCTTGACGTGGCGGTCCGGCACCGCCCTCCGCGCGCCGCCGCGAATCATCGCGTCGCGCGCCGCGGCCTTCGCGTCAGTGCCATCGGGAAGCTCCACGAGAAGCGCGCCGCGTGCGAGGCGCCGCACCGTCGTGGCGTCGACCCCCGCGTCATGGGACAGCCTGGCCACACGCGACGCCGGCGAGAACGCGGCCTCGACGTCGGCGGCGTCGAATTGCACGATGAGGCGCGGACCGGCGCTCGCCACCGTCGCAAGGCAGGCGATCGCCGCGAGCGCCATCGCGCACCCTCCGCGCGCAATCTGCCGGGGCCGCGGATCGATCGTTCGCGCCGAACCGACGCGAGCCGTCATGGCGCGCAGAACGCGACGCCCTCCGCGGACCAGTTCTGCGTCGTCGTGAACTGCTCGTAGAGCGAAGCGTCCGTCGTGAACCGGTGATTCGGCGCGCCGGTCTGGCCGTTGTTGTACATCCGGTACACCGGCGTCGTTCCCGCCGCGCACACGCCCGAGACCGGCACGCGAATGTGGAACGCGATCTTCTCGTACTGCCAGTCCGGGTTCAGCTTGACGCCTTCGCACTCGACCGGGTCCGCCGTGTAGAAATGCGAGCTCTTCGGCGCGAACGTCACCGTGAAGAACCGGCACACCGGTTCGGTTCCGCTCGACGGCGCGCTCCAGCCGACGAACTGCCGTCCGGTGCGCACGAACGCTCCGCCGAACGCGCCACCGTCCAGCCCGGCGATCTCGTCGGCATCGGCGGTCATGAAGTAATGGCCGAATCCGGCGTTGAAGTACTCGACGACCCGCACCTGTCCCGGCGGCAGCGGCGTCGCCTGCGCGGCAATCACCGCGGCGGACGCGTCGACGATCCCGCGACCGCAGAACGCCGTGGTGCAGGTCGACCCGGGCGGAAACGGCTTCGCGCTGTCGATCAGCGACGCGCGCAGCTGCGCGGGCGACAGGTTCGGTGCGACCGACAGCATCAGGCTCGCGACGCCCGCGACGATCGGCGTCGCGAAGCTCGTGCCGGCGATGCCGCGCACGTAGTAGTTGCCCGCCGTGGTCTGGCCGGTGTTGGAGAGCACCGCGATCAACCCGAAGTCCGGGTTCCCGGGCACGCCGCCCTGGCCGCCGGGCGCGCCGATATCGACGCTCGATCCGTAGTTCGAGTAGACCGTCCGGTTGCCGTTGTTGGTCGTCGCGGCGACCGAGATCGTCGACGGGCACGAGGAGGGGAAGTGCAGGTCGGCGTCGGCGTTGGCGTTGCCCGCCGCGGCGACGATGGCGCGGAGTCCGGTGGGCGAGAGCAGCTGCGCGAGCAGCGCGTCGTCCTCCGCGGAGCACGGTTCACCGTCGTCGCTACCGAGGCTCAGGTTGATGATCTGCGCCGGGAACGGATTCGACGGGACGCCGGGCACCGGCATTCCCGCCGCCCACGCCATGCCGTCCAGGATGTCCGAGAAGTCGCCGCCGCACTTCCCGAGCACCCGCACCGGAAGCAGGCGTGCCGACCAGTCCATGCCGGCCACGGCCAGGACGTTGTTGGCGTTCGCGCCGATGACGCCCGCGACCGACGTGCCGTGCCAGCTCGAGTCGTCGACGTCGCATCCGGCGAACGCTCCGCTGGCGACGTCGCTCTGCGAGATCCAGTCGCCCGGATCGGTCGGGTCCGCGTCGCGCCCGTCCCCGTCGTTGGCCGTGGCAACGTTGCTCACGAAATCGTAGCCGGGCAGCAGGCGTCCGGCCAGGTCGGGGTGAGGAAGGACGCCGGAGTCGAGCACGGCGACCACGACGGTGGGTGACCCGGTCGTGATGTCCCACGCCGCGAACGCGCTCACCGACCACGGTTCGTTGCGCAGGTAAGGCTGCGACATGACGTTGCTGTCGTTCGGGACGCGCGCGATGCGCAGCCGCCGATCGGGAACGGCCAGCTTCGCGCCGCCATGGAGGACGACCGCGCGCGCCGCGGCGCGCGCGTCGCTCCCGGCCGGAAGCTCGACCAGATGGGCCCCGACGGCCATCCGCCGGACCAGGCGGGTCTCGATCCCGGCGTCACGGGAGAGCCGCGCCATGCGCGCGGCGGGCGCGAACGCCGCCTCGACGTCGCTATCGGCGAACTGGACGATCAGGCGGGGCCCGGCCTGGGCAGCGAGCGAAACGGCGAAACAGGCGAGTGCAGCGACGCGGGAGAGGGGAAGGGATGCGGGCATGCGGATTCCGAGGGTCGACGGGTCGGATGCACCCCCCGGGCACCCGGCACGCGGATGGTACCTGCGCGGAAGCCCGGCGCCAAACGACGAGTCGTGCAACGCCACGCGGCGCGGCGGTCGCGACCCAGAACGGCCGCGCAACGAGCCGAGGTTACGACGACCCAGTATCGCCCAACTCGCGTCGACGAACGTCGCCGATCGGCGTCTTATGCAGGACGGTGCGCAACGCCATGTATCGCGCAAGCCTGCAGCCGGTGAGCCACGGCTTGCGGTTCTCGTTCGCCGCGTCCTTCGTGAGCGTCGGTTCCTTCCTGACGATCGCGGTCTTCACCGCCTCGCTCGACCTTGCGTCGGGCACGCCCGCTGCCCCGCTTTCCAGCGCGCGTCGACGCGGCCAGGGCGGCTCGCCTCGGGATCGGATGCGCGTGGCTGCCGCGTGAAGACGGCCGTCAGCCGATCACCTCGTCCGCGCGCTGCAGGACGGCTCGCGGGATCTCCAGACCGATGGCGCGGGCCGTCCTCGCATTGACCACGAGCTCGAAACGCGTCGGCTGCTCGACCGCCAGCTCGCCCGGCTTCGCGCCGCGCAGGATCCGGTCGACGTAGCCCGCAGCATGCCCGACGAACGCTGCCATGTTGACCGCGTAGCCCATCAGGATTCCCGCCTCCACCATCTCCCGATAGCTCGACATGGTGGGCAGCCGTCGGCGTATTGCCAGCTCCGCGATGCGCGCGCGGTGCACGAGATAGGTCGAGCTTCCCGCGACCAGCAGCGCCTGTGCCTTCTCGCGGGCGATCGCGTCGAATGCCGCATCGAGGTCGCCCGCGCCGGTCAAGTCGACGTAGCTGGTCTGCATGGCGAGCGACTTCGCTGCGGTATCGATCGCGCCCGCCTGCGTCGTCCATCCGGCGTCGGTCGGGTTGCGCAGCACCGCAACACGAGCGAGCCCGGGCAGCGTCTCGCGCAGGATCTGCAACTGCTTGCCGGGAAGGTCGCGCCCCGGCGCGAACGTCGTCCCGGTCACGTTGCCGCCGGGACGACGCAGGTCGGCGACCAGCCCGCTGCCGACCGGGTCGAAGGGAAAGATCATCACGATGGGGATCGTCGAGGTGGCCTGCTTCGCCGCGAGCGCGGCGACGCCGGCCGGCGCAACGATCAGGTCGACCTTCATGGCGACGAGCTCCCGTGCCATCGCCGGGAGGCGCTCGGCGTCGCCTTCGGCCCAGCGGTACTCGATGACGAGGTTGCTGCCCTCGACCCAGCCCAACTGCCCGAGCCGCGCGACGAACGCCTTGACGCCGCGCTCGACCGACTCGCGCGTAGGATGGCTCAAGTAGCCGATCCGGGCGACGCGCGCGGGCTGCTGCGCGAGCGCGGCGGCCAGCGGCGCGGCGAGCAGCGCCAAGGCGGCGTCTCGTCGTCGCATCGCTCGCCGCGCCCCGGCTCAGACGTCGAGGTTGCGCACGCCCAGCGCGTTGGACTCGATGAACGCGCGCCGCGGCTCGACTTCCTCGCCCATCAGCTTCGAGAAGATGTCCTCCGAGGTCACGGCGTCCTCGATCTGCACCTTGAGGAGCCGGCGCACCGCGGGATCCATCGTC